>CAZXDB010000018.1:13136-37816 GCA_964639465.1 uncultured Bifidobacterium sp. | reverse complement strand
CCGGCCCATCGATCAACGCACCTCTGCTGATTACGGACGAAACGGTTACTGTCATTTCTCCTGCTGAGGCACTGAAGCAACGAGCTATATTATCTGCTCGCCAACTGTTTTTGTTCAAAGCTGTTAAGCCCAGTGATATGTTTTTTGCGGAGGTGAGTACTACGGATTACCAGGGCAAGCCTGTTACCGCTACTTTCGAAAAGATTGCCGAGTATCTGCAAGCCTTTGATCAAGGGAGCAAAGTGCTAACGCTCTTGCCGTGAGCGGATGATATCGGGAACTGGATCTCAAGAAACTGGATTTGCGTAATATGCCTGCGAAGTTGTCAGGGGGATTACGCTTTATCGAACAACGCCAAAAAGGAAATGCTTGCTATTTCAACAATTAACGAATCTCCCCAACCCAGACGCTATACTCCCCTCTGACATTCGCTCTCCCGGACCCTCATGAACACTGTACCCCTTTGGGTGCAAATCCTTGCTCTAGTCACCCTGACCTGCACCTCGGCTTTTTTCTCAATCTCCGAAACCGCGCTGATGGCGCTGAACCGACATCGGGTCAAGCATTTGGCGCGACGCGGTTCGCGGCTCGCTAAAACCACGCTCTGGCTGCTGGAGCATACCGACCGCATGCTCTCGCTGATCCTGATTGCCAACACTCTTATCAACGCGCTGATTATGGCGCTGGTCACGTCGATTGCCATTGCATCCTTCGGCAATAACGAAGAAGTACTCAGCATCGCCACCGCGGTGGTCGCGTTTTTTCTGATTGTGTTTGCGGAGATCACACCGAAAGTGATTGGCGCTACTTATCCGGAGCGAATCGCGCTGCCGGCGTCGGTCGTGATCAAGCCTCTGATTTTTGTCGGTCGACCAGTGATTTGGTTTGTGAATTTATTCGTGCGCGGCATTTTAAAATTGACACGCATTCGCACCGGCAGCGAGATGCGTGATCAGCGTTTGTCGCCGGAAGAGTTACGCTCGATGGTGCTGGAGGGCGGCAATTTCATCCCGGTGAAGCACAAAAGTATTTTGTTGAACCTCTTCGATCTCGAACGCGTGACGGTTGAAGACGTGATGACGCCGCGCGCACAGATTGAATCGCTGAATCTGTCGGTACCTGTGGATGAGATCAAACATCAGCTGACGACCTGTTATCACAACAAGCTGCTGGTGCATGAAGGCGAGGTAAATAACATCGCCGGTATTCTGCATGTGCGCAAAGCGATGGCGCTGCTAAATCAGGAAGATGAACTCACCGTCGATCATTTCCGCGCTTTGCTGACGACGCCTTATTTCATTCCACCGGAAACAGATTTATTCACCCAACTGCAGTATTTTCAGGAAAACCAGGAACGACTGGGGGTGATCGTCGATGAGTACGGCGAAGTGCAAGGGTTGGTGACGCTGGATGACATTATCGAAGAGATGGTGGGTGAATTCACCACCTCTACGCCCAGTGCTTCCCGCGCGGATCATTTTGGCTGGGATGCGCGAGGCGAGTGTTTGCTGGAAGGCACAACCTCACTGCGCGATGTGAACAAGCGACTGAATCTGAATCTGCCGCTGGATGGGCCGAAGACGCTAAATGGCTTGTTGCTGGAGGAACTACAGGATATTCCCGAGGCGAGTGTGAGTCTGAAGATGGCGGATTGTGTGATCGAGATTGTTCAGGTGCAGGAGCAGTCTATTAAAATGGTCAAGCTTCATCGGCTGGGGTGAGGTTGGGCCCAGTTTTCTAATCTCAGACCTTTCACTCGTTCAAATTCGCGTAGATTGTTCGTTACCAGCGTTAAGTCCAGTGACAAGGCATGCGCAGCAATCATCGTATCCATTGCGACCATGGGCATGCCTCGCTTCATAACGCATCAAGGAAGCAGCTCCTCGCGATCCTTCGTTGATGGCTGTTCACACTCCATTTGAAATCCTGGCTCAAACATCTCAAGAGCGGCCGACAGGCATGACTATGGGCCATTCAATGGCAGTAGCGAAACTCTACCACCTGTTGTATCCACACATCACCTCAAGCCTAATCTCCCACGATCAACTGAGCCCATCCCCCGTCTAAAAAACAACAAAATCAATTTCGCCCCAACACCCCGCATCATCCGCCCGCGCCCTCAATCCGCGAGCCTTCATGTCCGTCACCCCCGCATCACAACCGCCTGCCTCCGCCTTGCCGCGTGTGCTGCTGCAGGCGAAGCTGTTGACGGCGCAGCAGGTCGAGAGTCTCACCCGCAGCAGTACCAGTGAAAAAATTCCCTTCATCGATGCGCTGATCCGAAGCGGCACGCTGCAGCCGCTCGCGCTTGCGCAGTTTTGCTCGCAGACCTTCGGCCATCCGCTGCTCGATCTCACCGCGCTGGATACCAGCTCGCTACCCGCCAAGGTAATTGATGAACGCCTGATGCAAACCCAGCGCATAGTCGTGCTAGCCAAACGCAGTAACAAGGTGTGTGTCGCTATCGCCGACCCCACGCAGACGCAGGCGCTGGATCAGGTGAAGTTTCAGACGGGTTTGTCGGTCGATCCGGTGGTGGTGTCTCAGCCACAGTTGCTGGACCTGATCGCCAAACTCTCGCAGAGCGCCGAGCAAAACCTGTCCGACATGATCGGCGACGATCTGGAAAACATCGCGCTGGTCGATGAATCTTCCAGCAACGCCAGCGATGCCAGCTCGAGCGAAATCGATGACGCGCCGGTGGTTCGCTTTCTGCAAAAAATTCTGACGGACGCGATCAACATGGGCGCGTCGGATCTGCATTTCGAACCCTTTGAAAAATTTTACCGGATTCGCTTTCGGGTTGATGGGGTGTTGCGTGAAATCGCGCAGCCACCTCTGGCTATTAAAGAAAAACTTGCGTCGCGTATCAAGGTCATTTCACGGCTGGATATTTCCGAGAAACGTGTGCCGCAGGACGGCCGCATGAAGCTGGCGGTGTCTGCCACGCGCAGTATTGATTTCCGGGTATCGACCTTGCCCACACTGTTCGGCGAAAAAATCGTCATGCGGATTCTGGATGGCAGTCAGGCGAAATTGGGCATTGATGCGCTGGGTTATGACGCTGACCAGAAAGCCTTGCTGCTGGATGCGATTCAACGTCCTTATGGGATGGTGCTGGTGACTGGCCCCACGGGCTCGGGAAAAACCGTGTCGCTGTACACCTGCCTGAACCTGCTCAACAAACCCGGCATCAACATCGCCACCGCCGAAGACCCGGCGGAGATCAACCTGCCAGGTATTAACCAAGTGAACATCAATGACCGCGCGGGGCTGACGTTTCCGGTGGCGCTGAAAGCCTTTTTGCGGCAGGACCCGGACATCATCATGGTGGGTGAAATCCGCGATCTTGAAACTGCCGACATCGCAATCAAAGCGGCGCAAACTGGCCATATGGTGTTCTCCACACTGCACACCAATGACGCACCTTCGACACTCACGCGCCTGCTGAACATGGGTGTCGCGCCGTTCAATATAGCCTCAGCAGTCAATCTGATCACCGCCCAGCGGCTCGCTCGGCGTTTGTGCAGCTGCAAGCAGCCGGTGGACTACGACACCGACACCCTGCTTGCTGCCGGGTTTGCGGAAAATGATCTGGGCGGCTGGACCGCCTACCAGCCCGGTGCCTGCGAGCGCTGCAACCAGAGTGGCTACAAGGGACGGGTCGGTGTGTATCAGGTGATGCCGGTGACGGAAGCGATGGAGAAGATCATCCTCGCGCATGGCAGTGCGCTGGAAATTGAAGCGCAGGCGCAGCGGGATGGCATTCGAAGCTTGCGTGAAGCGGGTTTGCAGAAGGTGAAACAGGGGCTGACGAGTCTAGATGAGATTCTTGGTTGCACTAATCATTAATTACCCAAGGAGTAATGCATGGCGATAGCTACCCCTTCCCGCAACAGCAAACCCGCGAACAACGAATCCGTTTTCGTCTGGGAAGGCAAGGACAAGTCCGGTCGTATCGTTCAAGGCGAATTACGTGCCGCGAGTTCAGCCAGCGCCAGCGCCAGTCTGCGACGGCAGGGTGTTCTGACCACGCGCATCAAAAAGAAAAAAATCGGGCGCGCCAAACGCATTAGCGAAAAAGACATCTGCTTCTTCACCCGCCAGCTCGCCACCATGCTCAAAGCCGGTGTGCCTTTGCTGCAGGCGTTCGACATTGTCGCGCGCGGGCATGCGAATGCTTCGGTGTCGCGCTTGCTACTCGATATACGTGGCGATGTCGAAACCGGCACCAGCCTCGCGCAGGCGTTTCGGCGTTATCCGCAGTATTTTGATGCGCTGTTTTGCAATCTGGTTGCGGCGGGCGAGCAAGCCGGCATTCTGGAAGACCTGCTGGCACGGCTGGCGACTTACAAGGAAAAGACCCTCGCCATCAAGAGCAAGATACGCGGCGCGCTGTTTTATCCGGCGGCGGTGCTGGCGGTTGCGTTCATCGTCACTTCGGTGATCATGATCTGGGTGGTACCCTCATTCAAAAGCGTGTTCGAAAGCTTTGGTGCCGAACTGCCCTTGCCGACACTGATGGTGATCTGGATGTCAGATCGCTTCGTCGAGTACTGGTATCTGCTGTTTGGCAGTCTCACTATCGGTGGAGCGCTGTTCGTTCGCACCTGGAAGCACTCACCGGCACTGCAGGCCGCCACCGATCGTTTGCTGTTGCGGCTGCCGGTCTTTGGTGAGGTGGTGCGCAAAGCCGTGATTGCGCGCTGGACGCGTACACTATCGACCATGTTTGCCGCTGGTGTGCCCTTGGTAGAATCGCTGGATTCGGTGGGCGGCGCTTCGGGCAATGCGGTGTATCGGGATGCAACGCAGCGCATCGGCGCTGCAGTGCGCAGCGGCACCAGCCTGACGATCGCGATGCACCAGACACAGGTGTTTCCTTCGATGGTGACGCAAATGGTCGCGATCGGCGAAGAATCCGGCGCACTCGATCAGATGCTGCGCAAGGTCGCCGAATTTTATGAAGATGAAGTCGATGCCGCTGTCGCATCGCTGGCATCGTTGATGGAGCCGGTGATCATGGTATTCCTCGGCGGACTGATTGGAGGACTGGTGATCGCGATGTACTTACCGATTTTTAAGCTGGGCTCGGTCGTCTGATGGTGGATGCCCTGCTGTCCTTCCCAACGCTGCCGCTGTCGGTGCTGGCCTCTGCGCTGCCCCCATCAGCAGCGTCATCTGCAATGCCTTCCGCGATGACTTCCGAGCTGTCCTCTGCGGTTTCCTCTACGGTTTCCTCAGCCATTTCCTCAGCGTTGCCCTCCGTGCTATTCGATATGCCCACATCATTTCCCTGGCTGATTGCCGCGCCGGGCTCGCTGTCGGCCATGCTCATGTGGGCTGTCATCGCGCTGGTGATCGGCAGCTTTCTCAATGTCGTCATCCACCGCCTGCCTGTGATGATGCAGCACGAAACCGAGAATTTCATCGCGCTGGAAAACGACAATCCCGCACCGCACACCCGCCGCTACAACCTGATCCTGCCGCGCTCGGCCTGTCCGTCGTGCGGGCATGCGCTGTCAGCACTGGATAACATCCCGATTTTCAGCTACGTGTGGCTCAAGGGCCGCTGTCGCTATTGTCGGGCACCGATTTCGGCGCGGTATCCGCTGGTAGAGATCGTTACCGCCCTGCTCTCGGCCGTGGTGGTCTGGCAGTTGGGCAGCGAACTGCGCGGTATCACCGCATTACTGCTGGTATGGTCGCTGATTGCACTGACCTTCATCGATATCGACACCCAAATGCTGCCCGATGACGTCACGCTACCGCTAATCTGGCTGGGGCTGCTGGTCAATCTATTAGGTGGCTTTGTGCCCTTGCCTGATGCGGTCATTGGCGCAGCCGCAGGTTATCTTTCCTTGTGGTCGGTGTACTGGCTGTTTCGCTTTGCAACGGGCAAGGAAGGTATGGGTTACGGTGACTTCAAATTGCTTGCCGCGCTGGGTGCCTGGCTGGGCTGGATGATGCTGCCGTTTATCGTCTTGCTATCGTCGGTGACGGGCGCGCTGGTCGGTATTGCGATGATTGTGCTGCGCGGGCATCAGCGCGACAAGCCGATTCCGTTCGGGCCCTTCCTCGCCATCGCCGGGCTGATCGCGCTGCTGTTTGGAGAGACGCTGGTACAGCTGTGGCTGGGTCAGGGGTTAAGGCTGCAATGAAGCGACGGCACATCGGTGGACGATAAAAAATACGAAGTGGCTTAAAACAATAATGAAACCAACCAAGACTTTTAATAAATTTTCTGTCGGTCTGACAGGTGGCATCGGCAGCGGCAAGTCGCTGGTCGCGGACCAGTTCGCACAGCGGGGTGCCGCTGTCATCGATACCGACCTAATCGCGCACCAGCTCACGGGGCCGGGTGGCGCGGCGATGCCGGCCATTCACGAAACATTTGGCGATGCCTTTTTGACATCGGAAGGCGCACTTGATCGCGCTGCGATGCGTGCCCATGTATTTTCCGATGCGACAGCGCGCAAACAGTTAGAGGGCATACTGCACCCGATGATTGCGGAACAAACCCGCGCGCAAGCTGCGTCAGCCAGCGGTGATTACCTGATGTTTGTGGTGCCGCTGCTGACCGAATCAGGCCAATGGAAAGACCGGGTCGACCGCGTGCTGGTGGTTGACTGCCCGGAATCACTGCAGCTGGCCCGCGTGATGCAACGCAACCAACTCTCGGCTGAAGCCGTGCAGGCCATCATCGCAACGCAGGCAACACGCGCGGCGCGTCTGGCCATTGCCGACGATGTGATCATCAATGACGGCGCAATGGACAGCGTCACCGACGCGGTTCACCACTTGCATGAGGCCTACCAGACGCTGGCAGCGAAGAAATAGCCGTCATTTCGGTTCAGATGTTTGTAATTTCCGGTGGCTTCGGTCAGAATCATACACATTCATGTCTGGCTAAACCGAGGAACGCTGCTTTGATCGTCTACGAATACCCATTCAATGAGCGTATTCGCACCATGTTGCGCCTGGAAGACCTCTACGAAAAATTCCGGTTTTTCGTTCAGCAGGATCATCCGCTCCAGCATCATGTCGCACTGTCCACGATCTATGAAATGCTCGAGGTCGCGGGCCGTGCTGACCTCAAATCCGATCTGTTGCAAGAATTGGAACGCCAAAAGCAAACACTGCTGGGTTTCAAAACCAATCCGAACGTCGAGGTCTCCCGGCTAGATCAGGTGTTATCTGACATCGAGCGCACCAGCAGCGCGCTGATTGGCCTGCAAGGTAAAACCGGCCAGCACATCCGCGACAATGAATGGCTGATGAGCATCCGCGGCCGCACCATCATCCCCGGCGGCGCCTGCGAGTTTGACCTTCCCTCCTATCACGCCTGGCAACAGCAAGACGCCGGACAACGCCGCGCCGACATCACTGCCTGGTTCGCGCCTCTCGAGCCTTTGTTCTCCGCCATCACCATCGTGCTGCGCCTGCTGCGCGAATCCGGACGTGCAAGCCACATCGTGGCCGCCGCCGGCAGCTTCCAGCAAATGCTGCAGGGACGCACCTATCAGATGCTGCGGGTGGCCATCGACGGGAAACACGGCGCGATTCCCGAAATCTCAGCCAACAAGTATGTGCTGTGGATACGCTTTACCAGTCAGGATGGCGACATGAAGCCCAAGGCACATGAGGGTGATGTGCCGTTTGAACTGACTCTCTGTAATTTCTGACCCCACCTGCATCATGGCGACCGTAGTTGATTGCCCCACCTGCGGCACAAAAGTCGAATGGACCGAAGCCAGCAAGCACCGGCCTTTCTGCTGCGAACGTTGCCGGCAGATTGATCTGGGCGCCTGGGCGGAAGAGAAGTATGTGATTCCGGGGGCGATGCCGGTGGAAGATGAGGATGAGCCGGGGGGCTGAGGGGGTTTTTTAGGCAGTCATCCTTCTGAGACCCTTAAAGAACGCTGAACGCCACTGGATCCCGGCCTGCGCCGGGATGACGAATTTTAGGTCTGTTAGCTTTTCAATTCAGGTCTGTTAGCTCCTCAATTCAAGTCTGCTGGCTTTTCAATTCAGGTCTGTTAGCTTTTTAATTCAGATCTGCTAGCTTTTCAAATGTCATCCCGGCGCAGGCCGGGATCCAGTGGCGTTAGGTTCTTCTTCTGCTGGCGAACAAAACTGTTACAGAAGAAGTCTGGCCAGCTACCCGCCAAACCTCACCCGATCCAGCCACGCCAGCAAAGGCACCGTCGCCGGCAAAATAGGCTCTACGGCAAACGAAGCCCCCTGCCATGCCAACGCCTGTCCCTCAAGAGAGCGCGGCTCACCACGCCACTCACGGCTGATGAAAAAATGCAGCCGCACATGCGCATGCGGATACACATGCTCGACGCAGCACCAGGGCTCGGCGGTTTCGATCTGCACACCAATCTCTTCCGCGAATTCGCGTTTCAGCGCCGCCAGCACAGACTCTCCCGGCTCGACTTTACCGCCGGGGAATTCCCAATAACCTGCATAAGGTTTGCCTTCAGGACGGCAGGCGAGCAGCACGTCGCCATGGGCCTGCATCAGGATGCCGACCGCCACATCAATCGGTAACGCCGCCACGAGATCAGCGCGCGTGCTTGCCGGCCCAATCGCGCGCGAATTGCCAGGCGATGCGGCCAGAACGTGAGCCGCGCTGCAATGCCCAGCGCAGGGCTTCAGGCTCAGCTTCCGCGAACTGCGAGGCATCAATGCCGAAATGCCTCAACCAGTGACGAACGATATCCAGATAATCATCCTGCCGGAATGGATAGAACGACAGCCACAAGCCAAAACGCTCCGAGAGTGAGATTTTTTCTTCGACGGTTTCACCTGGATGCAAATCGCCGTCGTCGATATGTTTGTAGCCTTCGTTATCCGACATACGCTCTGGCAGCAGATGGCGGCGATTCGAGGTGGCGTAGATCAGCACATTGTCCGACTGCGCAGAAATACTGCCATCCAGCGCCACCTTCAGTGCCTTGTAACCACCTTCGCCTTCTTCAAACGAGAGGTCATCGCAAAAAATAATGAAACGCTCCGGCCGCTGCGCGACCATGTCAACGATGTCGGGCAAATCCACCAGATGATCTTTGTCGACTTCAATCAGCCGCAAACCCTGATCGGCAAATTGCGCGAGGCACGCCTTGATCAGCGATGACTTGCCCGTACCACGCGCGCCGGTCAGCAGCACATTGTTGGCCGGACGACCTTCGATGAACTGGCGGGTGTTCTGCTCGATCTGTTCTTTTTGTGGCGCGATGTTGTGCAAATCATCGAGGTTGATGCGCGAAGGATGCAGCACCGGTTGCAAGCTGCCACGACCATCGCGGCTCACGCGCCAGCGAAAGGCAGTGGCGGCGGTCCAGTCGACGGCTGCGGGGGCGGCAGGCAGCAAGGCTTCGACACGAGCCAGTACGCGCTCTGCGTTGGCGAGGAATTGTTCGAGTTCTTTCATTTTGATTTTTTGTATGGGACCTATGTAACCGAAGGTGGCGCTGCGGTGGAGACGGGCCAACGTCACCGGATCCCCCTTCGGGCCACGGTTTGGCTTGCAAGCCAAACCGCTTCGGCAGGTGCAACGCATGCGTTACCAATTCCCTGCCTCACCCTGCGCCGGGATCCAGCATCGTGAAGCTGTACTGCAAGCAACGATCAGGACCGATAATCCGCATTAATCGACACATACTCATGCGACAAATCGCAGGTCCACACCGTCGCCCGCGCCTCACCGCGCGCCAGTGTCACGCGTACCGTGATCTCACTCTGCTTCATCACCCGCTGACCATCTTCTTCGCGGTAATCCGGATTGCGCCCACCTTGCTTCGCGACCCAGACATCATCGAGATACAGATCAATCTTGCCAACATCCAGATCCGTCACACCCGCATAGCCGATCGCAGCCAGAATACGGCCAAGATTCGGGTCAGACGCAAAAAACGCCGTCTTCACCAGCGGCGAATGACCAATCGCATACGCAATCTTGCGGCACTCCTCGGCATCGCGCCCCTGCTCAATATTGATGGTGATGAATTTCGTCGCACCCTCGCCATCGCGCACGATCAGCTGCGCGAGTTCCTGCGACAACCAAGTGACCGCAGCGGCCAGCGCCTGATATTCATCCGATTCAGCATCGCTCACCACCAGTTCGCCAGCGCCAGTGGCAATCAGCATGAAGGAATCATTGGTGGAGGTATCGCCATCAATAGTGATGCAATTGAACGACGCATCCGCTGCCTCCTTCACCATCTTGTCCAGGAGCGGCTGCGGCACGGTCGCGTCGCAGGCAACAAAACCGAGCATGGTCGCCATGTTCGGGCGGATCATGCCGGCGCCTTTAGAGATGCCGGTCAGTGTGACCTTCTTGCCCGAGATGGTAATCGTGCGCGATGCCGCTTTCGGCAGCGTGTCGGTGGTCATGATCGATTGCGCAGCGCTAAACCAGTTGTTCTCGGTGAGGTTGGCAATCGCCTGCGGCAGGCCGGCGACGAGTTTATCGACCGGTAGCGGCTCAAGAATCACGCCGGTCGAGAACGGCAGCACCTGCGAAGGATCGCAACCCATCAGTTGGGCGAGTGCATCGCAGGTTGCCTGTGCATTCTTCAAGCCAGCCTCGCCGGTGCCTGCATTCGCATTGCCAGTATTGATCACCAGCGCAGCAATTGGTTTGCCCGAGCTCACTGTCTCCGCAAGATGCGCTTTCGACAGCTGTACCGGCGCAGCGCAGAAACGATTGGTGGTGAACACACCGGCAACGGTTGCAGTCGGTGCGAGCTTCATCACCAGCAGGTCTTTGCGGTTCGGCTTCTTGATGCCGGCTTCAGCGTAGCCGAGCTGAATGCCTGGGACGGGTTTGAGCTTGAAGGGGGTGGGCAGAGGGAAGTTGACGGCCATAGGATTACGCTCGGTCTCGGTAACGGATTAATCGACCATCTGTGAAAGTCGCCGGATCCCGGCACCTTCATTCTTCAAATAGGGACGCATAACAGACTGAGACCTCAGGCCAGCTTTCCATGACACTGCTTGAACTTCTTCCCGCTACCACAAGGACAAGGATCATTCCGACCCACCTTCGGCATCGCATTCGTCATTGGCATCTGCGCACGTGACTCATCCCGGGCGGTTGGCGCCAGCAATTCTTCGGGCGCGAGCTCCGGATTGAAATCAGCGTGCTGGTAATTCAGATTCTCCAGCTGCGGATGTGTCATTTTTTCTTCAGCGGCAGCGATTTCCTCCTGCGACTGAATTTGCACCGTCATGATCAGACGCACGACATCATTACGGATCAGATCAAGCATTTGGCCAAACAGCTGGAACGCTTCGCGCTTGTATTCCTGCTTCGGGTTTTTCTGCGCGTAGCCACGCAAATGAATGCCCTGCCGCAGATGATCCAGCGCGGCGAGGTGTTCACGCCATTGCGTGTCCATGCTTTGCAACATCACATTGCGCTCGAAGCCGCTAAACGCGTCCTTGCCCACCACATCGACCTTGGACTGATACACGACATCGGCGGCGGTCAGCAAGTGTCCGAGTAAATCCTCATCGGTCAGATTGGGGTCGGCGGCCAGCAATTCGGTCATCGGCACGTGCAACTGCCATTCGGCGGCGAGCACGGCTTCCAGAGCGGGCAGATCCCACTGTTCTTCCATCGACTCTTCAGGCACGTAGGTGCGGAACAGATCGGTGAACACGCCGTGACGCAGCGCCTGACTGGTTTCGCTGACATCGTCAGTCTCAAGCAATTCATTGCGCTGGGTATAAATGACTTTGCGCTGATCATTGGCGACATCGTCGTATTCCAGCAGCTGTTTGCGGATATCGAAGTTGCGCGCTTCGACCTTGCGTTGCGCGGATTCAATCGAACGTGAAACGATGCCGGCTTCAATCGGCTCGTCCTCCGGCATTTTGAGTCGCTCCATCACCGAGCGCACGCGATCACCCGCGAAAATTCTCAGCAGCGGGTCATCCAGCGACAGATAAAAACGCGAGGAACCCGGATCGCCCTGACGACCGGAACGGCCCCGCAGCTGATTGTCGATACGGCGCGATTCATGACGCTCGGTGCCGATGATGTGCAAGCCGCCGGCATTGACCACCTGCTCATGCAGCGACTGCCATTCGTCGCGCAGGGTTTGCGAACGCGTTGCTTTCTCGGCGTCGGGAATCGTGCTATCGGCTTCGATCAACTGAATCTGCTTGTCGACATTACCGCCCAACACAATATCGGTCCCACGACCGGCCATGTTGGTCGCAATCGTGATCATCTTCGGACGACCAGCCTGCGCAATGATTTCTGCTTCACGCGCGTGCTGCTTGGCGTTGAGTACATTATGCGGCAGCTTGGCTTCATCCAGCATCGACGAGATGAGCTCGGAATTCTCGATCGAGGTGGTACCCACCAGTACCGGCTGGCCGCGCTCACAGCAATCCCGAATGTCGGCGATCAGTGCGCGGTATTTGCCGGCGGCGTTCTTGAAAACCTGATCCTGCCGATCGGTACGCTTGCTGGGTCGGTTCGGTGGAATGACGACGGTTTCAAGACTGTAAATTTCCTGGAATTCATAGGCTTCGGTATCAGCCGTTCCGGTCATGCCAGCCAGCTTGCTGTACAGGCGGAAGTAATTCTGGAAAGTGACCGAGGCCAGCGTCTGGTTCTCGTGCTGAATGCGTACGCCTTCCTTCGCTTCAACTGCCTGATGCAAACCATCCGACCAGCGACGCCCCGTCATCAGACGGCCGGTGAATTCATCAACGATGATGACTTCATTGTTCTGCACCACGTATTGCTGATCTTTGTGGAACAGCGTGTGCGCGCGCAGTGCGGCATACAGGTGATGAATCAGCGTGATGTGCGCCGGGTCGTAGAGCGACGCACCTTCGGGCAGCAGACCCATGTTGGTGAGTATCTGCTCGGCTTTTTCATGGCCTGCTTCGGTCAGCAAAACCGTATTGGCTTTTTCGTCACGCGTGTAATCACCGGGGACTTCAACCACGCCTTTGCCATCCGGCGTTTCTTCACCCACCTGCTGGGACAGCAGCGGCGGCAGCGCGTTCATCTTGCGATACATCTCGGTATGGTCTTCGGCCTGGCCGGAGATGATCAGCGGTGTGCGCGCTTCGTCAATCAGGATCGAGTCAACCTCATCGACGATGGCAAACGACATGCCGCGCTGCACCCGATCGCCGGTCGAATAGACCATGTTGTCGCGAAGGTAATCGAATCCGAATTCATTGTTGGTGCCGTAAGTAATGTCAGCGGCATAAGCGGCCTGCTTGACATCATGCGGCGCCTGCGAGAGGTTGATGCCGGTGGTGAGACCCAGCCAGCCATAGAGCTTGCCCATCCACTCCGCATCGCGCTGGGCAAGGTAGTCGTTGACGGTGACGATGTGCACGCCCTTGCCTGTGAGCGCATTCAAATAAGCGGGCAGCGTGGCCATCAGCGTCTTGCCTTCGCCCGTACCCATCTCGGCGATTTTGCCTTGATGGAGCACCATGCCGCCGATCAGCTGCACGTCGAAGTGACGCATCTTCAGCACGCGCTTACTGGCCTCACGGCAGACAGCAAAGGCCTCGACCAGAATATCGTCGGTGGTGGCGCCAGCGGCGAGCTTCGCTTTGAGTTCGGGCGTTTTTGCTTTCAGCGCCTCGTCAGACAAGGGCTCGAGCGAGGCTTCAAGCGCATTAATTTCACGCACGGTGCTTTGCAGCTTCTTGATCAGTCGCTGATTGCGACTACCGAAAATTTTGGTCAGAAAAGACATGTGGGGACTGGAGAAAAAGACGGGCTTCACAGCGCATCGCCAGAGGCGAGGCAGTATTGGCCAAAGGCGCGATTCTAGCATGCGGCCCCTCTGAAGATGCCTGCCTTGCAAGCGACATGACCGCATGGGCCTGCATGGGTGGCCGCGGTAGAAACCCTGTGTTAACGTTGCCAGATGTCCAGGAACACGCCGAATTTCACGCCCGCAAGTCGTCCCGCCCATCGCCCCACGACCCGCGAGGCAAGTTCTTTCCTGCGAGGCGATCAGGTCATGGCCGGGTTGCTGCCCACGCTGGAGAAAATGGCCGCGCTGCAGACCGATGCGGAACGGCTGCTGCCGGGCGTCTTCAACGCCTGTCGGGTGCTTCAGCTGCAGGAGGGCCAGCTGCACATCGCGGTGCCGAATGCTGCGCTGGCCACGCGACTGCGCCAGATGTTGCCAAAATTGCAGGCAGGCTTGCGCAATAAAGCTTGGCCGGTGGATAGCATACGGATCAAAGTGCAGATGATGTCCGGCGAAAACCGGGGGCCTGACCGACCCGCCGCGCAGGCAGTTTTACCCTCGCGAGCGGTGCAGGCGTTTGCCGAACTGGCGCAATCGCTGGAAGCCAGTCCGCTGCGCGATGCGCTGCAGTTGCTGGTGAGGCGGCGGGGCTGAAGAGGCGGACTGGCTGATGGATGAGTTCGAAGCAGGTTCCCCGAAGTCAGCGCGTGCTGGTCAGTGCAGTAACGACGCTGGATCCCGGCCTGCGCCGGGATCCAGTGTTTGTGATTGGGCTTCGAGCAAAGCCGCACCCATTATCAGCGCCGCCCCCAGATATTCATGCGCACTCAGCGATTCACCCCCAATCAACACCGCGCTGGTCACTGCCACCAACAACTCCACCACCTGAAACACCGCCGCGCGACTGGCCTGGACATGCGTGACACCATAGGTGGTCAGCAAGGTCGCGCCCATCAGCCAGACTGCAGCAAACAAAACCAGCCAGAGCCAGTGAATTGCCGAGAGTGTCGGTATCGAAGGCACAGAAAACACTAAAGCCAGCAAGGCAATCAGCGCGCAACCCACAAAACTTACCAGTGTGCGACTGAGCATGGGCAGTGTTTGCGCCTTGCGGTTGCTAATACCACCGGCGGTGTAGGCCAGGCCGGCAATTAGCGCCAGTACATCGGCCAGCGACAGCGGTGTATCGAGCGCATCGGCGGCACCCAAAATGGCGAATACACCGGCGAGCGAGAAAACTACGGCGATCAGGCGACGCCAGCCGATCCGCTCTTTCAGAAACAATGCACCACCGAGGATGCCCCAGACCGGCAACAGAAAAAACAGCAGCATCACCCGCACGACTGAGCCGGCCATCAGCGCATAAGTAAGCGCGACATTGGCGGTACCGAAGAACAGACCAATCATCAGCAGGTAATGCCACTCCTGCCGACATTGCCGGCGTTCACGCCAGAGAAGAGGCAGCGAGAGCAATGCGACGACGCTGTATGCAGTGAGGGAGACCGAATGGCCGTCGAGGCCCAGCGACGCAAAGAATTTAAGCGGCCACCAGGTGAGGCCCCAGAGAGCACTGCCTGCGATCAGCGCGAACAAGGCGAGGCGAGTTTCGGTGCGGTGAGGTGAAGAATGAGTAAGCTCAGACATCAGAATGGGGCAGGAAAGCATTTACTCAACGGCCTTCACCTCGAGGCGAAAGACTTTGTTGTGACACGAACGACGCTAGATCCCGGCCTGCGCCGGGATGACTGTTTTACAGACGTACCGCTTCTCAAACGTCATCCCGGCGCAGGGTGGAGCTGGGGTTTCAGACCGCATGCGGTCTGCCTGCGAAACGGTCATGGCGTACTCGCCATGACGCACCCTGCAAGGGAGGATCTAGCGTCGTTCGTTCATTAGAGTATTGACTGCGAACTGATACACCCATTTTCGAACAACATCCGTCTTTTGAATTCAATAGCGAGGCTACGCAGCCCAGGCCTGTTCGAGCTGACTGGAATACGCCGCCGGTGCTGCTGCGGCCGTGCTGAAGGTCGCGATCTCGTAAGTTGTTGGATCAGCGAACAAAGCCCGCAGCAGCTTGTTGTTCAGATCATGACCGGATTTGTGCGCGGCATAACTGGCGAGCAAAGGATGACCGGCCAGATACAGATCGCCCATCGCATCCAGAATTTTGTGACGCACGAATTCATTTTGGTAGCGCAGTCCGCCGGCATTCAGGATGCGGAACTCATCCATGACAATGGCATTCTCGAGCGAACCGCCACGCGCGAGCCCCATACCTCGCAGGGTTTCGACATCCTGCATGAATCCAAAGGTGCGCGCGCGCGCGACTTCCTCGATATAGGATTCAAAACTGAGATCAACATCGGCCGTCTGACCAGTGCCATCAATGGCTGGGTGATTGAATTCGATAAAAAACTTCAGACGGAAACCATGGTGCGGCTCAAGCCGAGCCCATTTCTCCTGCTTGCCTTGGCCTTCGCGCACTTCCACGGGCTTGAGCACGCGAATGAATTGCTTTGCAGCCTCCTGCTCGGTACTTCCTGCCTGCTGCAACAAAAAAACGAAGGAGGCCGCCGAACCATCCATGATCGGGATTTCTTCGGCGGTCACATCGACGATCAGATTGTCGATACCCAAACCAGCACAGGCCGACATCAGATGCTCCACGGTCGATACACGCACACCATCTTTTTCCAGCACCGACGCCATGCGCGTATCACCAATGCTCATGGCCGAGGCCGGCAATTCCACCGGCGGGTTGATGTCCACCCGGCGAAACACAATGCCGGCATTCACCGGCGCAGGACGCAGCGTGAGTTCAACGCGGGTGCCGCAGTGCAGGCCGACACCCGTGGTCTTGACAGTGTCTCGTAGCGTTCTCTGTCTGATCATTTTTTTAATGAAGCGATTTTTCTATCGATGCGTCAGCTCACATGTTGGCAAGCATGGTCTCGGCATTCGACACTTCGAACTTGCCTGCCGCTTCGACGTGCAGCTGTTTGACCACGCCATCCTTCACCAGCATCGAATAACGCTGCGAACGTGTACCCATACCGTAAGCACTGAAGTCGGCCGACAAGCCCAGTGCCTTGCTGAAATCGGCATTACCGTCCGCCATCATGCGCACGATGCCAGTGGCATTAAGCTCACGGCCCCAAGCGCCCATGACAAACGCGTCATTGACCGAGATGCACCAGATTTCATCAACGCCCTTGGCTTTGAGTTCTTTCACGTGTGCAATGTAGCCGGGCACATGCTGCGCCGAGCAGGTCGGTGTGTAAGCACCGGGCAGACCGAAGATGGCGATGGTTTTGCCCTTGGTCAGATCGGACACGTTGAACGTGTTCGGTCCGAGCGAGCAGCCTTCAGTTTCGGTGTCGATAAACTCGGCGAGTTTGCCTTCAGGGAGATGATCTCCGGTTTTGATGGTCATGGGATGGTCCTATGCGTAGAGAAATCGGGAAGCACAACGAGAAAAGATTGCGGCACTGCCGCAATCTTCCCGAATTATGCCCTGCACACTGCTTTCTTGCAGCCTCAGTCCGCCTGCCGGCGCAAGAACGCGGGGATGTCATAGGTCTCGGTACCATTGCGCTCCATCGCCCGCACCGTTTCAGATGCCGATTCGCGGCGCCAGACAGCCGGCGTGCGAATCGGTTCGGCCGGTGGGGTGCTGGCACTGTAGGCATCGGCAGTCGCAGCGCCATCATAGGTACCGGTACGAGCGACAGGGACAGGGTTCGATACCAGCACAGGCTTGCGACGGCCCAGACCGGTAGCCACGACGGTGACACGGATTTCATCACCCATGCTGTCATCGTAGGCAATACCCTGGGCGATCGATGCATCTTCTGCTGCGAACGCACGGACAGTTGCCATCACTTCGCGGATTTCCTTGCCCTTGAGCGATTTGCTGCCGGTGACATTCACCAGCACGCCACGCGCACCGGACAGATCAATGCCATCGAGCAACGGTGATGCAATCGCCTGTTCCGCCGCAATACGTGCGCGGTCCATGCCGGAAGCGACAGCCGTACCCATCATCGCCTTGCCCTGCTCGGCCATGATGGTCTTGACGTCATTGAAGTCGACATTGATATGGCCAGGCACATTGATGATTTCGGCAATACCGGCCACTGCATTGTTGAGCACATCATCGGCGTGCTGCAGCCAGTCCATCATGCTGTCGTCTTCGTAGATCTCTTCGAGCTTCTCATTTAGGATCACGATCAGCGAATCGACGTGCTTGCTCAGCTCTTCGAGACCTTCGTCGGCGATCTTCATGCACTTCTGGCCTTCGTAAGTGAAGGGCTTGGACACCACCGCGACGGTCAGCGCGCCGAGTTCCTTGGCCACCTCAGCGACCACGGGTGCCGCACCTGTGCCGGTACCGCCGCCCATGCCGGCTGCGATAAACACCATATGCGCACCACGCAGCGCGTCTTCGATACGGCTGCGGGTTTCTTCGGCAAGCTGACGACCGAGTGCCGGTTTCATGCCGGCACCCAGACCGGATTCACCAATCTGAATCACGTTATGGGCTTTCGATTGCTGCAATGCTTGCGCATCGGTATTGGCGACGATGAATTCAACGCCGGCCACACCCTTGTTGATCATGTGCTGGACAGCATTACCGCCGGCACCACCAACACCAACCACTTTAATGATCGTGCCTTTTGTTGTTTCGAGCATATCGATTTCCATGATGACTCCCTTTATGGTGCAGTTTCTAGTCGTTAACCGCCACATGGCGTGACGGCTAGCAACTAACAACTGCGTGGTTAAACAAAAACTTGATGATTGGTTTTACTCATTGCACTGACTATTAAAAACAGATATCCACTTCTACACGCTACTCGCAACTAACTAACTTTATGTTTCACTATTAAGACCAGCTGATCCGCAACGAAAATCACTGGATCCCGGCCTTCGCCGGGATGACAATTTTGAAGGCAATAGCGTCTCAACCGTCACCCCAGTTTTTTGAAACAACAACCTTTGTTTGAAACAACAATTTTTGTTTGGACCAACAACCTCTGTTCGGATCAACAACCTTTGTTTGGATCAACAACCTTTGTTTGGACCAACAACTTTTGTTCGGACCAACAACCTTTGAAGCGTCATCCCGGCGAAGGCCGGGATCCAGCGTCGTTCCTGCACTTACAGTGCATAGGCTTCTTGCGCCCGACATCAAAAATTCCCTAAAAACCATTCCTTCATCCGTTCCCACAGCGCCTTCGCCGAGCCGCCGTGACGCGTGACCACCTGCCCACGCAAATACTGACGCTTGGCTTCCATCAGCAAGCCGAGTACGGTGGCGTAGCGCGGGCTACGCACGACATCGGTGAGCTGACCGCTGTAATCCGGTTCACCCACACGTGCGGGCTTGAGGAAAATATCTTCGGCCAGTTCACACATACCCGGCATCAGTGCACTGCCGCCGGTGATGACGATGCCCGACGAAAGCACTTCTTCGAAACCGGATTCACGCACCACCTGATGCACGAGCGAGAACAGTTCCTCAACCCGCGGCTCAATCACCGCCGCCAATGCCTGACGCGACAAGGCGCGCGGACCGCGATCTCCCAGGCCCGGCACATCAAAAGTTTCGGAAGGATCAGCCAGCACCTGCTTGGCCACGCCGTAGCGCACCTTGATTTCTTCGGCTTCGGCAGTCGGCGTTCGCAGAGCCATCGCAATATCGTTGGTGATCTGATCGCCGCCGATTGGTAACACGGTGGTATGGCGAATCGCACCCTCAGTGAAGATGGCGACATCGGTGGTGCCGCCACCGATGTCGACCAGCACAACACCGAGTTCTTTTTCATCTTCGGTCAATACGGCATCTGCGGAAGCGCGGCCCTGCAAGATCCAATCAGTAACCTCCAGCCCGCAACGACGTACGCACTTGATCACGTTCTGTACCGCTGACACCGCGCCGGTCACGATATGAACCTTCACTTCCAGACGCACACCGCTCATGCCGATGGGTTCGCGCACATCTTCCTGGTTATCGACGATGAATTCCTGCGGGATCGTGTGCAGCAATTGCTGATCCGTCGGGATATTCACCGCGCGCGCGGTTTCAATCACGCGCGCCACATCGGCTGCGGTGACTTCCTTGTCCTTGATCGCGACCATGCCGCGCGAATTAAAGCTGCGGATATGACTGCCAGCAATCCCGATCCACACATTTCGTATTTGGCAGTCGGCCATCAACTCAGCCTCTTCGAGTGCGCGCTGAATGGATTCGACAGTGGACTCAATATTGACCACCACACCTTTTTTCAGACCTTTGGAATCATGCTGACCCAGGCCAATGACTTCGTGGCGGCCGTCCGGCAGCACTTCGGCCACCACCGCAACCACTTTCGATGTGCCGATGTCGAGGCCTACGATCAGATTTTTTGCGTCTTTCGTCATAAATGTTCCAGCTTGTTATGTATTGTCTCGTTGGTGTCTCGGCGCCGCCTTCTTGCTGTCTGCTTCACGTTCTGCTTACGGTCTGCTTCTCTGTTTGTTTCTCTCTGTTTCTCTGTCTTTTTTCTGCATCGTTACCGCCTTGCTGCTGTTCTATTGCTATTTTTGCGATTTCAGCGCGCTTTATGTCGTACTCGGTGCATCTGTCTCCGGCACCACAGCCGGGGCGCTCTGTCCGCGTTTGCGCAGCGCCAGCCCGTTCGGATAGCGCAGGTCCACACTGACGATCTGACCGGACATCGCTACCGATAACTGCGGATACACATGCACAAAACGATCGATGCGTGCTCTCAGCACCTCGCGGTCATGCGCTCTTCCCAGATGCAAGGTGACGCCGTTGCTAAGCTGCGCAGTCCACGCATAACGCGGCGAGAGCGACAGGGACTGCGGCGTCAGCTTCAACGGCGCAAGCCAGTTGCGTAAATCAGCCAGCCGCGCCGCCACTTCCCGCGCGCTATCATCCGGCCCGGCCAGCTCGGGCAGCCTGCCCTCGACGGCGGCTTCTGCTTCAGCCAGATTCGCAGTAAACACAAAACCATCAGCGGAAAGCAGCCGTCCTTCTTCCTCGCCCCAGGTGCCCAGCAGCTTGTACTCCTCGACCGTGACTACCAGTTTGTTCGGCCATTCGCGTCGCACCGAGGCCCGCTGCACCCAGGGCACGGTTTCAAAAGCAGCGCGCACGGCCTGCAAATCTGCGGTGAAAAAATTACCGCGTATGCGCGGCAGCGCTGCGCTACGCACCGTGACTGCATCGACATAACGCAGCGGCATCCCTTTCACCGGGCGCACCTGCACCACCCGAAAATCAAACATCGGTTGACGGGACAGCCACTGGTAGCCGCCATACAGCAGGCAAAGCAGGAGCACACCGAGCATCGCCCGGGTGATCGTGTTCAATGTCCTGATGTCGTTCCACATGCTTGATGATCTCTTTGCTTTTTCTACTTACACTTTCCAGTCCGGCGATGGCTGTAAATCCAGTGCTGCCATCCGCAACAATTCCAAACACAGCATCTCGTACGACAGGCCCGCTGCCGCTGCCGACATCGGCACCAGCGAGTGGCTGGTCATACCGGGCGAGGTATTGATCTCCAGCAGATAGGGCTGGTTATCTTGTGTACTCACCATCACATCGGCGCGCGCCCAGCCACGACAGCCCAGCGTGCGATAACTCTCGAGCACCAGTTGCTGTATTTGCTGCTCCTGCGCCGGCGGCAGTTCGCTCGGGCACAGGTATTTCGTCTCGTCGGAAAAATATTTGTTCTGGTAGTCGTAGTTCGCATCCGGTGCGACGATGCGCACCACCGGCAGCGCGCGGGCATCCTCGCCGCTACCAAGCACCGGGCAGGTCAGCTCCATGCCGCTGATGAACGCTTCTGCCATCACCGCCTTGTCGAATTTCGCTGCCTGCGCATACGCCAGTGGTAATGCCTCCACCGTGGTTACCTTGGTCAGCCCCAGCGTCGACCCTTCGTGCGCGGGCTTCACAATCAGCGGCAGACCCAAGCGTTTTGCAATCGCGCTCCAGTCACTGTCGGCCTTGAGCATCACGAAATCCGGCGTTGACAAACCGTTATGCAACCAGACGCGCTTGGTCATCGCCTTGTCCATTGCAATGGCCGAGGCCAGCACACCGGGGCCGGTGTAGGGAATCCCTAGCTGCTCGAGTGCACCCTGTAGCGTGCCATCTTCACCATAGCGGCCATGCAGGGCGATGAAGACACGATCAAATTTTTCTGCGGCAAGCTCAGCCAGCGAACGTTGGGCCGGATCGAAGGCATGCGCATCAATGCCTTGCGCTTGCAGCGCGTTCAGCACACCCGTGCCGGACATGAGTGAAATTTCCCGCTCGGCGGAACGACCGCCGAACAAAACACCGACCTTGCCGAATTCCGTCTTCAACAGTGCGTTCATGACGCCACCTGTGCTGTCAGTTGTTGCAATTGTGCGGGGACGTTCGCAATCGAACCCGCGCCCATGGTCATCACGATGTCGCCGTCATTCGCCATTTTCAGCAGTGTGTCGGGCATGTCGGCAATATTTTCTACAAAGACCAACTCGGTCTTGCCGACCACCCGCAGCGCATGCGCGAGCGAGCGGCCATCGGCCGCGGGAATCGGCTGCTCACCGGCCGGATAGACGTCGGCAAGTACCAGCACATCGACGCTGGAAAGCACTTTGACGAAGTCTTCGAACAAATCGCGTGTACGCGTGTAGCGGTGCGGCTGAAACGCCAGCACCAGTCGCTGACCGGGGAAGGCACCACGCGCGGCGGCAATCGTCGCTGCGGTTTCAACCGGGTGATGGCCATAGTCATCAACCAGCGAGAAACTGCCGCCTGAAGGCAGCGGCAGCTCGCCGTACTTGGTAAAGCGCCGGCCGACGCCGGTGAATTCCTGCAGCGCCTTCTGTATGTGGATATCGGCGACATCCAGCTCACGCGCAATGGCAATCGCTGCGCAGGCGTTCTGCACGTTGTGCATGCCGGGCTGATTCAGACGCACCGACAGTGGTGGGTAATCTTTTTGGACGACCGTGAATTCCATATGGCTGTTGACCGCGCGTGCATCAACAGCGCGCACATCTGCCTCTGGATGAAAACCATAGGTCATCACCAGTTTGGAAATGAAGGGCATAATTTCGCGCACATTGGCGTCATCGATGCACAAGATGGCCACACCATAAAACGGCAGGCGTTGCGTGAATTCGATGAAGGCCTGTTTCAGTTTTGCGAAACTGTGATCGTAGGTCTCCATGTGATCCGCATCGATGTTGGTGATGACTTCAATCACCGGTGACAGATTCAGGAATGATGCATCGGATTCATCGGCCTCGGCCACAATGAAATCACCTGCTCCTAGTTTCGCATTTGCGCCCGCACTGTTTAGACGACCGCCAATCACGAAAGTGGGGTCCAGTCCGCCTTCGGCCAGAATGCTGGCGACCAGACTGGTGGTGGTGGTCTTGCCATGCGTGCCAGCGATCGCAATACCGCGTTTGAGACGCATCAGCTCGGCCAGCATCACCGCGCGTGGCACGATCGGTACATGACGCGCGCGGGCCGCGAGCACTTCCGGATTGGTCGCCTGCACGGCGGTGGATGTAACGATCGCATCTGCGCCTTCGACGTTCTCGGGCGAATGACCAATGCGTATGGAAGCACCCAGCTCAGCCAGACGGCGGCTGGCCGCATTGCTGCTCAGGTCGGAGCCGGATACGGTGTAGCCGAGATTGAGCAATACCTCAGCAATGCCGCTCATCCCCGACCCACCTATGCCGACGAAGTGAATGTGTTTAACCTTGTGCTTCATGCAAACCGCTCCATACGAGCGCCTGTATTTGCCGGTGGCTTCGGCTTCGCCGCCAAGGGACAAGCGCAGCGTGACCACGCTGCTTGGCCAACGAAATGACTATGTTTAACCTTGTGCTTCATAAATTTCCCAACTCTTCCAACACGAGCGCAATCGCTTCATTCGCGTCACGCCGTCCAAGGGCATAAGCTGCTTCGGCCATTTGCAGACAACGCTCGCGTGTGAGGGTCTGCAGCAATGAGGCCAACGCCTCTGGTTTCAGTAGGGGCTGCGGCAGATGAATGCCGGCTTTACCTTTTTCCATCCATTGCGCGTTATTGCGCTGATGCGACGTGGTCGACACCACCAGTGGCACCAGCACACTGGCAACACCGGCCGCACATAATTCCGTCACCGTAATGGCACCAGCACGACAAATCACCAGATCGGCAGCGGCATAACGCGCCGCCATGTCATCGATGAAATCCACCACCTCGGCATCGACACCGGCCTGCGCATAGCTGTCCTTCAGCGCCGCGATATGCGCGCGCCCTGACTGATGCACGATGCGCGGCCGCTGCTCCGGGAGTAGTTTTGCCAGCGCTGCGGGTAGTGTTTCGTTCAAAACGCGCGCACCCAGACTACCGCCGATGATCAGAACATTCAGCGCATCTGAGCGGGCGCGGTATCGCTCTGAAGGTGCCGGCAGCTGACTGATTTCGCGACGCACCGGATTACCAGTGACGAGTGCTTTATGACCGGCAGCACCTGTGTCAGCGTCAAAACCGAACAACACCTTTCGGGCAAAGGGCAGCAGGGCTTTATTCGACATCAGCAAGGCTGCGTCGGCATTCATCAGCACGAGTGGCTTGCCTGACAGTGCCGCCATCATCCCGCCCGGCACCGTCACATACCCACCCATGCCCAACACCACATCGGGTGCACGCGCACGCAGGATGGAACGGCAACGCACAAAGCCTGCAGCCATCTTGAAAACGCCAATCACGGTATGCACCAGCCCTTTGCCACGCAGGCCACTGAAATCAATCGCATCAAAGGCGAGTCCGTGTTTGGGCACGATCTCCGCTTCCATACCGCGCTGTGTGCCCAACCAGGACACCTGCCAGCCGCGCGCACGCATCGTCTCAGCAATCGCGAG
>CAZXDB010000018.1:0-13036 GCA_964639465.1 uncultured Bifidobacterium sp. | reverse complement strand
TCAATCCGCAAAAGGATTGCGATGCCAATACAGTTGGTGACAATGCTCGATCCACCGAAGCTCATCAGCGGCAATGTCAGTCCTTTGGTCGGCAGCAGGCCCAGGTTGACGCCCATGTTGATGAAGGCCTGTACGCCGATCCAGATGCCGATGCCTTTGGCGACGAGCCCGGCGAAGAATTTTTCAGTGGCGATCGCTTGACGACCAATATCAAATGCACGGCGTACGATGAAGTAGAACAGGAAGGTGACCAGTAAGACGCCGACCAGTCCGAGTTCTTCGCCAATCACGGCCATCAGGAAGTCGGTATGTGCTTCAGGCAGGTAATGCAGTTTCTCAACGCTGCCACCCAAACCAACACCAAACAACTCACCACGTCCAAAGGCAATCAGTGAATGCGAGAGCTGATATGCCTTGCCGAGGACGTTGCCATCAGCCCAGGGATCAAGGTAGGCTGTGAGCCGCTCGCGCCGCCAAGGCGAGAACAGAATGATGAGGCTAAATACCGAGGCCAGCACGCCGGCAATGCCACCGAACCAGACGATATTGAAGCCGCCTAAAAACAGAATACCCATCGCGATGCAGACCACGACACCTGCCGCCCCAAGGTCAGGTTGCAGCATCAGCAAACCAGCGGCGAGACCGACCGCACCGGCCATCGGCAGAAAGCCTTTGCTGAGTTTGTGCATGTACTGCTGCTTGCGGACGGTGAAATCAGCCGCGTAGATCACCATCATCAGCTTGAGTATTTCAGACGGCTGAAGCCGTATAGGGCCGATGCTGATCCAGCGACGCGCGCCACCTGCGTCCTTGCTCAGCCCCGGTATCAGTACGACGATCATCAGGACCATCGCACCAAGAAAAAGATAAGGCGCATATTTTTCCCATTGCTCGATGCGTATGCGGAAAGCAAGCAAACCCACGAATAGTCCGATACCAATGTAGATGGACTGACGCACCAGAAAATAGTGACTGGATGCGTCTTTGTATTTTTTTGTTTCGGTCAGATTGATCGAAGCGGAATACACCATCACCAGACCGATCAGCAGCAAGAGCAGTGTGACCCATACCAGCGCCTGGTCGTACTCAAGCATGCTCGAGCGCTGCCCCAGCTTCAGTTCGCTGTTCTGCTCGCGATCACCGAAAAAAGGCAGCGTCAGTTTCATGCAAGCACCTCGCCCCGGCTGGCGGCCAGTTCATGTACGGCGTCTGCAAACACTTGCGCGCGATGCGAATAATCTTTGAACATGTCGAAGCTCGCACAGGCGGGCGACAGCAAAATGACATCGCCCTCGCCGGCCATCTCTGAGGCACGCTGCACCGCTTGTTCGAGCGTCCAGCAATCGGTGAGCGTGACACCGGTGTCGCTCAATGCTTCACGAATCGCCGGCCCATCACGGCCGATCAGCATCACCGCACGCGCATGACGTTTTACGGCGGCTGCGAGCGGTGCGAAATCCTGCCCTTTACCATCACCACCAGCAATCAGAATCAGATGCGCACGCTGGCTGCCATCACCGTCGCCCAAACCTTCGATGGCCGCGACAGCAGCGCCCACGTTGGTGCCTTTGCTGTCATCGACATAATCAACGCCGCCGACGGTGGCGATCAGCTCCACGCGATGCGGCTCGCCCTGATACTGACGCGCAGCATGCAGCAGCGGTGCGAGCGACAGGCCGATCGCCCGGCACAGCGCGAGTGCGGCCAGTACATTGGTGGCATTGTGCTGACCCCGAATTTTCAGGGCATCGACAGGCATCAGCCGGTTCATGAACACTTCGGTTTCGACGGCTGCCTTGCCGCGCTTTTTCTTTTCGCCTTCTTCGCTACCGACCGCCAGCATCAGCCATTGCATGCCGTGTTCGGTCGATAAGCCCAGACAGTCTGCTTCGGCTGGCAAGTCCGTACCGAAGCTCACGCAGTGCGCCAGCACGCTGTGCATTTTCATGCTGCGGGCATCATTGCGATTCAGTATGCGCACCGTTTCAGGACCGAAGATGCGGGCTTTCGCATCCGCATAGGCATCCATGTCGCCATGCCAGTCGAGGTGATCCTGCGTGACGTTGAGTACCGTCGCTGCATTGGCATTCAGACTGAAAGTGGTCACCAGTTGAAAGCTGGACAATTCCAGCACCCAGCACTGCGGCAGGTCCTCATTCGCGATCGCATCGCGCAACACATCGAGCGCAGCGGGGCTGATATTGCCGGCAACTTTGACCGACAGGCCCGCCGCTCGGCACAGCTGACCGGTGAGGCTGGTGACCGTGGTTTTACCATTGGTACCGGTGATGGCGATGATCTTCGGCTGGTAATCCCGCTCGGCTTTGAGTGCCGCGAGCGCTTGTGCAAAGAGTTCGATTTCACCCCAGACCGGGATATTTTTTTCCTGCGCCGCGGGCAGTATTGCAGCGAGTTCACGGTGAGGTGCCAGTCCCGGACTGACCGCCACCAGGTCCACGCCATCGAGCAGCGCCGCGCTGAATTCACCACTGATGAATTCCGCCTGGGGCTGCGCCGCTTTCAACGCAGACAAACGTTCCGGACCCGGACGGGTATCGGCAACGCGCACGCGCGCGCCCGCCTGCGCCAGCCAGAGCGCCATGGCGAGGCCCGATTCACCGAGCCCGAGGACCAATACCTGTTTATTCTGATAATCCATATCGCCTTACCGCAATTTCAGGGTCGAGAGTCCGACCAGCACCAGCATCATCGTGATGATCCAGAAACGCACAACGACCTGCGTTTCCTTCCAGCCTTTTTGTTCGAAGTGGTGATGCAGCGGCGCCATCAGCAAGACGCGCTTGCCGACCCCGGTGCGCATCTTGGTGTATTTAAAGTACGCGACCTGCAGCATCACCGACAAAGTTTCGACGACAAACACGCCGCCCATAATGAAGAGCACGATTTCCTGACGAACGATGACGGCAATCGTGCCAAGCGCACCGCCCAGTGCCAGTGCGCCAACATCGCCCATGAAAACTTGCGCGGGATACGCGTTAAACCACAGGAAGGCCAGACCGGCACCAGCCATCGCACCACAGAAAATCAGCAACTCACCGGCACCGGGAATATGTGGGATCAATAAATACTTCGAGTACGTTGCACTACCGGTCAGATAAGCAAATAATCCAAGTCCGGTACCCACCATCACGGTGGGCATGATGGCCAGACCATCCAGACCATCGGTGAGGTTCACGGCATTGCTGGTCCCGACGATCACGAAATAAGTGAGCGCAATGAAACCCCACACACCGAGCGGATAGGTGATGGTTTTGAAGAACGGCACAATCAGGTCGGTCTTGGGTGACAATTCCATCGCAAAGCCGGATTGCACCCATTCGGTAAACAAGGCCCACACTTTCAGGTTAGTGGGGCCCGAAATCGAGAAGGCGAGATAGAACGCGGCGAGCAAACCAATCAGCGATTGCCACAAGTATTTTTCGCGCGAGGCCATACCGTTCGGATCTTTGTAAACCACTTTGCGGTAGTCATCGACCCAACCGATCACACCAAAACCCAGTGTTACGATCAGTACGGGCCAGATAAAGCGATTGCTCCAATCACCCCATAACAACGTAGAGACGGCAATACCGATCAGAATCAGCGCGCCGCCCATGGTGGGTGTGCCGGATTTGATCAGATGCGTTTGCGGGCCGTCGGTACGCACGGCCTGACCTACCTTGAGCGTGGTCAGCATGCGAATCACCGCGGGACCGGCGATAAGGCCGATCAGCAAGGCGGTGAGTGTTGCAAACACCGCGCGGAAGGTGATGAAGTTGAAGACCCGCAGTGCGCCGATCTGATCCTGAAAATGTTGAGCGAGCCAGAGGAGCATCTCAGTGGCCTCCTGTGGCGTGACCGGTCAGATAGGTGACCACACGTTCCATTTGCATGAAGCGCGAGCCCTTGACCAGTATGCTGGCGGTGGCAGGTGTGCCGGTGATCTCTGCGGTGAGTTTGTCCATGTCGTCAAAATGCACAGCACCTTGACCGAACGCGCGAGTCGCGTGACGTGCCAGGGCGCCGAGAGTAAACAGGTGATCGATCTGATGCGATTGCGCATAAGCACCGATCTCTTCGTGAAATGCAATGCCTTCGCTGCCGACTTCACCCATGTCGCCCAGTACCAGGGTGCGCGGTGCGGGTGCGGCGGCCAGCACATCGATTGCAGCGCGCACAGAGTCGGGGTTGGCGTTGTATGTGTCATCAATGACCAATGCGCCATTCGATGCGGTCTTGCGCTGCAATCGGCCCGCGACCGGCGCAAAGGCTTCGAGGCCGCGCACGATACTGTCTGTGTCAACACCCACAGCGATGGCGGCGGCGCAGGCGGCCAGCGCATTGCGTACGTTATGCACGCCGGCAGCGGACAACTGCACGCTGAATTGCGCGTTTGGTGTACTGATGGCGATCTGACTACCGAAATCGCCGACCTGCCATTGCGCGTGGATATCACACGATGAAGACAAACCGAAGCTCTGCACCTTGCGCTGACCCGCATAGCCTTGCCAAAGCGGTGTGTAGTCGTCATCACCGGGGAAAATCGCGCAAGCCGAGGTGGACAGCGAGCGAATCACCGCGCCGTTTTCCTCCGCCACTGCAGCGACGCTGGCCATGAATTCCTGATGCTCGCGCTGGGCGTTATTGACCAGACCGACGCTGGGCTCGGCAATTTCGGCCAGCCGCGCGATTTCGCCGGGATGGTTCATGCCCATTTCGATCACGGCCGCGCGATGGCGGGCATCGAGGCGAAACAGCGTGAGCGGTACACCGATCTCATTATTCAGGTTGCCGCGCGTGGACAGATAATTATCTTGTCCGTAAGCGGCAGCAAAAATCGAGGCAATCATTTCTTTCACCGTCGTCTTGCCATTACTGCCTGTGACACCCACCACTGGTATTGCAAAACGCCGACGCCAGACTTGCGCGATCTGCCCTAGCGCATGGCGGGTATCCGGCACGATGAGTGCAGGCAGCGAAAAATTCTCCGGCACACGTTCAGCCACCACGGCAGCTGCACCACGAGCAGCCACATCCTCCAGAAAATCGTGGGCATCGAAGCGCTCACCGCGCAAGGCAACAAACAGATTGCCGACCGCGACCGTCTGACTATTCGTCGAGACACCCGTAAAATCTGCCGGCGCAGTCATGTTCGCACCAATAATGGAAGGCAGCAGATCAGCAAACGTTGCCTGCATTAGTGGCCTCCATTGCGTGTGGCGCGCGTGGCGAGAGCCAGCGCCGCATGATCGGCGTCGCGAAAGGCCAGGCGACGACCTTTGATTTCCTGATAGTCCTCGTGGCCTTTACCGGCAATCAGCACCACATCATTTTTTCCGGCATGACGAATGCCGTGCAAAATCGCGCTGGCGCGATCTTCAATGACCTGCGCCTTTTTGACGGCTGCATGAGCGCCGCTCATAATTTGCGCAATGATGGCCGCAGGCTCTTCGCTGCGCGGATTGTCGCTGGTGACGATGATGTGATCCGCCAGCAATGCCGCCGCGCCCATCGATGCGCGCTTGCCCGTATCACGATCGCCGCCGCAACCGAACACGCACCACAATTCACCCTGCCGCGCCTGGGCCACCGGACGCAGCGTCTGCAGGGCTTGTTGAAGCGCATCCGGGGTGTGCGCATAATCAATCATCGCCAGCGGTGCATCAACGCCGCCCAGCTGTTGCATACGACCCGGTACGGCGACCAGTGACTCGAGTGCGGATACAACGGCCTGCCATGCCATACCCTGACTGATCATGACGGCAGCAATGGCCAGCACATTGCTGACATTGAAGCGACCGATCAGCTGGGTGCGGACCGTACCGTGCGTCGCCGGCGAATGCATCATGAAGCTGGTGCCTTGCTGACCCACGCGAATGTCGGTGGCGCTCAGCAGCGTGACGCCCTGAGGCACGGTGGGTAATTGGTCGGGTTCGATGCTGTAGCCCGTGACCATCACTTTGGGATGATGGGTGCGCAGATGCGCCAGCAGTCGCTGTCCCATCGCATCATCGAGGTTGATCACCGCGTGCTTCAGACCGGGCCAGTCGAAAAGCCGGATTTTTGCAGCCTCGTAGGCTTCCATCGTGCCGTGGAAATCCAGATGATCGCGACTGAAGTTAGTGAACACTGCGACATCAATATGCAGCTCATGCAGGCGTCGCTGCACCAAACCGATGGATGAGGCTTCGATCGCCAGCGCAAGCGCGCCTTGTTTTTTTTGTTCAGCCAGTTCGCGATGCAGTTGCACGGCATCCGGCGTGGTAAATCCGGTGGGTTGAAACGAGCCACTCGTACCATTGCGCCACAAACCGATACCCAGTGTGCCAATGACAGCCGTCGGTAACCGCTGCATCGACAACGCCTGACCCAACCACTGACTACATGATGTTTTGCCATTGGTGCCCGTGACAGCGACAGACAACATATCGCGATCAGGTCGGCCATACCAATCATGCGCAATGCGGCCGGCAACCTGCGCAAGATCATGCACCGGCAGATGGGGCAGGGACAGATGGTCATCCCATTTGAAATCACCACCATCGTCGAACAGCACGGCGCGCGCGCCGGCCTCGATGGCTTGCTGAATATAACGGCGGCCATCGCCGGATTCACCGGGGCAGGCAATGAACACATCACCGGCGCGCACGCGACGCGAATCCAGCGTGAGCTGGGCACCAGGTGCTGTATCACGCAGCCACTGGCGGATATCGGCGGTGGTCATCATCGCGGTGGCCATCACATACTCTCCGCCACCGGCACGGCCGGCATGATGACGTTGGCCACCGATGTATCGGGTGACACATTCAGCGAACGCAGTGTGCTTGATGCAACGCTCGCAAACACGGGCGCAGCCACCTGCCCGCCGAAGTGCTTGCCGGCGCCGGGTTCATCCACCATGACGGCAATGATAATGCGCGGGTTCGATGCCGGCGCAAGACCCACGAACGATGCCACGTATTTATTCACGTAGCGGCCACCTTCGACCTTGTGCGCCGTACCCGTTTTGCCAGCGACACGATAGCCGCGTACCTGCGCATGCGGGGCGGTGCCACCGGGACCGATCACGCGCTCCATCATTTCGCGCATTTGTATCGCGGTTTTTTCGGTAATCACGCGCTGCGCCTGTGGCGGCTGCGTGACTTTCTGAAACGAGAGCGGAATCATTTCGCCATTGCGCGCAAAAACCATATAAGAACGCGCCACCTGAATCAGCGACACCGAGATGCCATGACCGTAGCTCATGGTGGCCTGTTCGACCGGCTGCCAGGTCTTGTAGGGCTTGAGCCGACCAGCGACCGCGCCGGGAAAGAAAGACCGTGGCAAGGCCTGCCCATAGCCGACGGCGGTAAACATGTCCCACATCTGACGCGGCTGGAGTTTTTGAGCGACACGGATAGTGCCCACATTCGATGACTGCTGAATGATTTCCGACACGGTCATGGTGGACGCATGACCGTGCGAGTCACCGATCAACCGGCTGCCGAAGGCCAGTTTTTTCGGTGTATCCAGCACGGTATCCGGTGTAATCAGCCCCTTGTCCATCGCCAGTGCGATGGTGAATGGCTTCAGGGTCGAGCCCGGTTCATACATGTCCGTAAACACGCGGTTACGAACGTGATTGATGTTGCGGCCTTCACGCGTATTCGGATTAAAGGTGGGCATGTTGGCCAGTGCCAGCACTTCTCCGGTCTGCACGTCCAGCACCACGATGGCGCCTGCCTTGGCTTTATTCTCTTCAACCGCCTGCTTTAGCTGCGTATAGGCGATGTACTGGATCTTGCTGTCGATGGACAGTGTGAGATCGCGACCGTCCTGCGGTTCGCGGATGTACTCAATATCCTCGATCACGCGCCCTTTGCCATCACGGATCACACGGCGGCTGCCGGTTCGGCCGCCCAGATGATTCTGGTGCGAAAACTCCATGCCTTCCAGACCCGCATCCTCCACACTGGTGAAACCGAGAATGTGGGCAGCAATCGGACCGGAAGGGTAATGGCGCTTGTATTCCTTGCGCGTGTAAATACCAGGGATATCGAGCGCCAGAATCTGATCGGCCACGTCCGGCTCGACCTGACGCTTGACGTAAACAAAATTGCTACTTGATTCGAGTTTTTTCTTCAGTTCGGGCACGCCCATCTCGAGCAAAAGTGCGAGTTTTTTCAGTTTTTCGGCAGAGATCTCGACATCATCAGGAATCGCCCAAATGCCTTTGGCCGGCAAGGATGTCGCCATCACTTCACCATTCCGATCAAAGATTTTCCCGCGGACTGCAGGCAGCTCGAGCGTCCGCGCATAACGCGACTCACCTTTTTTCTGCAAAAAATCCGTGGTCAGTGCCTGCAGCCAGAACGCACGAACGCCGAGACCGACAAAGGCTGCAAACAGCAGAAAGAGCACCACGCGCGAACGCCAGGCAGGCAGCTGCACCGCCAGTATCGGACTGGGTGAAAACGGCGCACCGCGCGCTGCGGCTTTGCGGCTGGGTGCGCGCATCAGCGACTCTCCACCGTGATGTAGCGCGTGCGCTCGGCCGTGGGCACACTCATGCCCATGGACTTTGCCATGGCGTCAATGCGCGCGTGTTTGGCCAGATTCGATTGCTCGAGCTGCAGCTGCGACCACTCGGTTTCAAGCTCGCGCTGACGTAACTGCGCCCGCTCAAGTTCTATGAAGAGCCGACGCGCCTGATGCTGCGAATTGACCAGCAACAGCGAACACAGCACCAGCAGTGCGAGCATGGGAATAAGGGAACGCTGATTCATGCAGCCACCTCGGGCAGGCGCATCGCGCAGCGCATGACGGCCGAACGTGCGCGCGGATTGGCGGCGATTTCAGCGTCAGAGGGTTTGGTGCGGGCCAGCAGCTTCATGACCGGTTGCGGCAGATCGGCGGCACGAATGGGCAGCCGACGGTCAGGCTGCGGCACGCTGGCTTTGGAAGCCATGAACCGCTTGACGATGCGATCTTCAAGCGAATGAAAACTGATCACCACCAATCTCCCGTACGGCGCGAGTAAGCCGTATGCCTGCGTCAAACCTGCTTCAAGTTCTTCAAGTTCTTTATTGATGAAAATCCGTACAGCCTGAAAAGTCCGGGTGGCCGGGTCCTTGCCTTTTTCGCGGGTCTTGACGGCGCCAGCCACGAGCGCGGCAAGTTGTCCTGTGCTGGTGATGGGCTCGACTGCCCGGCGAGCAACAATCGCCTTTGCAATCTGAAAAGCAAACCGTTCTTCCCCATAGTTGCGAATCACTTTCTCGAGGTTGTCTTGTGTTTCCGTCGCCAGCCACTCCGCTGCCGGCATGCCACGCGTGGTATCCATGCGCATGTCCAGCGGCCCATCTGCGCGAAAACTGAATCCGCGCTCTGCCTGATCAACCTGCGGCGACGACAGCCCCAGATCCATCAGCACACCATCCACCTGCTTCACGCCGCGCGAAGACAGCGCCGCTTCCATCGTCGCGAAACTGTCGTGCACGATAGAGAAGCGCCTGTCTTCAGCAGCCAAATGCTCCGCCACAGAGACAGCCTGCGTATCCTTATCGAAAGCGAGCAAGCGACCCTGCGCCGACAATTGGCCCAATATCTTTTTACTGTGTCCGCCGCGGCCAAAGGTGCCGTCAACGAAAATGCCATCGCGCCGCGCATCACGAATCTCGAGTGCGTCGATCGCCTCATCCAGCAGCACTGTGCGGTGCGTGTACTCGGGCACCGTGACGTCATTCATGTGCTGCCGTCAAAAAGAAAAATTGTTCAATACATCGGGCATGCCGGCAGCGATCGCCTCGGACTCGCTGTCTTCGAGTTTCGCGGCATCCCAGACTTCAAAATGACTACCCATGCCCAGCAACATCACCTCACGTGACATGCCGGCCGCAGCACGCAACTCTGGCGAAATCAAAATCCTTCCCGCGCCGTCCATCTCAACGTCGCTGGCGTTACCTAGGAAAATGCGCTGCCATGCCCGCGCCGACATCGGCCAGGCGGCAATTTGTTCGCGATGGGTTTCCCAGACAGGACGAGGGAATAACAAGAGGCAACCGTGCGGGTGTTTGGTCAGCGTGACGCGGCCTTCGCTCTGCAGCGACAGGGCGTCACGATGCCGAGCCGGAATCGACATCCGTCCCTTTGCATCCATGCTTAATGCGGACGCTCCCTGATACACCTCGCCTGCCTCCTTGATCGCTAAAAAATTCCGAACACCCGTGATGCCTGTTTGCTGGGAAAAGAGAAACTTTGCCCCCACAAAAAGACACTTTTTCACACTGACGCCCACTTTAGAGGATCGCGAATTGTCGGTCAAGGAATATCCCACACTGAAAGTGAGATTTTTTTCAATAAAGTCAAGGACTTAGCGCAATTACTTGAGATTGGGCTGAAGAAGAATAGCCTTGAGAAATGAAGGACTTAGATGCACAAGTGAAAGTAGAACCTGAGTAATACACATGTGTTTGCAGACAAGCAAACCGGCGAATTAATAGATTGAAAAGAAACGCAGAAAAGACGCGGCTTGGCGCGCAATGAAAAGTGAAGCAGACCGATAGGCCGGATTCTGTTTCGCTGCCGGGCAAGCCCGGCAGCGATGACAGTCATTCCTCTAGGCCCCAAATTGCTCGGGGGCTCAAGCTCTCTACCCGCACGCTCAGCGAGCAGCATCAACGCGTGCCTATTTGAGATTGCTCCGGGTGGAGGTTACCGCGTTTCACCCTTTGGGCAACGAGTGGCTTTCGCCACTCGCTGGTCCCAAAGACTCGTCTCTGTGGCCCTATTCCGCGCCTCACGGCGGACGGTCGTTAGCCGTCACCCTGCTCTATGGAGTCCGGACCTTCCTCCCGCGCATTGCTGCGCCAGCGACTGTCTGGTCTGCTTCACGGACTCGATTGTAATCCCTCGGGGAGGTATTGACCGCGGAGCTGATGATTAACTGAAGACCGGCTTGCGTTTTTCCAGGAACGCCGAGAAAGCCTCTTTCGCATCCGGCCCTTGCAACAGCCGCATGAAATGCTGCAGTTCTTCCTGCATTGCGGCATCGACGCCTGCTGCCAAATCTTTTTTCATGAGATGTTTGGTAATGCGAAGGGAATCTGCAGGCAGCGCTACCAGTTTGGCCGCTTGTGCTGCAACGAATGAAGGCAAGTCATCTGCTGGCATGACCTTGCTGACCAGACCCATTTGCGCCGCTTCATCTGCTTTGAACGCTTCACCGAGTAATAATTTTTCTGCAGCACGCTGATAACCTGCCAATCGCGGGAACAGGCAACTCGACGCAAACTCGGGACACAGCCCCAGTTGAGTGAAGGGCATTGCAAAACGCGCGTTCTCTGCGGCATACACAAGATCGCAATGCATGAGCAGGGTGGTACCAATACCGATGGCCATCCCGCTGACCGAAGCGATAACGGGCTTTTCTGCATCACGCAGCGCGTTCATGAACAGAGTGACATGCGAATCACCGGGTTGCGGTGGATATTTCAGAAATTCTTCGACATCGTTACCGGCGGTGAAGATGCCGCCCTCTCCTGTGATTACGATGGCGCGTACAGACTTGTCGCTGGCCGCTGTTGTCAGCCCGTCGGACAGTGACTGGTACATCGCTCGGGTGATGGCGTTTTTTTTGTCAGGGCGGTCAAAGGCGAGTGTGGCGACGCCATCGGCGATGTGGAATTTTATGGACATTTTTTCGCTTTATTTTTTGAATAAATCAGTGCATGAATCGACAGTGAATGATTTTTATGATTTTCATTTTCAAATTCAGCTGGTACACAGCTAAAGACACTGGATCCCCCTTTGCATGGAAGGGGGGATCCAGTATCTTTGTTTTGCTCACAACAATCGTATAACAGCATGATCGACCAGACACCCAACGACTACATACGCTCAAAAATCCCCGCCGCCCCCATGCCAGCACCGACGCACATCGTCACCATACCGTATTTCAGTTGACGGCGGCGCAGTCCGTGGATGACAGTGGCTGCACGTATCGCGCCAGTGGCTCCCAGCGGATGGCCGAGCGCAATCGCACCGCCCAGCGGGTTGGTCTTTGCCGGGTCAAGTCCCAAATCCTGACGGACAGCCAGCGCTTGCGCCGCAAAGGCTTCATTGAGTTCTATCCAATCCATCTGATCGAGCGTGAGCCCAGCAGTGCGCAATGCGGCCGGTATCGCTTCTTTGGGGCCGATACCCATGATCTCCGGCGGCACGCCTTTTACCGCAAAAGAAATAAATCGCGCCAGCGGCTGCAAGTTGAATTGCTTGAGTATTTTTTCACTGACGAGTATCAGCGCACCCGCACCATCCGACGTTTGCGAGCTATTGCCTGCAGTGACCGTACCTTTGACGGCGAAGACTGACTTGAGCTTGGCGAGTGCTTCCAGACTAGTATCAGCGCGCGCACCTTCATCTTGCGACACTGTCTTGGTGAGTGTTTTTATCTGATTGCTGTCCAGATCAGGAAATTTTTCCACGACCTCGACCGACGTTATTTCGTCTGCGCACTCACCACTTTGTTGTGCAGCGATGGCACGACGATGCGATTCAAGTGCGAAGGCATCCTGATCTTCACGACTGATTTTCCATTGCTGTGCGACCTTTTCTGCCGTGAGACCCATGCCATAAGCCATACCGATATTGTCGTCTTTAAAGATACCCATGTTCATCGACGGATGATGCCCGGGCATGGGAATCATGGACATGGATTCAACACCCCCAGCGATCATCACATCAGCTTCACCGGTGCGTATGCGATCGGCTGCCATCGCGATGGCCGTGATGCCAGAGGCGCAGTAACGGTTGACGGTGACGCCTGCGACTGTTTTAGGCAAACCTGCCAGCAGTACGGCCATGCGCGCCAGATTCAGGCCCTGTTCAGCTTCGGGGAATGCGCATCCGATGATGGCGTCTTCAATGGTGGCCGGATCAAGATTGGGGACTTGCGCGAGTGCTGCGCGTATCGTGTGCACGAGCAGATCGTCGGGACGCACATGTCGAAAGACGCCACGCGGTGCTTTGCCGATGGGGGTGCGGGTGGCGGCGACGA
>CAZXDB010000017.1:0-41116 GCA_964639465.1 uncultured Bifidobacterium sp. | reverse complement strand
GCCAATGCGGTTGCGATTCCCTTGGTGAGTTTTGTGATCACGCCATTGTCGCTGGCGGGCAGCGTCATGCCCGAACCCTTGTCGGGCTGGTGTCTGCAGCTAGCACATGCGCTGGTCAGCCTGCTCGCGCAGTGGCTGAGCTGGCTGAGCGAGACGCCGTTTGCGGTCTGGCAGGCACCGCGCCCTCAGGGGCTCAGTTTTGCGCTGGCAATCGCGGGTACGCTGTGGTTGCTCGCACCGCGTGGCTGGCCTCTGCGCTGGGTCGGCGTGTTGACCTGGTTGCCGATGCTGATGGCCAGACCGACAGCACCCCCAGAAGGATTCTGGCTGACCGCTTTTGATATTGGGCAGGGTAATGCGTTGCTGATTGAGACCGCAAATCACCGTTTGCTGTATGACACCGGGCCTGAATATTCGGGCGAGTCTGACGGCGCCAGCCGGGTGTTGTTGCCCTATCTGCGCTCGCGAGGTATCACGCAACTTGACGGCCTCATCATTTCGCACAGCGATACCGATCATGCCGGTGGAGCTGCCTCGTTGATACAAGGTGTTCGTGTTGGCTGGACGCGCTCTTCGCTGAGTAACGATCATGCCTTGCTCAGGCAAATGCCTTCCCATGTGCCTTGTCGTGCCGGGCAACGCTGGCGCTGGGATGCGGTGGAATTCGAGATGCTGCACCCGGATGCTGCGCATGCCGATGCCGCCCGGCCGAATGCGCGCAGTTGCACGTTACGGATTCGTTATCGCGAACATGCCGTGCTGCTGACGGGTGATATCGAAGCGCCGCAGGAGCGCGCGCTGTTGGAGCGCAGTGCCCATCATTTGCAAGCCAGCGTTTTGCTGGCGCCGCACCACGGCAGCGGCACGTCGTCCACGCCCGAGTTTCTGACGGCGGTGTCGCCGCAGTTGGCCTTATTTCAGGTGGGTTATCGCAATCGCTACCGTCATCCCAAGGCGGAGGTACTCGAGCGCTATGTGCAACGGGGTATTCAGTCCTTGCGCAGCGACAGGGACGGTGCGATCAGCGTCAGGATCGGTAAGGACATCACGTTCAGGTCATATCGCTGCGAACATCGACGCTACTGGCTTGCGAGCGATTGTCCGTAGTTTGGTTTCGCTTGCGGTTGCGCAGGCGAAGGGGGGTGATGTTCGTGTCAGCATCCATGGTTTTGATATGGCGGCTGATTCGTGAATCCCATTGCGATGACGATGCTCATCATGGCGGCAGCGCTGGCGCTGCGATTCGACGCAGCCCGGGCTCAGCCATCGCTGCAGAGCTTCCTCGAGGAAGGGCGACCCGTCAGTACGCTCGAGATCGACAATGATTCATTGCTGCTGGGGGGCGCTGACAGTTTCTACACCAGCGGCTTGCGCTACTCAAGAGCCCACCGGCTCAAGACCGCTGAGGGCTGGCGTTTTGCGGGCTGGCGGCTGGGCCAGCAGCTCTACACCCCGTCGGATGTGCGCATCCCCGTGGCGCGCCTCAGTTCGCTGGATCGACCGTATGCGGGCTGGTTGTATGGGGGGTTTTTTTATACCGTGGTTGAAGCGGATGGCAGCGAACTGGCCTTCGGGCTGGATGTCGGCTGCCTCGGGCCTTGCGCCGGCGGACGTGCAACGCAGAGCTTCATCCATAAAGTCCTCGATCAGCCCGATCCGCGCGGCTGGAGTTCTCAGCAGGCTAACGAGCTGGGTGTGGTGCTGCGCGTCGGCGGGCGCGCGCCGTTCTGGCGATTTCATCCCAATGCTGATCTGCGGCCCGGCGTTTCTGTAAGAGCAGGAAACATCTTCACGGATCTGAGTGCCGAAGCCACGATGCGGGCCGGTCGTTTGCACGTCTCTGCCGATGGGGCCGGTGTGTACGGTTTTGCGCGCGGGGCCGTAAGAGCAGTGGCTTATGACGCCACCCTGGAAGGAGGCCTGTTTTCAGATTCGGCTGCGCGAACGGTCCGCCCCAAGCGAGTGACTGCCGAGTGGGAGCTGGGCATCCAGTGGCAACAGCGGTCTTGGGCCTGGCGGCTGTCAGTGGTCCGTCGTGGCAATGAGATCGCCGGTCTGCCGGAATCAGTGGGTCAGCAGGATTTTTTGCGGCTGGCGGTCAGTTATTTTCCGCAATGAGAGGCGGCCGGCGGCCCATGCGCGGCCATTTAGCGAGAGAGGCGGAGGTTCTTTGCGTTATAATTCGAATTTCCCGCGAGTGCCGTTCGGCATATCCTGCAATGACCAAGTTTGTATTTGTCACTGGCGGCGTCGTGTCATCCCTTGGTAAAGGGATTGCTGCCGCTTCTCTCGCCGCGATTCTCGAATCGCGCGGCCTCAAAGTCACCCTCCTCAAGTTAGACCCCTACATCAACGTTGATCCTGGAACGATGAGTCCGTTTCAGCATGGTGAAGTGTTTGTCACCGATGATGGCGCGGAAACGGATCTTGATTTGGGTCACTACGAGCGCTTCATTAGCGCGCGGATGAAGAAGGTCAACAATTTTACGACCGGCCAGATCTACGAATCAGTCATCCGCAAGGAGCGCCGCGGCGAGTATCTGGGTAAAACTGTGCAGGTCATTCCGCACATCACCAACGAAATTCAGGAATTCATTCATCGTGGCGCAGAAGGTTTTGATGTTGCCATCGTCGAAATCGGTGGCACGGTGGGTGATATCGAATCGCTGCCATTTCTTGAGGCAGCTCGGCAGTTATCCTTGCGCGGCGGACGCAATCACGCAGCCTTTGTTCATCTGACGCTGGTGCCATACCTAGTGTCAGCCGGCGAGCTGAAAACCAAGCCGACGCAGCACAGCGTGCAGAAGCTGCGCGAGATCGGTATTTCGCCCGATGCTCTGCTGTGTCGTGCGGATCGCCGTATTCCCGATGACGAGCGCTCGAAAATTTCGCTGTTCTCCAATGTCGAGGAAGATGCGGTCATTTCCGTCTGGGATGCCGACACCATCTACAAGATTCCTCAAATGCTCCATGATCAGGGACTCGATCGTATCGTCTGCGAAAAACTGGCTCTCACGCCCAAACCGGCCGACTTGTCCATGTGGACGCGTTTGGTTAATTCGCTCGAACATCCCAAGCACGAGATCAATATCGCTATGGTCGGCAAATATGTCGATCTGACTGAGTCCTACAAATCACTCACCGAAGCACTGCGCCATGCGGGTATTCACACAGAGTCGCGCGTGAATATCGAATATGTGGATTCGGAAGACATTGAAAATCAGGGTGCGGCCAGTCTGTCCAAATTCGACGCGATACTTGTGCCCGGTGGTTTCGGCAAGCGTGGTGTCGAAGGAAAGATCGCAGCCGCCCGTTACGCCCGCGAGAGCAAGACGCCGTATCTCGGCATCTGTCTGGGTATGCAGGTGGCGCTGATTGAATACGCACGCCATGTGGCGGGTCTGAAGAACGCGAATTCCACCGAATTTGACCCAGCCACGGAAAATCCCGTCGTAGCACTGATTAACGAATGGCAGAATCATGATGGAGTGATCGAACGCCGCGATGAAAACTCCGATCTGGGCGGCACCATGCGACTGGGCGCGCAGACTTGCGATGTCAAGCCCGGTACGCTGGCGGCCGAAATTTATGGTGCACAGGTCACCGAGCGCCATCGTCATCGCTACGAAGCCAACAATCACTACCTTGATCGCGTCGAGCAGGCGGGTCTGATTGTGTCAGCGCGTACGCCGCATGAGGCGCTGTGTGAAATCATGGAGCTGCCGCGCTCGGGAGACAACGCGCATCCGTGGTACATGGGTGTGCAGTACCACCCCGAATTCAAATCCACACCGCGTGATGGTCACCCCTTGTTCATCTCATTCATCAAGGCTGCGCTCGCGCACAAAGAGACCGCCAATCAGAGGAAAGCGGCATGAAACTTTGCCATTTTGATGCCGGACTCGACCAGCCTTTCTTCCTGATTGCCGGCCCTTGCGTGATCGAATCACTGGAGATGGCCATCGACACGGCCGGCCAGTTGAAAGAAATCACCGCAAGCCTGGGCATTCCCTTTATCTACAAATCATCGTTCGACAAAGCCAACCGTTCCTCGGGCAGTTCCTTCCGCGGCTTGGGTATGGAAAAAGGCCTTGAGATTCTGGCGGAGGTGCGCAAGCAAGTGGGCGTGCCCGTGTTGACCGATGTGCATGAGATTGATGAAGTCAAGCCGGTGGCAGCGGTAGTCGATGTGCTGCAAACGCCTGCTTTCCTTTCCCGGCAAACGGATTTCATCCGTGCCTGCGCGCAGTCGGGCAAGCCGGTCAATATCAAGAAAGGCCAGTTCCTCGCGCCGCATGACATGAAAAACGTCATCGACAAGGCGCGTGAGGCCGCGCGTGAAGTAAATCTGCCGACGGATGTCTTCATGGCCTGCGAGCGCGGCGTGTCATTTGGTTACAACAATCTGGTGTCAGACATGCGTTCACTGGCCATCATGCGCAATACCGGCTGTCCGGTGGTGTTTGATGCGACGCACTCGGTGCAGTTACCCGGTGGTCAGGGCACGACCTCCGGTGGTCAGCGTGAATTTGTGCCAGTGCTGGCGCGTGCGGCAGTGGCGGTAGGTATTGCCGGCCTGTTCATGGAAACGCATCCCGACCCGGCCAATGCCAAATCCGACGGTCCGAATGCGGTACCGTTGCATCGGATGCGTGAATTGCTGGCCAGCTTGGCGGCGGTGGATCGCGTGGTCAAGCAGCAACCCTTTCTGGAAAATGATTTTTCCTGAGCGCCGTCTCGCATCGTGCACTGCTTTTCTCGAGACCTGCGAGAGCGAGACATTGTTGAGACATGTTGTTTGAGATCTGTTCAAGGCCATTGCAAGGCCTGTTTCCTGCCTGTTTTATTTGTGGAGAATCTGAATGAGTGCAATTGTTGACATCGTCGGCCGTGAAATCCTTGATTCGCGTGGCAATCCCACTGTGGAATGCGATGTGTTGCTGGAGTCCGGCGTGATGGGTCGTGCTGCTGTGCCTTCGGGCGCGTCGACTGGTTCGCGTGAAGCGGTTGAACTGCGCGACAGCGACAACACCCGCTACCTGGGCAAAGGCGTGCTTAGAGCTTGCGAACACGTCAACACCGAAATTTCCGAAGCTATCATGGGTCTGGATGCCAGCGAGCAGGCGTTTCTGGACCACACGCTGATCGATCTTGATGGCACCGAGAATAAATCTCGCCTGGGCGCCAATGCCATCCTCGCGGTCTCAATGGCGGTTGCCAAGGCAGCGGCGGAAGAGGCTGGGTTGCCTCTGTACCGCTACTTCGGCGGATCGGCCGCGATGCAAATGCCGGTGCCGATGATGAACGTGATCAATGGTGGCGCGCATGCGGACAACAATCTGGATATTCAGGAGTTCATGATCATCCCGGTGGGTGCGCCGAGTTTTCGTGAAGCGATGCGCTATGGCGCAGAAGTGTTCCATACCCTGAAAAAAATTCTGCACGATCGCAAACTGACCACTTCGGTTGGCGATGAGGGCGGGTTCGCACCTTCCGTGGAAAATCATGAAGCCGCGATCAAGCTGATCATCGAAGCGATCGAAAAAGCCGGTTACGAGCCGGGCACCCAGATTGCGCTGGGTCTTGATTGCGCTGCCAGCGAGTTTTATCGTGACGGTAAATATCATCTGGCGGGTGAGGGTCTGAGCCTCTCCTCGGGAGATTTCACGAATCTTTTGGCGACTTGGTGCGACAAGTATCCGATCATGTCGATCGAAGACGGCATGGCCGAGAATGACTGGGACGGCTGGGCCACGCTGACCGGCGCACTGGGCAAGAAAATTCAGCTGGTCGGTGATGATCTGTTTGTGACCAACACAAAAATTCTGCGTGAGGGTATCGAGAAAAATATCGCCAACTCTATTCTCATCAAGATCAATCAAATCGGTACGCTGACTGAAACTTTTGCAGCCATAGAAATGGCCAAGCGGGCAGGCTACACGGCGGTTATTTCGCATCGTTCCGGTGAGACTGAAGATTCGACCATCGCGGACATCGCCGTGGGCTGCAATGCCCTGCAGATCAAGACCGGGTCGATCTCGCGCTCGGATCGGATGGCAAAATACAACCAGTTGTTGCGCATCGAGGAAGATCTCGGCGACATCGCCAGCTATCCCGGGCGTCAGGCTTTTTACAACTTGCGGTAAGCTTGTCAGCAGGTTGGCCTTCAGGGCTGATCCGCGCTCCGGCACACAACGAGATTTCAGATCCCCGCATGCGTCTCTTACTGATATCGCTGACTGCTTTGCTCTTACTGATCCAGTACCCGCTCTGGCTGGGCAAGGGCGGCTGGTTGCGCGTTTGGGATTTGTCGCGTCAGCTCGACGTGGCGCTCGTCAAGGAGCAGGAACTCAAGGCGCGTAACGCCAAATTGGCCTCGGAAGTCCAAGACCTGAAAGAGGGCACCGGTGCGATTGAAGAGCGAGCGCGTTATGAGCTGGGGCTAGTGAGGGACAGCGAGATCTTCGTTCAGGTCCTCGATGGCAAGGACAAACAGCAGGTGGCCGGCGTCAAACCCTGAATCCTCCAGTTTTCAATGTTGCCGGCCTGCGGGCAGTTGAACGGCATCAGCAAGGGTCTCCAGCGCAAAGAGCTGCCGACAATCTACTGCGTCAAACAAATACGCCTGCCCGCAGAAGTCGCAATTAACATCGAGCTTGCCCAGTTCGGCCAGCGCAGAATCAATTTCTTCGCGACCGAGCATCTTCAGCATATTGCCGACTTTCTCGCGCGAGCAGCCGCAGTAAAACGCGGGATGACGCGGATCGAAAACGCGTACGGTTTCTTCCCAGTACAGGCGCTGCAACAGCGTCATGATGTCGGTACCCAGCAGCTCTTGCGTAGTCAGTGTTGACGCCAGGGTCACCGTGCGGTTCCAGACATCGGTATCGGACTCAGGGGCCGCCTTGCCACCATCGCCAGGCAGTTTTTGCAGCAGCAAGCCGCGTGAGACCCTGGCATCTGCAGCCAGCCAGAGGCGGGTATCGAGCTGCTCAGAGCGCATCATGTAATTTTCAATCACGGTGGCGACGGATTCGCCCTCCAACGCGACGATGCCCTGATACGCCTGTTGCCCCGGCTTCTTGTCGGCAGGATCCAGCGTGATAGCAAAACGCCCCTCGCCATTCGCGTTCACCAGTTGCTGCAGGCTGGCTTGTTCATCAACGGCCGCACCTTCACTGAGCTTGGCGGTGGCGCGCAGACGCAAAGCAGCATCGCATTCCACCACCAGCAGTTGCACTGGCCCATCCCCGTGGATTTGCATGATGATCGTGCCATCGAATTTCAGATTGGCCGACAGCAAAGCTGCTGCCGCCATCATCTCACCCAACATGGCGCACACAGCCGGCGGATAAGTTCGTCGCGCCAGCACTTGCTGCCATGCGTCGGAAATTTCGATCAGCTCACCGCGCACGAGTGAGTTTTCAAACATGAATTTTTGCAGCGTGTCCAAATTCAGCCCAGACGCTTCAGATGTTTTTTGTAGAAAGCAGCCCGTGCCGAATAACTGTCCGCGCTTTGTTGAAGCGCCGCCACCTGTTCATCGGTGAGCGTGCGGGCGACCTTGGCTGGTGAGCCAATGATGAGCGAATTATCGGGAAATTCCTTACCTTCGGTGACGAGTGCGCCGGCACCGACCAAACAATTTTTGCCGATTTTTGCACCGTTCAGCACCACCGCCTGAATGCCGATCAGGCTGCCTTCGCCGATCGTGCAACCATGCAGCATTGCCTGATGGCCGACTGTCACATTCCCTTTCAGCGTGAGCGGATAGCCCATGTCGGTGTGCAGCACGCAGCTCTCCTGCACATTGCAATTTTCGCCGATGTGAATCAGTTCATTGTCGCCGCGAAGCGTCGCGCCAAACCACACATTGGCGCGCGCATCGAGTTTGACTTTGCCGATCAGCGTCGCGGATTCAGCGACCCAGGCGTCTTCGGCGATCTCGGGGGTATGCTCACCTAATTGATAAATCGGCATGGAGATAAAATGCGTGGTTAGCGTGATTAAGCCAAACCGCATTTTACTCCTGACCGCATGAGCACTGCTGATATGCCTAGCCTGACCGAATCCCTCCATACCGCTGGTCCCCGCCAGGGCCAACCCGACGATCGGCCCGACTATCGGCCCGTTAAACCGGCCGTTGAATTACGCGCCGCGACACTGCAGCTGCTGGCCGAGTGCGACCCCCAGATCAAGGCTGAATTGACGATGGCGCTCAAGCGTCAGTGGGATGCACATCAGCTTTCAGTGGACGGTTCGGTTCGACTCGGTAGTAACGAAGTTATTCCCGGCCGCCCATCACGCCCGGTGCTGGTTTCACCACGCGAACTCGAACGACGGCCCATGAATACGCTGGCCGGTCGTGCCGCGCTGATTCATGCGTTGGCCCACATTGAATTCAATGCGATCAATCTGGCACTGGATGCGGTTTGGCGTTTCCCGGACATGCCTCGCGAGTTTTATGCAGACTGGTTGCAGGTGGCCGCTGAAGAGGCCTTGCATTTTTCCCTGCTAAACGCGCACTTGCAAACACTGGGTTACGGCTACGGCGATTTCAGCGCGCACAACAGTCTGTGGGAAATGGCAGAAAAAACCCGGGAGAACGTGCTGGCTCGAATGGCGCTGGTGCCCCGAACCCTGGAGGCGCGCGGACTGGATGCGACGCCAGCCGTCAGAGCCAAACTCGCGCAAGTTGGTGATGATAAGGCCGCTGCTATCCTCGACATCATTTTGCGTGATGAAGTCGGACATGTCGCCATAGGGAATCGCTGGTTTGCATGGCTATGTCTGCAGCAGGGGGCTGAGCCCTTGTCCACGTACCGCGAGTTGGCGCGTCGTTACAAGGCGCCGATTCTGAAAGGCCCTTTCAATCTGGAAGCCCGACGTGCTGCTGGATTTACCGAGCAGGAACTACTTGCGTTGACGTCTTTTGTGCCCTGAAATTTCAAGACGGATCGTCGTGAACAGATCATTTTTTTTCGGCCCGATCGGCTTCCAGTAACCGCAATACACGCCGCTGCACCTTGCCGGTGGTTGTCATCGGTAGCGCGTCGATAAACTCAATTTCTTTCGGATATTCATAAGGCGCCACCAAGCCGCGCACATGCTGCTGTAGCGCATCGATCAGTCTGGCGTCTTCGCTCTGACTGCGGCGCGTCCCTTCAACCAGAACGACAAAGGCTTTGACGAGATTGCCACGTTCTGCATCCGGTTTGGGCACCACGGCTGCATTCGCAACGGCAGGATGTTTGATCAGGCAGTTTTCGATTTCCGAGGGCCCGATGCGATAGCCTGCGGCCTTGAACATGTCATCGGCACGACCGCGATACCAGAGATAACCCTCCTCATCGATCTGCGCCAGATCGCCGGTTCGCAGCCAGTCGCCGCTGTATTTTTCGCTGGTTGCATCGTCGCGATTCCAGTAGCCCAGAAAAATCACCGGGTCAGGGTGGCCGTGAATATCAAAGCGGTTCAGTGCGACCTCACCGGTGTCACCGGGTTTGACGGGATTGCCTTCATCATCCAGCACCGCCACCCGGTGTCCGGGGTAAGGGCGACCCATGCTGCCAGCGCGTGCTGGCCAACGTTCGGCGCAGTTACCGACGATGTAGTTTGCTTCGGTCTGACCGAACATTTCATTGACCGTTATGCCCAGCGCGGTTTGCGTCCAGCTAAATACCGCGTCACCCACCGCTTCACCGGCGCTCATGATCGCGCGCAGTTTCAGACGATAGCTGTCGCGTGGGTGAGGCACCGCTTTCATCATCATTTTCAGTGCGGTGGGAAAGATGAAGCTGTTGGTGACTTTGTATTTCTCCATCAGTTGAAATGCCGAGTCGGCTGAAAATCGTGCACGGCTGGCCACGATGGGTCGGCCGAAATACAGTGTCGGTAGCAGTGCATCCATCAGGCCACCGGTCCAGGCCCAGTCGGCGGGTGACCAGAAAACATCGTCGTCGCGCGGGAACCAATTCTGCGAAGCGACGAAGCCTGTCAGATTGCCAAGCAGTGCTGCCTGGGGGATGAGTGCACCCTTGGGGGAACCTGTTGTACCGCTGGTGTAAATCAGGATCGCGGGATCGTTCGCCTGTGTTCCGACGGCTGTAAATTGATCGGACACTGAGCGCATGGCGGTTTCCCAGGTCAGACAATCGCGGCCATAGTCGTCAATGGCGATCACGCGTTTCAGGTCCGGGCACTTCGGACGAATTTGCCGGATATTCTGCAGTCCGGCCGGATCGGCGATGACAATCATTGCGCCGCTATCCTGCAGACGATATTCGAGTGCATCAGGACCAAACAATACCGACATGGGCATCGCAATCGCGCCCAGTTGGTGACAGGCCAGATGCGCAACGGCGACCTCCGGGCGCTGGGGCAGGACGATTGCGACGCGGGTGCCGCGTGTTACGCCCAGTTCCTGCAATACATGAGAGAGTCGGTTCGCGTCCTGTTGCAGCTGCGCATAGGTAACAAGGCGGTCGCCCTGAGGATCATCAAAAAAAATCGCAACGCGACCAGGATCGCTCGCCCAGCGACCACAGCACATCGCCGCGATATTGAAATCTTCCGGTACTTGCCAGCGATATGTCTCATACAACGCTGCGTACTCATCCTGTTGCTGCCGGCCGACCATTGTTGCTCCTTTATAATAGGGGGCGATCCTACCGGCTGGCTTCGTTGCTGGCAAGCTATCCTGCTGTTGATCTTTTCTACCTTCCTGCGACGCTCGATGAAATCCTCCCGATCCGAATTTCTTGCTCTGCGCGGTCTGCGCACCCATGTCAGGCACTGGGGTGACGAAGGCGCGCCTACTTTGTTCATGCTACATGGCTGGATGGATGTATCGGCCTCGTTTCAGTTTGTGGTGGACTGTTTTGCGCGCGACTGGCATGTCATTGCACCGGATTGGCGTGGCTTTGGTCTGACCGAGCGCGGTGCTTCCGACTGCTACTGGTTTGCTGACTATCTGGGCGACCTTGATGCGCTGCTCGATCATTATTCAAGCGATGCGCCGGTTCGCCTGATCGGGCACAGCATGGGCGGCAATGTGGCTGGTATTTATGCAGGTGTACGTCCGCAACGCGTTTCGCATTTCATTAATCTGGAAGGTTTCGGATTGCCATCGACTCGCCCTGAGCAGGCACCGGCGCGTTACGCAAAATGGCTAGATGAGCTGCGCGAACCGCCCGTGATGAGAACGTATCCGAGCCGAGGGGCGGTCGCTGCGCGGCTGATGAAAACCAATCCCCGCATTACCGACGCACGTGCTGATTTTCTGGCCGGGCATTGGGCTGCGCCGAATGCGCAGGGCGAGTGGGAGATTCTCGGCGACCCGGCACACAAAATCACCAGCGCGACCTTGTACCGGACTGATGAAGTGATGGCCTGTTGGTCGGCCATTACGGCGCCGGTGTTGTGGGTGGAGGCGGACGATACGGATGTCTGGCGCTGGATGGGACCGAAAGAGGCGGCGCGCAAGGAAATCGATCGCCGCCGTCAGCATATTCGGCAGCTTCGATGCGAGATGATCGCTGACGCAGGACACATGCTGCACCATGATCAGCCCGAGGCGCTGGCCGCACTGATTGAAGGGTTTCTTCCCTGAGCGGACCCGGGCAGGCATCGCTGCAGCCGCGTACAATGACGACAGATTTAAGTCCGTTTTTTGTTGCTGTTTTTTACTGCTGAAGTGTCCATGCTCAATATCGATCTGCATTGTCATTCGAACGTCTCTGATGGCACGCTTGCACCTGCTGAACTCGCCGCCCGCGCTGCAGCGAATGGCGTCGATGTTTGGGCCCTGACCGACCACGACGAAGTGGGGGGCATTGCCGAGGCGCGCAAAGCCGCGCACGATCTGGGTGTGCGCTTTGTGGCTGGCGTTGAAATCTCGATCACTTTCGCCGGCAAGACGGTACATATTGTGGGTCTGGATATTGACGAGCAGCATCCTGATTTGCAGGGCGGTCTGGCCAGTGTGCGCGAAGGGCGGGTGCGGCGTGGGCAGCAGATCGCCACGCAGCTGGAGCTGACGGGTTTGTCGAATGTTTTCGAAGGTGCGCTCAACTATGCAGAGAACCCTTCACTGATCGGACGTACCCATTTCGCGCGGTATCTGGTCGAGTTGGGTGTGCAGCCGACAGTATCGGACGTTTTTCGTCACTATCTGGTCGAAGGCAAGCCCGGTTTCGTGCCACATAGCTGGACCAGCTTGCAAGAGGCCGTGAGCTGGATACGGGCCGCAGGTGGACGTGCCGTCATTGCCCATCCCGGGCGCTATTCTTTTGACCTGATGCAATTCGATGCGCTGCTGGCGGCGTTTTCTGCACTCGGCGGCGAGGGAATTGAAGTCGTCACCGGCAGCCATACGGTGGATCAGTTTGGCGAATATGCTGCGCTGGCGCGCCGCACAGGTTTGCTGGCCTCGCGAGGCTCTGATTTCCATGGCCCCGAAGAGTCGCGCGTCGATCTCGGCAGCCTGCCTCACCTTCCTGCAGATTTGAAGCCGGTCTGGCATGATTGGCAACTCTGAGGAAGCGTTGAATAAATAAAACCTTACACTTTCGTGGTGAAAGAAATTACGTTGAACCCTTGATGTTTCAGCGCTCCGCGTCGCACAGCTGCGCTGGCTCGCCACAAAATGGGGATTTATTCGGCAGTTCCCTGAGTTTTTCAATCTTGAAATGGTCGTTGCTGCCCTGATTTAATGGGCGACCGTTGGTTGTTCCGACGGCTGTTAATTTTTCTTGGGAGAGTCCGGGATGAAGCGAATTGCGTTGTTTGTGCTGACTAACATTGCTGTGATTGCCGTGCTGACGATCGTGCTGTCCTTCACGGGCGCAGATCGTTTTCTGACATCACAGGGGCTGAATGTCGGCATGTTGCTGGTGTTCTCGCTGATCGTGGGCTTCACCGGCGCGATCATTTCTTTGCTGATGAGCAAGCCGATGGCGAAGTGGTCGACCGGTGCCCAGGTGATTACCCATCCGTCAAACAGCACGGAGCAATGGCTGCTCGATACCGTGCGCAAACTGGCCGACCGTGCCGGCATCGGCATGCCCGAGGTGGCCTGGTACGAAGGCGAGCCGAATGCATTTGCCACGGGTGCTTTCCGCAACGACGCCTTGGTGGCGGTATCTTCGGGCCTGTTGCAGAACATGACCCGTGAAGAAGTCGAGGCCGTACTCGGTCATGAAGTGGCTCACATCGCCAATGGCGATATGGTGACCATGACCCTGTTGCAGGGCGTGGTGAATACCTTCGTGGTGTTTCTCTCGCGCGTAGTTGGTTATGTGGTGGATCGCGCGATTTCGCGCAACAGCAATGACGCCCCCGGCATTGGCTATATGATTACTGTGATTGTGTGTCAGATTGTGTTTGGCATCATGGCGCAGATGATCGTCGCGTGGTTCTCGCGTCATCGCGAATTCCGTGCCGATGCCGGTGCCGCCCAGCTGATGGGTAACCGTCAGCCGATGATCAACGCGTTGACTCGACTGGGTAGCATGCACGAGAGTGCATTGCCGCAATCGGTCGCCGCGCTGGGTATCAACAAGTCCGGCGGTTTTATGGAATTGTTTTCCAGCCATCCGCCGATTGAACAACGCATTGCTGCCTTGCGTCAGGGCTGATCACTTCAGATTCCTTTCCGGCTTGCCTTGCAGATTTACGGCGTCAGCTTCGAGCTGGCGCCGTTTTTGATTTTTTATGAGCCAGTATTTTCAAATTCATCCGGAAAATCCGCAGTTGCGCCTGATCCGGCAGGCTGTTCAAATCGTCGACGCAGGCGGCATTGTCGCCTTGCCGACCGATTCGAGCTATGCGCTGGTTTGTCACCTCGATGACAAGAGCGCGGTCGATCGCCTGCGGCGCATTCGCGGCGTGGATGATAAACATCATCTGACCTTGTTATGTCGCGATCTTTCGGAAATCGCGAATTATGCGAAAGTCGATAACCGCCAGTACCGTTTGCTGAAAGCGGCAACGCCGGGTCCGTATACGTTCATCCTCGAAGCGACGCGGGAAGTGCCACGGCGTTTGTCCCATCCCTCCCGTAAAACCATCGGCTTGCGCGTACCCGAGCATGCGATTGCGCACGCGCTGCTGGAAGAATTGAAGCAGCCCTTGTTGGGCACCACACTGATCTTGCCGGGCAGCGAGCAGCCCCTGAACGATCCCGAAGACATCCGCGATCAGCTGGAAAAACAGATTGATCTCGTGATTGATGGCGGCAGCTGCAGTCTGTTGCCAACCACCGTTGTTGATTTGTCCGGCCCTGCGCCCGAGATCTTGCGCCGGGGCAGGGGTGATGTGGCGCTGTTCATTTGACGGCCGAGCCCCTCTTGGCCGTCTGCTAGAATCTGTCTGATGAATGACATTATCCAGACGATCGCCATCTATGCATTGCCCGTTATTTTTGCGATTACATTGCATGAGGCGGCGCATGCCTATGCAGCAAAGTATTTTGGCGATCTGACCGCGTATTCGCAAGGCCGAATGAGCCTCAATCCGGTTCGCCATATCGATCCCTTCGGCACTGTCCTGATACCTTTGGCGCTGGCCCTGCTGAGTAGCCCTTTCATTTTTGGTTATGCCAAGCCAGTGCCTGTGGACTTTTCCCGTTTGCGCAACCCCAAGAAACAGATGGCCTGGGTGGCGCTGGCTGGTCCGATGGCGAACCTGGTCATGGCCTTCCTCTGGATGCTGTCCTATGTTCTCCTGCAATCCGCCGGTATCGGCGAGGTATTTTTTATCGAGGTGGCGAAAGCGGGCGTGAAGATCAACCTCATTCTGTTTGCTTTCAATTTGTTCCCTTTGCCGCCACTGGATGGCGGCCGCATCATGACTAGCATTCTGCCCAACCGATATGCTTTCCGTTTTTCGCGCCTGGAGCCGTATGGTTTTTTCATCGTGCTCGGTCTGATGATGCTGAACCTTCTGACGTACTGGATGGTGCCGGTGATGGCGCTTGCGGCGCTGTTGCTCAAAATGTTGATGTCTCCCATTCAATCCCTGCTTATCTGAGATCACCATGTATCCTGATCGTGTTGTCTCCGGCATGCGTCCCACGGGCGCCATGCATCTTGGCCATTACCATGGCGCACTGAAAAACTGGGTCAGGCTGCAGTCCGAGCATCCCTGCCTTTTTTTCGTCGCCGACTGGCATGCGCTGACCACGCATTACGATGATCCCTCGATCATCGAAACCAGTACCTGGGATATGGTGATCGACTGGCTTGCTGCGGGTATCGATCCTTCGCAGGCCACGATCTTCATTCAGTCTAAAGTGCCCGAGCACGCTGAACTGCACCTCTTGCTGTCAATGTCCACGCCACTGGGCTGGCTCGAGCGCGTGCCGACCTACAAGGACCAGCAGGAGAAACTTGCCGATCGCGATCTCGCAACCTATGGTTTTCTGGGCTACCCGCTGCTGCAAGCCGCCGATGTGCTCATCTATCGCGCCAGCATGGTGCCGGTGGGCGAAGACCAAGTGCCGCATATCGAAATGACGCGCGAGATTGCGCGCCGCTTTAATCACTTGTACGGCCGTGAAAAAGATTTCGAAGAAAAAGCGCGTGACGCGGTGAAGAAGCTCGGCACCAAGCGCGCCAAGCTCTACAACGAACTGCGCACCGAATACCAGGAGCAAGGTAAAGATGACGCACTTGAGCAAGCCAAAGCCATGCTCGACGATGCGCAAAACTTGTCGATGATTGATCGTGAGCGTCTCTTTGGCTATCTCGAAGGCAGCCGCAAGCTGATTCTGGTCGAGCCGCAGGCACTGCTCACCGAGGCCTCACGTCTGCCCGGACTCGACGGACAGAAAATGTCCAAGAGTTATGGCAATACGATTGCGCTGCGAGATGATCGTGACACGGTCACGAAAAAAATCCGTACCATGCCCACCGACCCGGCGCGGGTACGTCGTACGGATCCCGGTGATCCGGAAAAATGTCCGGTTTGGCAGTTTCATATGGTGTACTCAGACCAGCCGACGCGTGACTGGGTGACCAAAGGCTGCAAATCGGCCGGTATCGGCTGCCTGGAGTGCAAGCAGCCCGTGATTGACGGCATCCTGAAAGAACAGGAGCCGATGCGCGAGCGCGCTCAGCAATATTTAGATGATCCTTCGCTGGTGCGCGCCATCGTCGCCGATGGTTGTGATCAGGCACGTCGCTACGCGCAGGAAACCATGCGCGATGTGCGCGAGGAAATGGGCTTGTCGTATAACTAATGCGCCGCGTTCCATGTTGACGAAATGCGTTTTAAACGTAGCAGTCATCACATGCAGGTGATGACGATTTTGAAGCCAACCGGTCTTAAAACGTCATCCCGGCGTAGGCCGGGATCCAGCGTCGTTCATTGTGTACCAGACGATTTTGACAATGAAAAATAGGAAGCTACTCAGCAGTACCGCTGCCCTGGCAGCAGGAATGGGGAAGCTGGCATGAATGCCCACATGAACCAGGGCCAGCCCTCACCCTGGGTCAGTCGCTTTGCGGAACTGATACCGGCCGGCAGGGTGCTGGATCTGGCGTGTGGCGGTGGCCGGCACAGCCGTCTTCTTGTCGGGTTGGGACACACCGTGCTGGCAGTCGATCGCGACCTCGCGGCGCTGGCATTAGCGAGCGGGCAGGGCATTGTCACGTTGGAATTCGATCTTGAGCACCCGGAGGCGAGCCGCCAGCCTGACTGGCCGCTCACGTCGGAGCGCTTCAATGGCATCGTGGTCAGCAATTATCTCCACCGCCCTCTGACAGCGGCCCTGTTCGACAGCCTCGCCCCCGGGGGCATCCTGATTTACGAGACCTTCGCGGCGGGTAATGGTCAGTTTGGCAAGCCTTCCAACCCGGCCTTCCTGCTGAACCCGGGCGAATTGCTGGAATGGGCCCGTTCGCAGCCTGTGTGCCACGTGATTGCCTTCGAAGATGGCTATCAGCATCAGCCCCGTCCGGCGATGGTGCAGCGAATCTGCCTGCGCAAGGCCGATGGTCTTGCGGCACTCCCGGCAGAGGCTGTGATGCTGGATCACCGCACCCAACCCGTGGCCCCGCAATAAGGGTCGCGAATCTCGCAGCCTATCCGTTACAATCACGGTTTCGATTTTTTGCAACGGCACAACAATGATTCAGGGCAGCATTGTCGCGATTGTGACCCCGATGCACGAAGACGGCAGTCTCGATGCAGCGGCACTGAAAAAACTGATGGACTGGCACATCGCCGAAGGTACCGATGCGATCGTGATCGTCGGCACCACGGGCGAGTCGCCCACGGTGTCCGTGGAAGAGCATTGTGAACTGATCAAGATGGCCGTTGAGCATGTGGCCGGCCGCATTCCTGTGATTGCCGGTACTGGTGGCAATTCGACTGCTGAGGCGATCGAACTCACCGAGTACGCCAAAGGCGTTGGCGCGGACGCATCGTTGCAGGTCGTGCCGTACTACAACCGTCCTACGCAGGAAGGCATGTACCAGCACTTTCGGCGTATCGCCGAGGCAGTCGATCTGCCTGTGATTCTTTACAACGTCCCCGGCCGCACCGTCGCAGATATGAGCAACGAGACCATTGTTCGCTTGTCTTCGGTAACCGGTATTGTTGGGGTCAAAGATGCGACGGGCAATCTTGCGCGCGGCACAGAGCTCTTGCGTGCGGTACCCCGATCTTTCGCAGTTTATTCTGGCGATGACGCCACTGCGATGGCGCTGATGTTCTGCGGTGGCAAAGGTAATATCTCCGTTACCGCGAACGTGGCACCTCGCGCAATGCATGAACTCTGCGTGGCGGCGATGGCGGGCCGCATTACCGAGGCGATTGCCATCAATGATCGCCTTATCCCTTTGCATAACCGTTTGTTCGTTGAGCCCAATCCGGTGCCCGTGAAATGGGCACTGACCCAGATGGGCCGTATTCAGTCCGGCATTCGTCTTCCGCTGGTTGCTCTCGGAGCAGCCCATCACGAGGCGGTTCATTCTGCGCTGCGTGAATCTGGCATTTTGCCATGACGTCCCCACAACTCTTCTCTGATTGTCTTCTCACATGCGTCTTTCTCACCCTGGTGTTTTTTCTGTAGCGAACCTGCGTTCCCGCTGGTTGCTGGTTGCGGTCTTTTGCGCACTGACGGGCTGTAGCTCGGTCGGCGAGATGCTCGAGCCGGACAAGATCGACTACAAGAGTGCCGGTAAAGCGAACAAGAGCAACAAGCTCGAAGTGCCGCCCGATCTGACGCAGGTGCGCTCCGAAGGACGTTACTCGGTGGGTGACAACCCGACCGGGACTGCCACCGCATCCACCTACAATGCGCAGCGTCCGGCAGGTACGGTAAATACCGTCGCGCCTGCCAAGGTAGGCCCGGAAGTCAGTCCCGCCGCGGACGTGCGCGTTGTCCGTGACGGCAATCAGCGCTGGCTGATCGTCAAACAAACGCCCGAGCAGTTGTGGCCCCGTATCAAGGAGTTCTGGCAGGAGAGCGGTTTTCTGCTGGCCATCGAAACACCCGAGGCTGGTGTGATGGAAACCGACTGGGCAGAGAATCGCGCAAAAATCCCTCAGGATTTCATTCGTAATACGATCGGCAAAGTATTTGATTCGCTGTACTCCACCGGCGAGCGCGACAAGTTCCGCACCCGACTCGAACGCACGGCCGATGGCAGCACCGAAATCTACATCAGCCATCGTGGTGCGCAGGAAGTACTGACCGGACAGCAGAAAGACCGTGCGATGTGGACAGGCCGGCCCGCGGATCCTGAACTGGAGGCAGAATTTCTCGGTCGCCTGATGGCGCGCTTGGGCTCCGACGTCAAAATCGCCAAAGTGGCAGTGGCCGAAGCCAAAGCTGCGCCACAGCGTGCGCGCCTGGCCAAAGACGCACTGGGTCAGCATGTGCTGGTCGAAGAAAGCTTCGACCGCGCCTGGCGCCGGGTCGGTTTGGCGCTCGACCGGGTCGGTTTCACGGTGGAAGACCGTGACCGTGCGCGCGGCCTGTACTTTGTTCGTTACGTTGACCAGAAATCCGACGCCGAGAAAAAAGCCGGCGAGCCCGGTTTCTTTGCTCGCCTGTTCAGTTCCAAAGACGACAAGAAGCAGGCACAACGCTATCGTATTCTGGTCAATACCTCAGGTGAGGCCACGCGCGTGAGCGTGCAAAATGAGCAGGGGGAGGCTGAAACCGGCAGCACCGGCGATCGTATTCTCGCGCTGCTGAGCGACCAGCTGAAGTAAAAGCCAGACCCCATGGGTCAGACTGCAGAGGCCCGGGGCGTCCTATGAGAATGGCGAGTTTGGGCAGCGGTAGCGACGGCAATTCGCTGCTGATCTCCGCCCGATCGGGCATCACAGAAACCCAAGTGATGCTCGATTGCGGCTTCGCGCTGAAAGAGGCAGCGTCACGTCTGAGCCGACTCGACATCCGTCCTGATCAACTCTCCGGCATCATCGTCACGCATGAACACCAAGATCATGTCGGTGGTGTTTTCCGCGTCGCCCGGCGCCACAACATTCCCGTCTGGATGACACACGGCACCTTCGAGGCGGTGCGCAAGGACGCTGATGGCGTGCAGGTACATATCTGCCGGGATGGCGAGTCCTTTGTGATCGGCGATCTCGAAATCAAGCCTTACACCGTACCGCATGATGCGCGTGAGCCTGTGCAGTACACCGCTACCGATGGTCATTGCAAAATTGGCGTACTCACGGATGTGGGTCACAGCACCCCCTATTTGATCGAAGCGCTGGCGGGCTGTGATGCACTGCTGCTGGAGTTCAATCACGACGTCGATATGCTTGCGCAATCGGTCTACCCTCCGTGGCTCAGAGCCCGTATTGGCGGTCAGCTGGGCCATTTGTCCAATGGGCAGTCGGCGGATATTTTGCGGGCACTTGACCGGGGTCGTCTGACGCGCCTGGTTGCCGGGCATTTATCGCAGAAAAATAATTCGCCCGACAAAGTGAGCGCGGCGATTCATAGTGTGCTGGATGACGCTGGGGTCGACGTTGTTATTGCCGATCAGTCGGAGGGTTTTGGCTGGCTGTCTTGCGGACCGTAATGGTGCCCTGATGCCCGCAATAAACAAAAAAGCCGTCGCAAGGACGGCTTTTTTGTGCGGTTGCCAGAGATTACTTCTTCTCTTCAGCAGCAGGTGCTTCAGCGGCAGGTGCTTCGGCAGCAGGTGCTTCGGCAGCAGGTGCTTCGGCAGCAGGCGCTTCAGCAGCAGGCGCTTCAGCAGCAGGTGCTTCAGCAGGTGCAGCGGCTTCTTCTTTTTTGCCGCAAGCAGCCAGAGCCAGTGCCAACAGGGACGCGATCAGCAACGAGTTTTTCATGATTTTCCTTCGGTTAAATATTAAAAATTACACGCGAAATTTTGTTTAATAACTACCGGTAGTTATCGCACATCAGGCCGTTTTTCAGACTTGGCAAACGCAATTGACGCACTGCCGCAACATCTAAACTTCCTAGCCAGAAATTATACGGGTTTTCTTGAAAAGCTTGCAAGCCGTTTCAGCAGATTGCCGAAGCGGATATTAAGTTTCATCCAAGAAAATTGTGTGCAGATAAAAGCACGTTGAACGCTGAAAGGCCCGTAAAGCAGATTTATTATTTTTTTTGAAAGTGTCAGCGGTGCGATAGGTCCAACCAGCCATCCCGATACCATTGGTACAGACTCTCCAGCAGATCGGCCGAAGCGTTTGTGGCCGGCGCCGGCGCCAACTGCCGATGGTCAGCCAGCTGCCTCAGGATCTTGCGATCTGCGGCGGTGGGTGCATAGGATTCACCATTCACAAAGATGTGTGTGCCGCGGTGCAGCATTCGGGATTTCCGATGCAGACGAATCCCGTCGCGCGCGATGATCTTCTGAAATTGAAGGAAAGTGACCGGGCGTGGCGGCGGATCAAAGCTGACCGAGGCCTTGGGCTCGGAAAGGTATTCACCCAGAAAAATTTCCCGGTCGGCAGCCGTGTTATTGATCTTTTGCAGTGAACGGGTGACGGCATCCATCATGGCATCGCTGATCGCTGCCGGCTGGCGGGTTGATTGTAGAGCGGGATCGCAGTAGCGTCCGGGTAAGTCGATCGAGTCTGCCATGAAGGCAAGGAAAGCCTCACCCAGCTCCTGCCAGGCCGGTGCGCGAAAACCGATGGAACAGGTCATGCATTCACCTATCGCTGTGCCCTCATGCGCATAATGTGGCGGTAGATAAAGCATGTCACCGGGGTTGAGAATGAATTCTTGCTCGGGCGTGAAGTGCCTGAGGATTTTCAGAGGCAAGCCCTCGCGAAGGCTCAGGTCTTGCTGCGCACTGATGCGCCAGCGTCGCTGTCCGTGCACCTGAAGCAGGAAAACATCGTACGAATCCACATGAGCGCCAACGCCCCCACCATCGGTGGCGTAGCTGATCATCAGATCATCGAGGCGACTGTCGGGAATAAAGCGGAACTGATGCAGCAGTTGGTCTGCCTGATCATCATGCAGATTGACTCCCTGTACCAGCAGCGTCCAGTTTTTTTGGGCGGTCGATGGCAGTGCCGCAAACGGTCCGTGTTGCATCTTCCACTGGCGGCGGAAATTGGTGATCAGCCGCGATTCAACATCCTCGCGTGCTGCCAGCCGGAACATGAATTCCGGTGTCAGAGGTGCCTGTACGTCCGGCATGGCACCGCGAATTAACAGGGGTTTTTTCTGCCAGTGTTTGCGAAGGAACTGGTCTGGCGTGAGGCCGCCAAGTACGCTGGGATTTTTCATGCCGCCATTATATCGATGGCCTGAGATCGTTCGCCCGAACGAGGGGGCGGGGCCGTCGGGTATACTCGGCCACCGATTCAGCGAAAGGATGACATGATGAATATCGGCAAAGACACCGTCGTTACGTTGCACTACAAGCTCTCTGATGCACAGGACAATCTGATCGAAGAAAGCCAGCAGCCCATGGTTTACCTGCATGGTGGCTATGCCAATACGCTGCCCAAGATTGAAGAAGCGCTGGCCGGTAAAGCGTCCGGTTATCAGGTCACGATTCAGGTTGAGCCGGAAGATGCGTTCGGCGAATACGACGCTGAACTGGTGAAGATTGAGCCACGCGAGGTCTTGCCCGAGCCTTTGGAAATCGGCATGCAGTTCGAAGGTGCGCCCGATCAAAGTTCAGGCAATGACATGCGGGTATTTACCGTGACTGACATCGCTGATGGCAAGGTGGTCCTCGATGGTAATCATCCGCTGGCCGGGATGGCTCTGCGTTTCGCGCTGCATGTGGTCGAGGTCAGGGAAGCCAGCCCGGAAGAAATTGCGCACGGTCATGTACATGGTCCGCATGGTCATCACCATCACGACGACGATGATGAGGATGGCGATCAGGTCCGTTCGATTCAGTTGCAGTGAGGCGGATTTTCAGCAAGCTGCCGCAGTTGGTAGAGGGCTTCAAGGGCTTCGCGGGGTGTCAGGCTGTCCGGGTCGATACGGCGCACCGCTTCTGCCAGCGGTGACATGGATTCGGTGACGGGCTCAGCGATGACTTTGCCAATATTTTCGTCGAGGGGCACAGCGGCAAATAAATCGAACTGCGTGTCTGCCTGTGCCGCATGCGCTTCGAGCGCAGCCAGATGTTTGCGGGCCGCACGTATCACGGTTGGCGGCACGCCCGCCAGTTGCGCGACCTGCAAGCCGTAACTTTGTGAGGCCGGGCCCTGTTCCACGGTGTGCAGAAAAACAATATTGTCTTTGTGCTCCACTGCCGACAAGTGCACATTCGCACAGGCTGTGTGCGTCTGCGGGAGCTGGGTTAGTTCGAAGTAGTGCGTCGCAAACAGTGTCAGACTGCGATTGGTCTGCAGCAGCGCGCTGGCAATCGCCCAGGCCAGCGCCAGACCATCAAAGGTGGAGGTGCCGCGTCCGACCTCATCCATCAGCACTAGCGAGTGTTCAGTGGCGCCGTGCAGAATAGCGGCGGACTCCACCATTTCCAGCATGAAGGTTGAGTAGCCTGCCGCGAGATCATCTGCGGCACCGATACGGGTAAAGATACGGTCCACCGGGCCCAGCGTTGCCCGGGTTGCCGGCACATAGCTGCCTGCATAGGCGAGCAGCGTGATCAGCGCCAGCTGACGCATGTAGGTGGACTTGCCGCCCATGTTCGGTCCGGTGATCAGCAGCAGCCTGCGCTCGGGTGAAAGTTCGCAGTCATTCGGCATGAAACGTTCGATCACGTTCTCGACCACCGGATGACGGCCTTGCACAATGTGCAGCCCCGGCGCACTCTGCAGTTGCGGCTTGCACCACTGGTGACGTTGTGCGTGCGAGGCAAGCGCCACCAGCACATCGAGCTGTGCGGCGGCTTCGGCCACGCGCTGCAGCTCGGGAATGTGTGCTGTCAGCGATTCAAGCAACTGTTCATACAGCCGTTTTTCACGTGCGAGGGCACGGTCCTGTGCGGATAAGGCTTTGTCTTCGAAGGCCTTCAGCTCGGGCGTGATGTAGCGTTCGGCATTTTTGAGTGTCTGACGTCGGCGATAATCATCAGGTACCTTGGCCGTCTGGCCATGAGTCACTTCGATGTAAAAGCCGTGCACCTTGTTGTACTCAACCCGAAGATTGGCGATGCCGGTGCGCGCGCGCTCGCGCGATTCCAGATCCAGCAGAAACTGACCCGCATTGTCGGACAGACCTCGCAGCTCATCGAGCTCGGCATCGTAACCCGATGCGATGACACCGCCGTCGCGCACCTGCGCCGCGGGTTCGTCAGCAATCGATTTCTCCAGCAGGCTCAGGCAGTCCCGGGGTGGTGTCAGGCCCGTGATGGTTTGCGCTAGCAATGCCGAAGCTTGCAAGGACGCGTGAGCATTCAGGGTGGACTGGAGCAGGGGCAAGTGCGCAAGTCCTGCACGCAGCGCGGCCAGATCGCGAGGCTTGGCGCTGAGAAGCGCAATGCGGCTGGCGATGCGTTCGATATCGGGGATGGCGGATAAGCTCGAGGCCAGCGGGTCGGATTGCGCGGTGGCCAGCAACGCTTCTATCGCGTCGTGCCGCTGCTGTGCCTGTGCCTGATGACGGCTGGGGTGATGCAACCAGTTACGCAGCAAACGCGAACCCATCGCAGTCTTGCAATGATCGAGCAGAGAAAACAGCGTGAGTGAGGTGCCTTCTGCATAACGCAGGGGCTCGCTGATTTCAAGGTTGCGACGTGTGGCAGCGTCCATTGCAATCGTGTCGCTCTCGCGCTCGACGATGAGACTTCGCACATGCTGTAAATGTTTGCCCTGCGTGGTGCGGGCGTAGTGAAGCAAGGCACCCGCAGCACCCAGAGCCGGGCCCAATGCCTCGCCACCATGGCCGGCGAGCGTAGCGGTACCCAACTGTTCCAGCAGTGATTTTTCACCCGCAGTCGGATCGAAATGCCAGTCAGAGACCGTGGTCGGGCGGAGACCGGGGATTTCTTCCAGCAAGGCGCGCGATGCCGCGTCACACAGAATTTCTGCCGGGGAGATACGTTCAAATTCCTGACGCAGGCTGACTTTCAGCTGTGATGACTCAGCAGCGATTTCGGTCACACGCAAACGCCCGCTGGCCAGCGACAGCCAGGCCAGACCGAGGGTCAGATCTTTGGTGTTTCTCGGTCCTTTGCGATGGCGCAGGATATGGATGGCCATCAGCGGTCGGTCCGATTTTTCCGGTAGCAGTTCCGATTCGGTCAGGGTGCCAGGTGTAACGATACGCTGCACACGCCGTTCCACCGGGCCTTTGCTGGTGGCCGGATCGCCAATCTGTTCGCAGATGGCGACGGACTCGCCGAGCTTGACCAGTTTGGCCAGATACTGATCTGCGGAGTGGAAGGGAACACCCGCCATCTTGATCGGGTTACCGTTCGACGCGCCGCGCTGTGTCAGGGTAATGCCTAGCAGGCGAGCCGCCTTTTCAGCGTCTTCAAAAAATAATTCATAGAAGTCGCCCATCCGATAGAACAGGAGGGTGTCCGGATGGTCGGCCTTGATACCCAGATACTGCCGCATCATGGGTGTGTGATTGTCAAGGCTGGAGCGATCGGCTGCGGTCATGCTTTGCTTGGACGAAGGCGAAGTTCAAAAAAGGTTGAGTGGCCAGCCGGGCTCAAGGCCTGATACCGTTGGTTGGGCAAAGACACTGGATCCCGGCCTGCGCCGGGATGACGATTGAGAAGTCATCAGCTTCTGAAACGTTATCCCGAAACAGGCTGCCTTTTAAACCGATAGCTTTCAAAAAGTCATCCCGGCGCAGACCGGGATCCAGCGTCTTTTGTCAAGAACCAGCCGCTTTCACTATCAAGTGAAGCCTCAGAGACAACGCAAGAGATACGGCTATTACGTGACGCGAGAATGTAGCACAGCCTGCACGGGTAACCCGGGTGGGCCGGATCAGCGCTGGCCGCTGCGACGCCTGCCTGAGGGCGCATTGGCCGCTGGCTGGCCGAGCAAAGTCGCAGTACGCACAGCCGGTGTGCGCTGCGGTCTGGCGCTTGCATTGGCGGTTGTCGTGCCAGTTGCTGCCAAGGAGGATCTGCCGGCCCCCTGGGCAGACCTCTGCGCGTTGCCGCGCTGACCGCCACTAGCTGGTTTGCCTCCGTTGCCTCCGTTGCGGCCGGACGGCGAAGCGGGGCGTTTACCCTGCTGGTGCCGGGGCTGGCCGCGGTGTTCCTGGCTGCGCAGCTGTATCGGCTGTGGCCGCGCGTTCGGATCCGGCTCAAAGCCGGCGATGACTTCCACCGGCACTTCTCGTTTGATGAAACGCTCGATATCGCGCAGGAGATTGCGCTCATCTACGCAGACCAGTGACACGGCCTGACCAGTCGAGCCCGCACGGCCGGTACGGCCGATCCGATGCACATAGTCTTCCGGCACATTCGGCAGATCGTAGTTCACTACATAAGGCAGCTGATCGATGTCGATACCGCGCGCGGCAATATCGGTGGCAACGAGTACTTGCAACTCGGCGGTTTTGAATTCCGCCAGTGCGCGCGTGCGCGCAGCCTGACTTTTGTTGCCGTGAATCGCCAGAGACGGTATGTCCGCTTTGCTCAGTTGTTCGGCCAGCTTGTTGGCGCCGTGCTTGGTACGGGTGAAGACCAGCACCTGGAACCAGTTATGTTCTTTGATCAGGTGAGTGAGCAGCTGATGTTTTTTGTCGCGATCGACCGGATGAATTTTTTGCGAAATGACTTCAACGGTGGAATTGCGCCGTTCGACTTCGATCATCGCCGGACTATCGAGCAGGCCGTCAGCCAGCGCTTTGATTTCATCGGAGAAGGTCGCGGAGAAGAGTAAATTTTGACGCTTGGGCGGCAGCGCAGCCAGCACTTTGCGGATATCGCGGATAAAGCCCATATCCAGCATGCGGTCTGCTTCGTCGAGCACCAGAATTTCAACAGCGCGCAGATCAACAGCGCCTTGCTGCATCAGATCGAGCAGACGCCCCGGTGTGGCAACGAGGATATCGAGACCGCGTGCCAGTCGCTGGATTTGCGGATTGATGTTCACGCCACCAAAAATCACGGCGGACGAGAGGCTCAGATATTTTCCATACGTGCGCACACTTTCTTCGACTTGCGCCGCAAGTTCGCGCGTCGGTGTGAGGACCAGTGCGCGCACTGTTTTGGCAGCCGGACGGGATTTGCCGGACAGCAGCTGCAACATGGGCAAGGTAAAGCCCGCAGTTTTACCGGTACCTGTTTGGGCACCGGCGAGCAGATCGCCACCTTTTAAAACGGCGGGTATCGCTTGTAGTTGAATAGGAGTGGGTTGGGTATAACCGTTTTCCGTGACGGCACGCACGATAGGTTCGGCCAAGCCGAGTTCAGCAAATGACATAGATAATGAGAATAAGTCAACCCGCCGCCGCATCAGGGCGCCAGTCACAGGTCAAAGGGGGGATTTCCGGGAGGGGCGGTCAGGAGACTGGAACAATGACCGCGCAACGAGGAGTATAACAGGCTCGGTGCCGGTCTGGCTTTTGCCTTTCTCAACAGCATTCGCAGTGTCTGACGACAAAGGCCTCAGCAAAGATACATGGCGAGCTATACATCTGTATAAAGAACTCAGCAGAAACGCCTTAGGCGAAAGGCGTGAGCAGGTTGAGCATTTGACCGAAGACTTTGGGCGAACCTGCAATCACATCGCCTTTGTACAGATAGTCGGATTCACCGGAAAAATTCGCGACGATGCCGCCTGCTTCCGTGATTAGCAGAGCACCTGCTGCAATATCCCACGGCTTGAGATTTTTTTCAAAGAAGCCATCGAGTCTGCCGGCTGCAACATAAGCCAGATCCAGTGCGGCTGCGCCGGGGCGGCGCAGACCAGCGGACTTTTGCGTCATCAGATGAAACATTTTTACGTATTCGTCGAGTGCGGTGAGATCGCTGTACGGGAAACCGGTGCCGATCAGCGCATCGGCGAGTCGGTCGCGTTTGGCAACGCGCAGACGTTTTTCATTGAGGAAGCTGCCTGCACCCTTACTGGCTGTGAAGAGCTCATTGCGGGTGGGATCATAGACTACCGCTTGTGTGATTTGCCCGCGGTGCTGCAGCGCAATCGAGATCGCGTATTGAGGGAAGCCATGAATGAAATTGGTGGTGCCGTCCAAGGGATCGATGATCCAGACGTTTTCGTTGTCGTCGTGCAGATTGGCGGATGCGCCGGATTCTTCGGCCAGAATCGCATGATCCGGATAGGCCTGACGCAGCACGTCAATGATCGCCTGCTCGGCGGCCTGATCCACTTCAGTGACAAAATCGTTGTGGTTTTTGGTCATGACACGCAGTTGCTCGACCTCGAAGGATGCTCGAGTAATGATCGAAGCGGCGCGGCGCGCGGCTTTCACCGCAGTATTGATCATGGGATGCATGGTGGTTCCGTTAAAATTGGTCTGGTCACTGATGTCAGTGACAGTCACTACAGTGAGAATGAACGATGCGGCACGAACTCCGCGAATAGCCGCTATTTTAAATGAACCCGTCCACCTCTCCCAGTTCCGATTCGCCTGTCTTCGAGCGCGTGCGTTTTGTTTTGGTCGAAACCAGTCGGCCGGGTAACATTGGTGCCGCCGCCCGGGCGATGAAAACCATGGGGTTTTCCGAGCTGGTGCTGGTCAGTCCGCGTGATCCTGATGCGCTTCATCATGAGGAAGCGATTGCCTTTGCCAGCGGCGCTGTGGATTTGCTGTCCCGGGCGCGTATTGTCGCAAACCTTGAGGAGGCGCTGGCAGGTTGCAACCTGACCGTGGCCTTGTCAGCACGATTGCGCGAATTTTCGCCACCGTTAAAGTCGCCGCGTTCGCTTGCGCAGCAGTTGCATGCGGATGCCGCACTGCGCTGTGCGCTGGTTTTCGGCAATGAGCGTTTCGGGCTCTCTAACGAGCAGGTTGAAAAATGTAATGCACTGGTCAGTGTGCCAGTTGATGAGCGGTATTCATCGCTGAATCTGGCCCAGGCGGTGCAGATTCTGGCCTATGAATGTCGCGTCGCTGCACTGGGTGAGCAGCGCGAAGTGATGGGTATCGGTTTTCAGGGGGAGATGGCCGGCGCCGAACAAATTGAGGGTTTGTTCCGGCACTTGGAAGAGGCGCTGATTGCGATTGAATTTCTGGACCCCGGTCATCCCAAAAAGCTGATGTCCCGGCTGCGCCGGCTATTTTCACGCGCCGGTCTCGAGACTGAGGAGGTCAATATTTTGCGAGGGATTGCGACGCAGATGGTAGAGCGTCGCAAACGCATCAAGCGCTAGTGGTTTTTTGTTAGCGACACTTAACCCCAGGCCCTGAGCAATCCGACAGCCAGTCCCTCCAGCGCGAATTCATGCCGTCCCGGCTCGACGCGAATGACATCGAAATCCGGGTTTTCCGGCAAGAGTTCAACCACGCCGCCGCTGGTGCGGAAGCGCTTGACGGTCACTTCGTCATCCAGCCGTGCCACCACAATCTGTCCATCACGCGCCTGATCGGCTTTTTTTACGGCCAGTAAATCGCCATCCAGAATGCCGGCATCCCGCATCGACATGCCACGCACTTTCAGCAAATAGTCGGGCCGTGCCGTGAACAAAGCCGGATCAACCTGATAGTTGGCAGAGATATGCTCCTCCGCCAGTATCGGTGAACCCGCAGCGACCCGACCAATCAATGGCAGCGAAAATTGCATGATCTCGGGATGGGGCAGCACCATTTGAGACACACTGAAGCGGCGTAGCCGGCTATCCGACGGACGGTCCAGCAAACGAATGCCGCGTGAAGTGCCCGGAGAGATTTCAATCGCACCTTTACGGGCGAGTGCCTGCAAATGTTCCTCGGCGGCGTTGGCAGAGCGGAAACCCAGTTCGTTAGCGATTTCGGCCCGGGTGGGCGGAAATCCGGTTTTCTCGATGGCATCCCGAATCAGCGCGAGGATTTGTTCCTGGCGGGCGGTCAGTTTAATCATGGCAACTCCCCGGCAAAGCGACTGTTTTTATAAACAGGCTGTATTTTTATACAGCATTGGGCGAAAGGCAAGCACAATATTCGGTGTTTCCGCTCAGTATTGCCTGATAACTCCCTGACGACATTGAGTTTTCTCCACTTCCCCGGTATAGTCGCGGGTTTTCCTCTTCCCACACTCGTCCTGACGCCGGGGTGGGCGATTTGTTAATCCGTCCTTAAGGAGAAATGATGCGTCACTATGAAATAGTTTTTATCGTCCACCCGGATCAGAGCGAGCAAGTGCCCGCGATGATCGAACGCTACAAGGGTCTGGTCAGCGGCCGTGGCGGTAAAGTCCACCGCGTCGAAGACTGGGGTCGTCGCCAGATGGCCTACATGATCCAAAAGCTTGCCAAAGCACACTACGTTTGCATGAACATCGAATGCGATGGCGAAACGCTGACTGAAATCGAAACCGGCTTTCGCTTCAATGATGCCGTGTTGCGCCACCTTACCGTTCGCATGAAGAAGGCCGAGACTGCGCCATCGCCCATGATGAAGAGCGTGCAGAAGGAAGACGCAGCCAAGAGCCAGCGCGCTGAGGCGCCTGCGGCCTGATTGGCACGTGTCTGCAACGGAGCGAGGTGACAACAGTTTTTATTGCGTAGCGACCCTGGCAGAGCGCGATGTGTTGCGCTACACGCCAGCTGGGATACCGATGGTGAACGCAACACTGGTACACACATCGGAACAGATTGAGGCAGGTATCAGTCGACAAGTCGGATTTGAACTGCAGGCGATAGCCGCAGGAACGATTGCAGACCGGCTGCAGCGGGCTCAGATGGGCGCTTCGTTTCGGTTTAGCGGCTTTGTGGCCAGAAAAAATCGTAACAGTAAGGCATTGGTGTTTCACCTCACAGATTTTGAAAATATTTCTTAGATTCAGGAGCCAGCAAAATGGCATTCGGTAAAAAATTCGACAAGAGCAAACTCAAGGAAAAGCGCAAGCAGCAGAACCCACTGTTCAAGCGCAAAAAATTCTGCCGCTTCACCGTGGCCAACGTTGAGCAGGTTGACTACAAGGACGTCGACACCCTCAAAGACTTCGTGCAGGAAAACGGCAAGATCATGCCAGCGCGTCTGACAGGTACTCGTGCCCATTATCAGCGTCAGGTCGATACGGCGATCAAGCGTGCGCGTTATCTCGCGCTGCTGCCGTATACCGATCTGCATAACGCTTGATCGTCCGTTCCTCTATCAATCCTGGAGAAAAATATGCAAGTCATTCTGATGGAAAAAGTGGCGAATCTGGGCGACCTGGGCGCCGTGGTTCGTGTGAAAGACGGCTATGCCCGCAATTTTCTGATCCCGCAACGCATGGCTCGCCGTGCTACCGCCGACGCGATCGCTGAATTTGAAGCGCGTCGTGCAGAACTCGAAAAGGCAGCTGCGGCAAAGCTCGCAGCAGCACAGGCTCAGGCTGACAAGATGTCGGGTCATACAGTGAAGATCTCGCAAAAAGCCGGTGTTGATGGTCGTCTGTTCGGTTCCGTAACCAACCACGATATCGCTGAGGCACTGGGCAAGCAGGGTTTTGTTGTCGACAAGGCGCAAGTTCGCATGCCACAGGGTCCGCTGAAAACGACCGGCGATCATCCGCTGACCGTTGCTCTGCACACCGATGTCGTTGTTGAAATCAATGTCGCTGTCGTTGGCGAGCAAGCGTGATTGAGCAAGTGTTGTTACAAAAAATGCCGGGATATCCCGGCATTTTTTTTCGCCTTTTTTATCTTGTGCCAGGCGCGTTAGTTCACCGGACAAGCCATCGCGCATTCGGATGTTCGGCCCGAGCCCGGCAGGCTAACAGGTATAATCCGTGCCCATGAACAACCGCGTCGATCCGCAAATAGAGTCCCTGCGTGTGCCACCGCATTCCATCGAGGCGGAGCAGTCGGTTCTGGGTGGTTTATTGCTTGATAACGCTGCCTGGGACAAGATTGCTGACATGGTCAGCGCTGACGATTTTTATCGTTTTGACCACCGGCTGATTTTCCAGCACATCGTCAAACTCATTAACGCGTCGCGTCCTGCGGATGTCATTACCGTTTTTGAATCCCTGACGTCAGCGGCCAAGGCAGAAGAAGCAGGTGGTATTGCCTACCTCAATGCGCTTGCGCAAAACACACCGTCTGCCGCCAATATTCGTCGTTACGCAGAAATCGTTCGTGATCGCGGTGTCCTGCGAAAATTAATTACGGTGTCTGATGAAATCACGAGCGCCGCGTTTAACCCGCAGGGCAAAGAAGTCAAGCAAATGCTCGACGAGGCAGAATCCAAAATCTTTGCCATTGCCGAAGAGGGCGCACGTGGTAATCAGGGTTTCCAGGAAATTCAGCCGCTGCTCACGCAAGTCGTCGAACGAATTGATGAGCTCTACAACCGTGATAACCAGAATGACATTACCGGCGTACCAACCGGTTTCGTTGATCTGGATCGCATGACATCAGGCTTGCAGCCGGGCGATCTGATCATCGTTGCAGGCCGACCCTCCATGGGTAAAACAGCATTTTCCGTCAACATCGGCGAAACCGTTGCTGTCGAAAGTGGTTTGCCTGTAGCGATTTTTTCGATGGAGATGGGTGGTACACAGCTGGCAATGCGTATGCTGGGTTCAGTCGGCCGTCTTGATCAGCATCGCCTGCGAACAGGCCGACTCAACGATGACGACTGGCCACGCCTGACGCATGCCATCCAGAAGATGAATGATGCGCAGGTCTATATCGACGAGACCCCCGCCCTGAATTCAATCGAGTTGCGCGCCCGTTCGCGCAGGCTGGCCCGGACCTGCGGCAAGCTCGGGCTGATCATTGTCGATTATCTTCAGCTAATGTCCGCCAATTCTCCCGGCGAGAACAGAGCCACCGAAATCTCCGAGATATCTCGTAACCTCAAGGGTCTGGCCAAAGAGCTGAATTGCCCGGTGATTGCATTGTCACAGCTGAATCGTTCGCTTGAGCAGCGTCCCAACAAGCGACCCGTGATGTCAGATTTGCGCGAATCCGGCGCAATCGAGCAGGATGCCGATCTGATATTGTTCATCTACCGCGACGAAGTGTACAACCCGGATACGCCAGAAAAAGGCATGGCTGAAATTATTATCGGCAAGCAGCGTAATGGTCCGATTGGCAGCGTTCGCATGACCTTCCTCGGCCAATATACAAAATTTGAAAATTACACAGGCAGTGCTTCACCCTACAGCAGCGGTGAATGAGTCTGCATTGAGATCGATGCATTCCAGGGAGTCGAAACATGTTTGGACGTTTGATGCCCACCGAGGGCAAGTTTTTTGATTTGTTTATCCAGCACGGTGAGCTTTGCGTCAAAGGTGGCAGAGAACTGGTAGCACTGATGACCAATTTCGACGATCTCGAGCATCGGGTTCATGCGATCGAGACCATCGAAAAGCAGGCAGACAAAGTGACGCATGCAACACTGGAGATGCTGCATAAAACGTTCATTACGCCGCTGGATCGGGATGATATACACCAGCTCATCACCCGCATGGATGACATTCTCGATCTGATGGAAGACGTCGGTCAGACGATATGGCTCTACGACATCAAGGAAATTACGCCCGAGGCCAAGCGACTGGCCGAACTATGCCAGACCTGCTGCGAAAAAGTGCTGGCAAGCGTCTCGCTGCTGCACAACATGAATAATGCGCGTGAAATACTGACTATCTGCGCTGAAATTGATCGCCTGGAGTCCGATGCGGATCACGTCATGCGTGCGGCCATGTCCAAACTGTTTCGTGAAGAGCCTGATGTGCGCAACCTCATCAAGCTCAAAGCCATTTATGAAATTCTCGAAACCGTCACTGACCGTTGCGAGGATGTCGCCAACATCGTCGAGGGTATTATCGTCGAGAACGCCTGATCGCAGACATGCAGACCTTAAACATCAGCATTTATTTGCTCGGCGCTCTGATTATTCTCGCACTGCTATTTGACTTCATGAATGGATTTCATGATGCCGCGAACGCCATTACCACTGTGGTGTCGACGGGTGTGCTCAAGCCGCAAAACGCCGTGTTGCTCGCCGCATTCTTCAACTTCATCGCCATTTTGGTCTTTCAGCTGCAAGTGGCAACGACCGTCGGCAAAGGCACGATCGATCCCTCAGTGGTGGATCACTATGTTGTTTTTGGTGCGCTCGCCGGTGCCATCGTCTGGAATCTCATTACCTGGTACTACGGTATTCCCTCATCCTCTTCGCATGCGCTGATTGGCGGGTTGGTGGGGGCGGCCGTCGCCAAAGCCGGGACGGACTCTCTGATGTCAAGTGGCCTGATCAAAATTATCAGCTTTATCGTGCTCTCGCCTTTGCTGGGTTTCCTGTTCGGGTCACTGATGATGCTGATCATTTCCTGGCTCTTCGTACGCAGCACCCCACAGCGCGTGGATCAATGGTTCCGTCGCATGCAGTTACTATCGGCGTCGATGTATAGCCTCGGTCATGGCGGTAACAATGCACAAAAAACTATGGGCATCATCTGGATGCTGCTGATTGCGTCCGGTGTCAGCACGGCATCCGATCCGTTGCCGATGTGGGTCATTGTTTCCTGCTATCTTGCGATCGGCCTGGGCACCTTGTTTGGTGGCTGGCGCATCGTCAAGACCATGGGGCAGAAGATTACCAAGCTCAAACCGGTCGGTGGATTTTGCGCCGAGACCGGTGGTGCGATGACTTTATTTCTCGCCACTGCGATGGGAATCCCTGTCTCTACTACCCACACCATCACCGGTGCCATTGTCGGCGTTGGTTCTTCGCGCAAGATGTCAGCAGTACGCTGGGGCGTGGCCGGCAACATCGTCTGGGCGTGGGTGTTCACCATCCCGGCCTCGGCCTTTATTGCAGCGATTGCCTGGTGGCTCGGGCGACAGTGGCTTTAGTGATCCTGAAGGCATTCCGGCAGTCATGCACTGCGCGAAAGCCTCTCGGTCTCTTGTCTGAAAGCTTCTGACGCTACAAAACTTCGCTGGCGTGATCCGCCAGCCGCGAACGTTCGCCGCGTGCAAGGGTGATATGGCCGCTGTGTCCCCAACCTTTGAAACGATCCACCACGTAGGTCAGCCCGCTGGAGCCTTCGGTCAGATACGGCGTATCAATCTGCGCGATATTGCCAAGGCAGACGATCTTGGTGCCGGGGCCGGCACGCGTTACCAGCGTCTTGATTTGCTTGGGCGTCAGATTCTGCGCTTCATCAATGATCAGATATTTACTGACGAAGGTACGTCCGCGCATGAAATTGAGCGATTTGATTTTGATCCGTGAGCGGATCAATTCCTGCGTCGCAGCGCGCCCCCATTCACCGGCATCCGAGTCTGATTTATTCAGTACTTCGAGATTGTCATCAAACGCTCCCATCCAGGGTGACATTTTTTCTTCTTCGGTACCCGGCAGAAAGCCAATATCTTCACCGACCGGGACCGTCACGCGCGTGACAATAATCTCATTGTAGGTTTTCGATTCCAGCACCTGGGCCAGACCCGCTGCGAGCGCCAGCAACGTCTTGCCGGTACCGGCCTGGCCGAGCAGCGTGACGAAGTCGCATTCGGGATCCATCAGCAGATTCAGCGCGAAATTCTGTTCGCGGTTGCGTGAGGTGATACCCCAGACGTTATTTTTGTTGTGGGCAAAATCACGCAGCGTACGCAGGACCGCAGTTTTGCCATTGATCTGCGTGACCTGACCGTAAAACGAGGGTTCGCCGTTACCCGGCTCCATATACACAAATTGATTGACCAGCATTGCCGCCACCATCGGTCCGGTCACGCGGTAGAAGGTCGTGCCCATACCCTGACGATTTTCCTGCCACGATTCCATGCCTTTGGCGTGACGGATCCAGAAATCATCTGGCAACTGCAGGATGCCGGAGTAGAGCAGATCGGTATCTTCCAGCACATGGTCATTGAAATATTCTTCCGCAGGCAGCCCCAGCGCACGCGCCTTGATGCGCATGTTGATGTCCTTGGAGACCAGCACCACTGGCCGCGCAGGATGCTGCTCTTGCAGTGCGCGCACCACGCCCAGAATCTGATTGTCTGCTTTGCCCTCCGGTAGTTCCGGAGGCAGCGTCCACCGGCCCAGGCGGGTCTGGAAGAACAGGCGCCCGCTGGCATCCTTGTTGCCCAGTTTGCTGAGCAGAATGCCGCCATCAATGGCATCTTCCGACACATCGGCGACCAGTGCATCGAGCGAGCGAGATACCTGGCGCGCGTTACGAGCCACCTCGGACATGCCCTTCTTGTGATTGTCGAGCTCCTCCAGCGTGATCATCGGCAGGTAGACATCATGCTCGGCAAACCGGAACAGCGAGGTCGGATCGTGCATCAGCACGTTGGTATCAAGAACAAATAATTTGGTCACCCCCCGCTTGTCAGCGGAGCGGCTGGTGGGTGACTTGGGGTGGGTATCGCTGCGCTGCGGCTTCGAGACCGTTTTTTCTTTCGCGGGCGCATCGGAGCGTGACCTGGACTGCGGCGTCGGGGCCGGCGGAGCAGGCGGCTGAACTAATGCGATCGGAGGTTTCAGGGATTTGCCTTTTTCTGCCTTGGGATAATCAACCGGAGAGAGCAGTGCAGCGGGTTTGGCAGGCATTTTAGGCAGGGGCATCAGATCCTCGTGCTTGAAAAGTGGAAAAGACAAAACCAGTGATATTCAACCAATCAAAATAATGCGAATAAAACTGAAAAGGCTGTTTAAGAAAAAGGTTAATTACCTTTTGCTTAAACAGCCTTTTGTTTGAAAAATTGTTTATTTTCAAGGAGTTGTGGTAAATCAGGCAAGACCCTCAATTACTTCCAGAACTTCATCAACGTGTCCTGGCACCTTCACTCCACGCCATTCTTTCACTATTTTGCCGGAAGCGTCAATCACAAATGTCGAGCGCTCGACGCCACGCACAGTTTTACCGTACATAGATTTCATCACCATGACATCAAACATTGTGCAAACAGTTTCGTCCGTGTCGGCAATCAATTCAAACGGCAACTCGAGTTTTGACTTGAAGCCGTCATGAGAGCGCAGGCTGTCACGGCTGATACCGAAAATTTCGCAGCCCGCCGCACGGAATTTCGGATGCAGGTCGCGGAATTGCAGGCTTTCAGTGGTACAGCCGGGCGTATTGTCCTTGGGATAGAAATACAGGACTATTTTCTTACCCCGGTAATCGGACAGCTGAAAAGGTGTACTGCCCGTCATGGGTGCGCTGAAATCGGGAACAGTCATGTTCAGAATTGAGGGACGATCGCCCATTTAATCTCCTAGTTCTGGGGGTGGGGTGTGCATACCGGGGAGGATCAGCGCCAGCGCGACCTTGCGTCCCTCAGCCATCAAAATATTGTAAGTGCGGCAGGCCGCCTGGTTGTCCATGCATTCCACGCCGATGCGCCGCGACAACAGGCTGCCAATCAGCCCCGGGGCGATGAATCGTTGCTTCAGGCCAGTGCCAAGAATCACCAGATCGGGTTCAGTCGCTTCCAGGGCCGCGAAATCATCGGCACGGAGTGACTCAAAGGAAGCAACCGGCCAGACAACCGGCGCAGACTCGGGCAAGACGATCAGGCTTTGTCCCCAACGGACCGCGTTGATTTCGACCCAGTCTTCCTCATATCCGGTGATGGTCTGATATTGCTGGGTTGTCGTCGCGTGTAATTTCATAGCTGGGACATTTTATCCTGAGATGTCCGGGCCAGCGTTAAACGCCCAGGAGATGCTGAAAAAACGGGTATTTTATAGCAGGCCGGGAAGGGTAAAAAAGCTGAGGGCGGGAACCCAGTTACGCCGCCACAAAACTTTCCGGTCAGACCTCATCGGCGCCTTCATTGGTAAACCTGCCCGTTTTGGGGCAAAATGCTTGTTTTTTCGCGGTGCAACACTGTGTTTGCCCGCACGCCAACCGAAGCAGGATCCCGCCGTGAAAGCTATCCAAAAATCCAAAAAACTGGCCGACGTTTGTTACGACATCCGCGGACCCGTGCTCGAAAAAGCCCGCGAGATGGAGGAAGAGGGTCACAAGATCATCAAACTCAACATCGGCAATCTTGCGCCGTTTGGCTTTGACGCGCCCGATGAAATCGTCCAGGACATGATCCGGAATATGAGCAATGCGTCCGGCTATACCGATTCCAAGGGGCTGTTCGCACCGCGCAAGGCGATCATGCAGTACAGCCAGGAAAAAAAGATCGCCGGCGTCACCATCGACGATATTTATCTGGGCAATGGCGCTTCCGAACTGATCGTCATGAGCATGAATGCGCTGCTCAATACCGGCGATGAAGTGCTGGTCCCGGCACCGGATTATCCGTTGTGGACGGCAGCCGTCAGCTTGTCAGGTGGCAGACCCGTTCACTATGTGTGCGACGAGCAGGCGGACTGGTTTCCTGACATCGAGGATATTCGCAAAAAAATCAATCCCAATACCCGCGCCATCGTCGTTATCAATCCCAATAACCCCACCGGCGCACTGTATCCGGTGGCCTTGCTCCAGCAAATCGTGGAACTGGCTCGCCAACACCAGTTGATTATTTTTGCTGACGAGATTTACGACAAAGTTTTGTACGACGGTGCCACACACACCTCGTTGGCCTCGCTGGCTGATGATGTGTTGTTCATCACGTTTAACGGTTTGTCCAAAAATTACCGCTCATGCGGCTATCGCGCTGGCTGGATGATCGTGTCGGGCGAAAAAAAGCATGCAAAAGATTACATTGAGGGCTTGAACATGCTCGCTTCGATGCGACTGTGTTCGAATGTTCCCGGTCAATTTGCGATTCAGACGGCTCTGGGTGGCTATCAAAGTATTGATGATCTGGTGGGCCCCGGTGGGCGGCTGCTGCGTCAGCGCGATCTGGCGCACCAGTTGCTAACGTCGATTCCCGGCGTCACTTGCGTCAAGCCAAAATCAGCGCTCTACATGTTTCCCCGGCTTGATCCGAAAATGTATCCAATCGAAGACGACCAGCAGTTTGCCTATGATCTGCTGGCCGAGGAGCGTGTGCTGATTGTTCAGGGTACAGGTTTCAATTGCCCGACCACCGATCATTTCCGCGTCGTGTTTCTGCCCAATACGGATGACCTGACCGCTGCCATTGGTCGCATCGCCCATTTCCTCGATGGCTATCGTCGCCATCATGCAGCCTGACCTGAGATCGAGCCAGGAATTACTCAAGTATTTATGATGAAATCTATCAAAGTTGGTTTACTCGGTATCGGCACGGTGGGTGCTGGTACCTTTACTGTGTTGGAGCGCAACGCTGAAGAAATACGTCGGCGGGCGGGGCGTCCGATTGAGATCACCATGGTGGCTGATCTCGATACGGCCCGGGCCCGGCAAGTTACCGGCGGCAAGGTGCAGGTGGTCGACGATGCCAGACTCATCGTGAATCATCCCGACATTGATATCGTGGTTGAATTGATCGGCGGTTACGGCATTGCCCGCGAACTGGTGATGACGGCAATTGCCAATGGAAAGCATGTGGTGACGGCGAACAAGGCCTTGCTCGCAACCCATGGCACTGAGATTTTCAAAGCGGCACAAGAAAAGCGCGTGATGGTTGCCTTTGAAGCCGCGGTTGCTGGAGGCATCCCCATCATCAAGGCTTTGCGCGAGGGACTGACTGCCAACCGTATTCAATGGATTGCCGGCATCATCAATGGCACGACCAATTTCATTTTGTCAGAGATGCGTGAAAAAGGTCTCGACTTTGATGTGGTGCTTAAAGAAGCGCAGCGGCTCGGTTATGCCGAAGCAGATCCAACCTTTGATATCGAAGGCATCGATGCGGCGCACAAGGCAACGCTGATGTCAGCTATCGCATTTGGTATTCCGGTTCAGTTTGACAAAGCGTATGTCGAGGGTATCACTGGCTTACAGGCCGCTGATATCCGCTATGCAGAGCAGTTGGGTTACCGAATCAAATTGCTGGGCATTACGCGCCGCGCTTCCAATGGCATTGAATTACGTGTCCACCCCACGCTGATACCGGCGAACAGGCTCATCGCCAATGTCGAAGGTGCGATGAATGCTGTCTTGGTACATGGTGACGCAGTGGGTGCCACACTTTATTACGGCAAGGGAGCGGGCGCTGAGCCGACGGCGTCGGCTGTCATTGCCGACTTGGTTGATATCACCCGCTTGGCGACAGCCGATCCGGAACATCGCGTGCCTTACCTCGCATTTCAACCGGACGCGATGACGGATACCCCGATTCTTCCGATGGACGAGATCACCACCAGCTACTACCTGCGTATTCGTGTCGCTGACAAACTTGGCGTGATGGCCGACATCACCCGCATCCTGGCCGACGCAGCGATCTCCATCGATGCAATGCTGCAAAAAGAACCTGCCGCCGGCGAGACCGAGGCAGACATCATTATTCTCACGCACAAGACGCAGGAGAAAAAAGCAAAGCAAGCCATCGCCACGATAGAAGCACTCGAGGCTGTGTCGGGACAAGTCGCTCGTATTCGCCTTGAGTCGCTTGGCTGATCCAGTAATCAGACACTACCTATCGTCAGCCAATTTTTGAAGCGGTTTGTTTCAGGGAGTCCGATAGCTCCTTGATGATCGCACTGAAAATCGATGACGTGAGTGTGTACTTGGCCATTGCTGCTTGTATTCGCAGTAGCTCAACCGTCGAAACATCGCCGCCGGTGTTTACGTTGTTTAGCAGATTTTTTAGATCGGTCTCTGCATTAGTCATCGGCGTATCTATTTTTCCAGAAATTTCGTTAATACTGGCTTTTGCGATAGTCATAAGTCATTTCCTTTCTTCGAAATTAACAGCGGATTCAAACAGCTGCATCAATGCGGTCGAACTTATAACAGCAGTCTCGGCAGCCTTGATTTTTTCATGCGTTGAACGATCATAAAGTTTTCTGGCCTCTGCAGCGAGGCGTATCTCAATTTGTTTAAGCTTGTTTTGGACCTCTCTTGCGTATTCGCCCGTTTTGTCTGATCGCAGGCTTTCTTCTACCGATAATGATGCGTTTTCCATGGATTTACCTTGATATCTTTATTTTCTCGCTACCGTCAAAAATCACTTCCGTATCTTTAATCGTGATTAACGTGTGCCCATTGATATCACCACCACGAGTCACACGCTGACCGTTCTCGGTAATCACAAAAGGCATATTTCCGCCAACGACGATCTGAACGTTGAAGGGTGATTTTTTTTGAACGACACGAATAGTTGCGCGAATCGGAAGAATTTTGCCGTAATCTTCATTGAACTCAGTCAGAACAGTCTCCCAGTTTCGCAACTCTTCTTCGTTCATTGTGCCGCGCAAAACAAATTCGGGTTGTCGGCTGACCACCTGAAGTTTTTTGACAAGGCCTGCCGATATAATTTTTTCCTGAAACTGCTGCGGAAGGTCATCCGCTTGCAGAATCATGCCGTCAATCTGTCGTACTCCTGGCACTTCGGATTTGACCAGTTCGTAAGCACTTTCCTTGGCGGTCTGTGTCAATACCGCACCACTTACTTTCAGCACTCCATTGGTGACGCTGTCTGCTTTTAGCTTGGCGCGAGCCGGATCTAGCTTGTCTACCAATATTTTTTTTGCGGCTTCTAATAACTCGCCGTCAACATAGAGTTCCGTCTTGGGTGAGGGGGAGATATTGTCGAGTGCTTGAATCAATCGTTTTTT
>CAZXDB010000016.1:11068-41269 GCA_964639465.1 uncultured Bifidobacterium sp. | reverse complement strand
CCGGCCTGTCACGCCGGGGGTCGCGGGTTCGAGTCCCGTCCACTCCGCCAAAACTATAAAAAGGCGAACCTTGGGTTCGCCTTTTTTCATAGGGTGCTCTGTCATCCGGAGCCGTTTCCGCCCGGACTGCAATGCGCTCAGTAACAATCCGACAAAGACAATCGCCCTGAAAGGGCGGGAGACATCAGACCGACTATGTTTGAATTTATCCGTACACACCGCCGCCTGATGCAGTTCATACTGCTGCTGATCATTGTTCCGTCCTTTGCATTCGTCGGGCTGGAAAGCTATCTGCGCATGTCGGATCGCGACACAACGGTCGCTAAAGTAGCCGGACAAGATATTTCGCAGCGCGAATGGGATGCAGCACAATCTCGACAGCTGGAGCGTTTTCGTCAGATGTTTGGTGAACAATTTAATCCTGCCATGTTTGACACGCCTGATGCCCGCCAGAGCACTCTGGAGGGCTTACTCGCACAAAAGGCGTTGTCATCCCATGTGACTAAAAACCATCTAACCGTATCTGACGATCAGCTTCGCAACACTATTCTCGATATTCAGGGTCTCACCAACCCGGATGGAAGCTTCGACAAGCAGCGCTATCAGGCGCTGTTATCGGCTCAGGGCCTGACACCGGACCGCTTCGAAGCCAACCTGCGCCATGAACTGGCGATGCAGCAGGTTAATCTGTCGATTCAAAACAGTGCGTTCGCACCGAAAACGGTAGCTTCTCGGATCACCTCGCTCAACCAGCAGGTGCGTGAGGTGCAGGAGTTAATGATTGGCTGGCAGGATTTCAAATCGCAGGTCAAAATCACTGATGCGATGGTTAACGAGTTCTATAACAAGAACGCTGCGCAATTTGAAGTACCTGAAACGGTCAAAATAGAGTACCTGGTCTTGTCGCCTGATGTCGTCGAATCGCGCATTGAAGTCGCTGAGGCTGATATCAAGACATTTTATGATCAGAATATCGCGCGCTACAAAACGCCTGAACAGCGTCGCGCCAGCCATATTCTGATCAATGCGCCGAAGGATGCGTCTGCAGCAGATAAAGCAGCGGCCAAAGCCAAAGCCGAAAAAATTCTTGAACAGGTGCGCAAGAGCCCGGGTGATTTTGCCAAACTGGCCAAAGAAAATTCTCAGGATAGCGTCTCTGCCGAGCGTGGTGGCGACCTGAATTTCTTTGGCATAGGCGACATGGTCAAGCCATTTGAAGATGCGGCATTTGCACTGAAAGAGGGTGAGATTAGCGGTCTGGTGCAGTCGGACTTCGGCTTTCACATCATTCGCGTCACCGACATCAAAGCACCTACTACTCGTGAACTTTCGGAAGTCAAAGCCAACATAGCCGCTGAAATCAAACGGCAGCAGTCCGGCAAGAAATATGCCGAAATGGCAGAGATCTTCACGAACATGGTGTATGAACAGTCGGACAGTCTGAAGCCGGTTGCTGACAAGCTCGGTCTGAAGATTGAGACAGCACAAAATCTGACCCGAGCGCCCAGTCCCATGCTGCCGAAAACGGCGGCCTACAATCAGCCCAAGTTCCTGAATGCAGTTTTTTCGGATGACGCCATTCGCGCCAAACGCAACACTGAAGCCGTGGAAGTGGGTGCCAGTGTTTTGATTGCAGGTCGTGTTGTCGAGCATACGCCGGTGACTAAAATTCCTGTTTCGGAAGTTCGTACGTTGATTGAGGAGCGACTGTTGGGTCTGGAGTCCGAGAAGCTCGCAGTCAAGGCAGGTCAAGCCCGTCTTGCCGAACTTGGCAGCAATGGCGATGCTGGTTTTGGCGTGGCCAGGCTGGTGTCGCGGAACAACGCGTCGGGGTTACCTCCAGCAGCTGTCTCCGCCATCATGAAGGCGGATGCTAGCAAACTGCCTGCCTACGTTGGGGTGACTGTGTCTGGACGTGGTTACGCAATTTACCGCGTGAACAAGATAAGTGCAGAAGCAATCGACGAAGAAGCTCGCACGGCTGAGCAGCAGCAAGTGAGTGAGTTCCTTGCAGCGCAGGAGATGTCCGCGTATATGGACGTCATCAAGAAGCGTGCGAAGGCAGAGATTCTCAAACCTGTCGCAGCCAAAACGACACCTGAACCCAAATAAGCGGAAGCTGGAAATGCTGCCTGTCTGGCAGCTTTCTGCAAATGCGTGGTCCTGCGCTCGCCATTCAAACAGGAGATTTGGGCGATCGCTCAACGCGGCCTTGCCTGTGCCAGCAAACTTGTTTCAGTTTGTCGCTTGATCATCAAGCAGCTGTCGGGCTGCTTTGTTAAACGCGACTGAAGCAACATCCTCCAGCATCAGTTGCCGTGCCCGCGCATAGGCGCTGAAGTTTTTCTCAATGGAGCGCAGATAGGCCGGATCGTAATGTTCTTTCAGGAGTTCTTCGACCAGTCGCTCGATTTGTTCCGCTTCTGCCAGCGTTCGCCATGTCTTGATTTTTTCATGCCCGTGTAAAGCAATCAGATGCGAGAGCTGCTTCATGAGGGTGTCAGTATTCGTCACCAGATGCGGATAATCTTCAATGAGTAGCGCCACCCGGTTAGCCGTACTGGTCTGCAAATGAACGCACGCTGAAGCGCGCATTTTTTCCATTAATTTTTCGGGTACCCGCAGCTGGCCTATTTTCCTGCTCTCTGATTCAACGTAAACGGGCTGCGTTGGTGAGAAACTCCGAAGCGTTTGCCAGATACGGCTTTCAAACATTTTTTGCGACGGCTGAGGTGCATCGGGAAGACCCCCGAGCACCGATCCGCGGTGTGCAGCCAATTGCTCAAGATCCAGCACTTGGGCACCCATATTTGCCAGCGACGTTAACAGCCTGCTTTTACCGCTTCCTGTGGTGCCGCAGATCACGCGAAAGCTCAGGGCCAGAGGTACAGTGTCCAGTTGATCCAGTACGTTGCGCCGATATTCGCGATAACCACCGTCGAGTTGCACAGCAGGCCAGCCGATTTTCGCGAGGATGTGGGCCATCGCACCACTGCGGTTGCCTCCACGCCAGCAATAGATCAACGGTTTCCAATCTCGTGGCTGATCGGCGAACGACTGCTTCAAATGCACTGCAATATTGTGAGCCACCAAAGCAGCACCGATTTTTTTGGCTTCAAATGCGCCGGTCTGTTTGTACAGTGTACCAACCTGCACACGTTGAGCGTCATTGAGCACCGGGCAATTGATGGCGCCGGGTAGGTGATCGAGAGCGAATTCCGATTCGGAACGTACATCAATGATGCTGTCGTACTCATGCAGATGCGAGAGAACATCTGCGACGGGCAGTAGTGCGGGATATTTCATGGGCAGCGGTTATCTGAGCAAAGGTTTGAGTATCTGCCAGACGTTCTCCATCATGAGGGGCTGGGCGCGCTGATTCGGATGAATGCGGTCGGGTTGAAAAAATTGCTCAGTATCTTCCAGACCTTGCAGTAAAAATGGAACGAGCCGGACGTTTTTTTCTTTTCCCAGACCCTGATACATCGCCGCAAAACGCTTGCTGTAATCGGCACCATAATTGGGTGGAACACGCATGCCGACCAGGATGAGCTTCGCGCCGCTGGCTGTGACCATCGCACTCATCTCTCTCAGATTGGCCTGGGTGGCGGCCAGCGACAAGCCGCGCAAGCCGTCATTGCCACCCAGTTCAATGAGTACCAGCGCTGGTTTGTGTTGCTGTAAAAGGGAGGACAAGCGGGACTTGCCGCCCGAGGTGGTTTCGCCGCTGATACTGGCATTGACGATATTGACGTCGTATTTCTCTGAACGTAGCTGTTGCTGCAGCAAGGCGACCCATCCGCTGCCGCGCGGCAGGCCATATTCGGCTGAGAGACTGTCGCCGAGCACAAGCAGGGTTTTTGATGCAGAATACGCCGGCGCCATCGTGCAGATAAGGCACAGTGCAAGCGCAGCGAACCTGAGCCGCATCGCCGCCAGCGCCAATAGTATTTTGTAAGATCCCGACGATCCCACATAGCGATTCAATCGACCCTGCATGCCTGAACACCCCCAGAGAACACCCGCCATCAAAGTCACGGCCCTGACCAAGAAAGTCGCCGATACCAGTGGCGAGCTCACGATTCTTCATGAACTGCATTTTACCGTCCAGGCCGGTGAGACGCTCGCGCTGGTGGGGGCGTCTGGCTCGGGTAAGTCAACCTTGCTGGGATTGATGGCCGGATTGGATACGCCGACTTCGGGCAGTGTCCAGATTGATGGCATCGATATTTTTTCTCTCGATGAAGATGGTCGGGCTGCCATGCGGCGCGCGCATCTTGGTTTCGTCTTTCAATCTTTTCAGCTGCTCTCCCATCTAACGGCACTGGAGAATGTCATGCTGCCACTGGAGTTGCGCGGCGATGCCGATGCAGCGGGCAAGGCGGAGGCAATGCTGGGCCGCGTAGGCTTGCAGCAGCGTTTGCAGCATTATCCGAAATTTCTATCAGGTGGCGAGCAGCAGCGGGTAGCGTTGGCGCGTGCTTTTGTCACCCGGCCCCCGTTGTTACTGGCTGATGAGCCGACCGGCAGCCTGGATGCCGCCACCGGTGACGCTGTCATCGAACTGATGTTTGAACTTAATCGCGAACAGCACTCGACACTGGTGCTGGTGACCCATGATCCCGCGATGGCGGCGCGCTGCCAGCGTCAACTCACAATTGCTGCAGGCCGCCTGACGGACGATCGACGTCAGTGAGTCTGTACAACCAGGATCGCGACCGTTCGGCACGTCAGTTCGTAGTGATAATGCGCGGTCGGGAGGTAGATGCCTCGATTGTCGCGCTTGTTCAGGACGATGCCGGGTTTTTTCTGCGCGCGATATCATTAAGCGCCGCTCTTATCCAAGGTAGTAGTTCACTCGCTGTTGCACCGGCAGGTCCCGTGCCGGCCCTGACCATGTCGTCTGCAGCACATCCATGGAGCCAGGTAGCCGCCAGCGCACACTCCCACACCGGCCAGCCTTGCGCGAGCAATGCGCCACACAGCCCGGCCAGCACATCGCCGCTGCCTGCAGTGGCCAGTGCCGCATTACCTGTGCTGTTGATGGCGGCGATCTCACCGGGTCGGGCGATGATGCTGCCACTGCCTTTCAGAATGACCGTGCTCTGATAGCGATGTGTGATCGAATTTGCTGCGGCAAGGCGATCCGCCTGAATCATATCGGCATTCGTATGTAGCAGCCGGGCCGCCTCCAGCGGGTGCGGTGTTAACAAGGTCGGCGCGTTGCGCTGCGCGAGACGGGTTTGCAGCGGCGCTTCAGCGGCAATCAGGTTCAGTCCGTCCGCATCAATGACGAGTGGCAGGGGGGTCGACAGTGCCCGGCCTAGAAGGTCATGCGCATTGCGGGACGTCCCCAGCCCGGGCCCAATGACGATCGCGCCACGATCGAGCGTCAGCTTTTCTGCCTGACGGCACATCAGTTCCGGATGAAGACTGTCAAATGCGGGCACCGTTCCGGCAAAGCCCGCAAAAACACGTCCGGCACCAGCCATCAGTGCCATCCGTGCGGCGAGTATGACTGCACCGCTCATGCCGTCGGCGCCGCCGATGACTTGCAGATCGCCATAGCTTCCCTTGTGCGAGGCATGCAGTCGCGGGCGCAGCAAAGCCGCAAAAGACAACGGGCAGTTCAGGCGTGCCACGGGTTCGGGAAAGAGCGATGCATCAATACCCAGATCATCTACGATGACCTCACCCGCACTGTCTCGCCCTTGCGAGGTGTGCAGTCCCGGTTTGTCGCCGATGAATGTCACGGTGGTATCAGCGCACACGGCGATACCCTCCGGTCCGACCACGGATCCGGTATCGGCATCCAGTCCACTCGGTACGTCAATCGCCAGTACAGGACAATCAAGGTGGTTCAGAAGGCGTGCCATCTCCGCATAAGGGCCTTGCAGCGGACGGACAAGGCCAATGCCGAACATGCCGTCAATGGCCAGCGCCCATGACGACGGCGCCACATCGCTCACGGATGCGGAGAAAGCGACACCGCTCTCTCTTGCTTGCCGTAGTGCCTCGCGGGCATCTTCGGGCAGATAATTTTTATCAGCGAAAAAGACCACAGTCACGCTCAGGTTCCGCCGCGCAAGCAGTGCGGCGGCTACCAGTGCATCACCGCCGTTATTGCCGGGGCCGGCAGCAATCAGCAACCGGGTTGCATGACTCATGTCAGAGAGTCGGGACAGGGCGGCTCGTGCCACCGCTGCACCCGCGCGTTGCATCAGCATGCCCGGCGGGACGGTGGAAAGTGCGGCAAATTCGATTGCGCGAATTTGCGCGACGCTATAGAGCGCCAGAGGATCGCGCCGGTCAGCGCATGCGATCGCCATACCGGGTCAGTGTGAGACCATCCGTGTCAATTTCAGGTCGGCGGGAGGAGATGATGTCGGCCATGACTTTTCCGCTTCCGGCAGCCATCGCCCAGGCGCCGGCGCCATGTCCGGTGTTGATGTAGACATTCGGGTAGCGTGTGGTGCCCAGCAGCGGCACACCTTCAGGCAGCATGGCCGCGGGCCCACACCAGAAACTCGCGGTGCGGTAGTTTGCCGCATTGGGAAACCAGTCGTCGCCGACTTTGACCAGCGTGTTGACCGCTTTTTGATTCAGGTCGAAATTGGATGAGCCCAGTTCCGCGCAGCCGGCGATGCGAATACGCTTGCCGAGTCGCGTAAGACCAACCCGGTACGTATCGTCAAACACGGAGACTTGCGGCGCCAGTTCGTATTCCTGAATTGGCGTGGAGGCTGAGTAAACCTTGACCGGGTAGAGTGGCAGGCTGATCCCGATTGCTTTGAGCAAGCGAATACTGTCGCCTCCGGCCGCAACCACCACTGCATCGGTGTCAATGCTACGTCCCTCAATCTGAAAGCTCACACCACCCAGCTCTGGCCGGATGGCCTGCACCTCGCTGTTGAATTGGAATTCAACGCCTTTATCTTGGGCAAGGGATTTCATCTGACGAACGAAAAGCGGGCAATTGCCAGACCAGTCGTCAGGAATGTACAGGGCGGAATGAAACGTCGTCTCGGTGGACAGTGCAGGTTCGAGTTGTCGGGCAGCATCGAGGTCGAGCAGTTCATGGTGGTTGCCGATTTCTCCCAGCATCTCCATGAGGGGCTGCGCGAGTTCGAGTTCGCGCGACGTGCGGAACATCATCAGTGCACCATTACGCTGCTGGAAATCGAGCTCTCGGGTTTGCGCCAAATGTCGCATCAGTTCCTGACTGTACCCAGCCAGGCGCAACAAGCGTTGCTGATTTTGCTTATAACGAGGCAGCGCGCATTCGGACATCGAACGGCGTAGCCAGCGCCACATCGCGGGTTCAAATCGGGAACTGAACGCCATGGACGATTCAGGCCGAAACAGCATGGAAAACACGCGGCTCACGGTTCCCGGAGTGGCCCAAGGACGGACAACGGAGGGGCCCATCAGATCGAGATTGCCGAAACTGGCTTCCTGGGCAACATTGCCATAGCGTTCGATAACCGCAACTTCATGCCCGGCCTCGGCCAAGTAGTAGGCGGTGCAAACCCCGATGACACCACCACCAATCACAGCGACACGCATTGGACTCCAGTTCTAGGCAAACCTCGCAGCACGTTGCTGGCTGCGGGACAGGTCAACGCCTGCGTTCTTTAAGGAAAGCTATTGGCAGACAAACCGCTATAGGGTAGCCGCAAACACGTTTCAAAACAATCTGTACCGCTTAACGGCCATTCGCACCCATCAGTTTGCCCAAAGCAGTGCATGCACTTATTTGCCAGACAATACAACTACTTATTGGTGCGATCAGCTGTTCAGCAGTTGACTACTTACAACGACCCCCGGTACCCGGCACCACATTCAAAAAGTAGCCCGCTCCCTCGAGCATGGCACAGCTATTGCAAAAAAGAAAACACCGGAGACCTGGCAAGCAAAGAGGGAGCCGGCGGCATTTAGAGAATTTTCACCAGAGACAGTTTGCACAAAGGAGCCAACATGAACTCACTCGCAACACGAATTATTGCAAGATCCTCAACGAACCTTTATCGCAATGTGATGAAAGGCTCGGTCGGCCATGAGCGCCGGGCACCTCTAATGGTGCCACGCACGGCCCATTACACGGATCCACTCGCGAAGGCTTATGCGGAATATCAAGAAATGAAAAAGAAAGCGATGGTGGTCGACCCGAAGATCATCGCCGCTGCACCCAAGGTGATCAGTTCAACCCTTGCGCAACCGTGGAAAGTGGTGACTGTTCCTGAAAGCGAGTTTGCGGCGCTGAAAGACACGCAGTATCACGGTTTTGAGTTTGGCAAAACGCTCTACAACATCGGCTCTCTCAGGCCACCCAGCAACACCAATCCCTATGATGCGGACACTTCTCCGCTGAAAGACCAGTTGCAGAGCCGAAAGCCAGGTGAGGGCATATTCACCGATGTCGCGAGGGGGCCTTATGGACAGAGGGAATACAAATATCTTTATCTGATTGATTTCGCCGGTATGCACATCATTCGCGAAATGACGCCCTGTGAAGAAAGTTCCCGAGGCATTCCCTTGCACAGCATGATCAAGCTTCGTGGCATGGTTGGTGGTGAAATCTTCTTTGATGATCAGAACCCCGGCGTGGCTTACATCAATTTCGGATCGGCCCGTTTCACTTTCCGGGACTCCGTGGAAGCAGAAAACGCTTCCAAATTCATACTTTCTCTTGGTTATGACAAGATTGTGGCCGTCTATCAAGAACGAGATTTTTCAAAAGCACCCTATGACAACAATGATAGGTACGGCAAATCACTGGCCAACGCAGTTTACGTCAGGGAGCCATTGTGAATTTATTCGGATTACCCAGTAAATCTTCGATGATCTGAGCTATGGCTATTAATTTTGCATCCGCCATGGCTAGCCCTGCTACCGTCAGGCCTACCGGCAATTCGCCTGATTGGTGGCAGGGGAGTGATATCGCGCAGCCGTCAAGAAGATTGATGAGCGAGGGATTACGAAGAAGCAAACGGTTCGCTTCAAAAAATACCGTATCCGAAGCGAGCAGCGGTGCGATGTGCGGCGCAACGATAGGCACAGTAGGCATCAGGAGCGCATCAAAACCTGCAAGTGCAGCACCCAAGCGGTGTATCCAGTCAGCGCGCGCAGCATGAAGTTCATTCAATATCGCAGGCCCCTGATTTTCGCCTTGCCGAATTCTCTGAACGACCCTGTGATCGTAGGCGTCCTCTTGCGTCGCTAAAAGAACTTGGTGCCATGCATAGGCTTCAATCGGCGAAAACCGGTTGATCTGCGGTGCTTCCCGAAGCATGGGCATGGGTACGTCGATCACTTCGACACCGGCAGCTGAGAGAAGCGACAAAGTTCTGGAAAAGGCATGCGCGACTTGCGTGTCCATGTCGTCCAACACCACATCCAGCGACACCGCCAGCCGCAGCCCGGCCAGCTTGATTTGCTCTGGCTGCAAAGGCGTATCAGCGATCACGCTGTCGATCAGTAGACAATCTTCAACCGTGTGCGCAATGGGGCCCAGCGTATCCAGCGAAGGCGAGAGCGGCACAATGCCGGCCACGGGCACACGGCGCATGGTGGGTTTGAAGCCAACCAGTCCGCACAGTGCGGCAGGGATGCGAATGGAGCCACCCGTGTCCGAACCAATCGCCGCAACGCAGCTGCCACCGGCAACCGAGACCGCCGCGCCTGAAGATGAGCCGCCGGGTATGCGCGACGGATCGGCTGGATTGCCGGGCGTGCCGTAATGCGGATTAATGCCGACGCCGGAGAAGGCAAATTCGGTCATGTTGGTCTTGCCGATCAATGCAGCACCCGAGGCGCGCAGACGTGCGACCACAGCAGCATCGCTTCGGGCCAGCGGACGATCGCGTAATACCACCGAACCGGCCAGCGTTGTCTCGCCTTGAATGTCGAACAAATCCTTGACCGATACCGGCAAGCCGGCGAGTGGGGATCGCTGCCCGCTAGTCTGCCGTGCCGCATCGGTAGCAGTGGCAGCAGCCAGCGCTTCGGGTGCGTACATCGCCGTAAAGACAGCCGGCTGCTCTTTGGCCAGCGACAGACTCTTTGCGACCAACTCGCTGCGAGGCAAATCGGCCAGTGAACGTATGAGGGAACGGCTTGGCATAGTCATGCAAGGACGTGAGGACAGGAATGACGCCAGACCATAGCACAGGCCCCTGGATTGGCGCCGCATAAAGTGCCGAACAAGGCGCTGCTTTCTGCGCCGGATTCAGTGCCGGAAGCGACAGAGTCGCAGGGTATAATCTGCCCTTAATTTTCGTCGCGCACAACCGCGCGAATAACCCTCTCCAAGCTGCCTTTGCCATGCTCATTCTGCCGGGTCCAAGTGCCCTGTCTGCCTTCCGTATTCAGCGTTTATTGTCACAACTGAAAGAAATTAATCCTGCAGTCCAGGGTATTGTTGGCCGCTATTGCCACTTCATTGACAGCAACTCTGCACTGAGCGATGCGGACCGTCAGAAGCTCGAAGCGATGCTGGTCTACGGAGACCCGATGTCGTCCGCGGTGTCGTCCGCGATGTCCTCCGATTTTGCAGGCGAGCGATTTGTTGTCATACCCAGATTCGGCACAATTTCCCCTTGGGCCAGCAAGGCAACGGACATCGCGCGCAATTGCGGCATGTCACAGATTCATCGGATCGAGCGCGGCGTGATCTACACCGTTGCGTTGAAGTCCGGTTTGCTTGGCAAGAAAGCCTCGCTAACTGCTGAGCACGCGCAGGCGATTTCAGGGTTGCTGCATGACCGCATGACCGAAACGGTCATACGTACGCCGGAGGAGGCTGCAGGATTGTTCGAAGCATTGCCTGCTCAGCCACTGGCCTGGATTGATGTGAAAACGGGTGGCCGTCAGGCGCTGGCTGCCGCTAACGTCGAGCTGGGTCTGGCCTTGTCTGACGATGAAATCGATTATCTCGATGCGGCTTTCAGCAGTGCGGGTCGCAATCCCACGGATGTCGAGCTGATGATGTTCGCGCAGGCCAACAGCGAACACTGCCGTCACAAAATCTTCAATGCCGACTGGACCATCGACGGTGAGGATCAGGATCGTTCGCTGTTTGCGATGATCAGAAATACGCATCAATTAAACCCGCAGGGCACGGTGGTCGCGTACTCGGACAATTCATCGGTGATCGAGGGCGCGGTCGTATCGCGTTTTTATCCGCGTTCGACCCAGGGGCAGCAGTATCTGCCTTCGGATGAGCTGACGCACATCCTGATGAAGGTCGAAACCCACAATCATCCGACAGCGATCTCGCCCTTTCCCGGCGCATCGACTGGCGCGGGCGGAGAAATACGCGATGAAGGGGCGACAGGCCGAGGTGCTAAACCCAAAGCAGGTTTGACCGGTTTCACCGTGTCGAACCTCATGCTTACGCATGCGGTGCATCCCTGGGAAAACGCACGCGATGTGAACCAGCCGCTCGCGGCACGCAACGACATGGGCATGTCGGCGATCACGGGTAAACCCGAGCGCATCGCCTCGCCACTGCAGATCATGATCGATGGCCCCCTGGGCGGCGCGGCATTCAACAATGAATTCGGTCGTCCGAACCTGGCGGGCTATTTCCGTACCTACGAACAAAATGTCGGTGGCACTGTGTATGGCTATCACAAGCCGATCATGATTGCCGGCGGCATGGGTAATATCGCCGCGCAGCACACGAAAAAAGAAGGTCTGCCGCCCGGCAGTCTGCTGATACAGCTGGGCGGGCCCGGCATGCGCATCGGCATGGGTGGCGGTGCGGCTTCCTCGATGGCTACCGGTGCAAACACGGCTGATCTGGATTTCGATTCGGTCCAACGCGGTAACCCTGAAATGGAGCGACGCGCGCAGGAAGTCATCAATGCCTGCTGGGCGCTGGGTGAAAACAATCCCATCCTGTCGATACACGATGTCGGTGCCGGCGGGTTATCAAATGCGTTTCCGGAACTGACCAATGACGCGGGGCGGGGTGCGGTTTTCGACTTGCGCAAAGTACCGCTCGAAGAGAGTGGCCTGGCACCCAAGGAAATCTGGAGCAATGAATCTCAGGAACGCTATGTGATGGGGATTGCGCCGTCGAGTCTTGCGTTGTTCCGCGAAATTTGCGAGCGTGAGCGCAGTCCGTTTGCGGTGGTGGGTATCGCAACCGAAGAAAGACAGCTGCGCGTACTCGATCCTGAGCACGACAATTACCCGGTCGATATGCCGATGGATGTCTTGCTCGGCAAGCCGCCAAAAATGCATCGCAATGTCGAACGGTTGCACGCACAGCACACGCCGTTGGACCTGACTGATATTAGCCTCGAGGATGCTGCAGCCCGGGTGTTGCGTCTGCCGACAGTGGCCGACAAGTCCTTTCTGATCACCATTGGTGACCGTTTCGTCGGCGGACATACCGCGCGTGACCAGATGGTCGGGCCCTGGCAGGTGCCGGTGGCGGATTGCGCGGTCACGACGATGAGTTATGAGGGCTATCTTGGCGAAGCGATGGCGATGGGCGAGCGCACACCGCTGGCAGTCATCAATGCGCCTGCCTCCGGCCGCATGGCGGTTGGCGAGGCAATCACCAACATTGCCGCGGCATCCATAAGCAATCTGTCGGATATCAAACTGTCAGCCAACTGGATGGCAGCCTGCGGTCAACCGGGTCAGGATGCGGCGCTATTTGACACGGTGAAGGCCGTGGGCATGGAGTTGTGTCCGGCGCTGGGTATCAGTATTCCGGTCGGCAAGGACTCTTTGTCGATGCGCACGACCTGGCAGGACAACGCAGAAAACAAAGCCGTGGTTTCACCGGTCTCCCTGATTGTCTCCGCGTTCAGCCCGGTGGCCGATGTCCGTCTGACACTGACCCCCCAGCTCAGAACTGACGTCGGCGATACCGCGCTGATTCTGATCGATCTTGGCCGGGGCAAGAACCGCATGGGTGCATCGGCGCTGGCGCAGGTGATGCAGCAAATTGGCGACTCGGTGCCGGATGTTGATAGCGCAGCCGACCTGAAAGCTTTTTTCAATGCGATTCAGGCGCTTAACCGCGACCAGCAGCTGCTGGCTTATCACGATCGTTCGGACGGCGGCTTGTATGCCACGCTGTGTGAAATGGCATTTGCCGGTCGTTCTGGTGTGTCGGTGAACGTCGATATTCTGGTCACCGAGGGTGAACATGCGAGTGACTGGGGCGACTCCAAGAACTGGGCAAGTCAGGTTGGCGAACGCCGCAACGACCTGACCCTGCGCGCGCTTTTCAATGAAGAGCTGGGGGCCGTCCTACAGGTGCGCGCCGATCAGAAATCGGTCGTCATGAATGTGCTGCGCGAATATGGCCTGGGTGCCTGCAGTCACATCATTGGCAAACTCAATGATCGTGGCGTGATCGAATTCACCCGCGATGCCAAAGTTATTTACAGTGAAAAGCGTTCGTCGCTGCATCGTCTCTGGAGCGAAACCAGTTGGCGGATTGCGCGTCTGCGCGATAACCCCGCCTGTGCGGATGCCGAATATGAGCGCTTGCTTGATGAAACGGATCCCGGCATTCGCCCCAAACTGAGTTTCGATCCATCTGACGATATCGCTGCACCGTTCATCAACACCGGTGCTCGTCCGCTCGTGGCCATTCTGCGCGAACAGGGCGTGAACTCGCATGTTGAGACCGCGTGGGTGATGCACAAAGCCGGTTTCGATGCGATTGATGTGCACATGAGTGATCTAATCGCTGGTCGCGTCAGTCTGGGCGATGTCAAGGGACTGATCGCTGTTGGCGGATTCTCGTATGGCGATGTACTGGGCGCGGGCGAGGGCTGGTCCAAGACGATTTTGTTCAATGAACAACTGTCTTCTCAGTTTCAGATTTTTTTCCAGCGCAGCGATACGTTCGCGCTCGGTATCTGCAATGGTTGCCAGATGCTGAGCAGCCTGAAATCCATCATACCCGGTGCTAGCCACTGGCCGAAATTCACGCGCAATCAGTCGGAGCAGTTCGAGGCACGGTTTGCGATGATGGAAGTGGTGGAGTCGCCGTCGATTTTCTTTGCCGGTATGGCTGGAACCCAGGCACCGATTGCAGTGGCGCATGGCGAGGGCTTTGCGAATTTTTCTGCGACAGGCAGTCAGAGCGAGGTGCTGGTTTCAGCACGCTTCGTCGACACGGCTGGCCAGGTGACGGAACGCTATCCGTTCAATCCCAACGGGTCGCCGGCAGGTATCACCTCGGTGACGACGGCCGATGGACGTTTCACGGTGATGATGCCGCACCCCGAGCGCGTATTTCGTACGGTGCTGAACTCCTGGCATCCGCCCGAATGGGGGGAGGATGCGCCGTGGATGCGCCTGTTCCGCAACGCCCGCCAGTGGGTAGGCTAAGGGGTTTCGTATTTTTCATCGTCAAAGTCATCTGGTGCGCGACTAAAGACACTCGCTTCCGGCGCAGGCCGGAATCCAGTGACGTTTCTTTGCACGAAGCCGCCGACCGCAGAAATTGAACCAGACACTAAAAAGCAAAGGGCTCCGTCAGGAGCCCTTTGTTCGTCAGGCGCGACCGGCCCTGATGTGACGCTGCAAACCTTACTGAATCTTCGCTTTCTTCTTGAGATTCTGCTGGAATGCCTGCAATTTTTTCTGTTGCAGTGACTCTGAAATCTGCGCTTTGACTTCGTCGAATGCGGGGATCTGCACATCACGAACTTCTTCAAGTTTGATCACGTGGAAACCGAATTCAGTCTGAACCGGTGTCTGCGTAAATTCGCCTGCCTTGAGCGCGACCATCGCGTCGGAGAAGGGTTTTACGAAGGCATTGGCCGGTGCCCAGCCCAGATCGCCGCCATTCTGCGCTGACACCGTATCCTTCGTTCCTTTGGTCAGATCCTCGAATTTGGTGCCGGACTGGAGCTTGCTGATGATGCCTTTCGCATCTTCTTCCTTGTCCACCAGAACGTGACGTGCATGATATTCCTTGCCGATGGACTGCGCTTTGAACTTTTCGTACTCGGCCTTCATCTCTTCTTCTTTGACCGGGTTCTTGGTCAGATACTCGGTTGCCAGTGCGCGGATGACGATGGACTGGCGTGCCAGTTCAACCTGATTTTTTATGTCGGCCCGCGAACTGATACCCATGCGGTCCGCTTCCTGTGTCAGGATTTCGCGGTTGATCAGTTCATCTTTGATCATGGCGCGCATTTCAGGGGTGTCCTGTTGGCCTTGTTGGACCATTTGTTTAACCATCGCGTCAACACGGTTCGAGGGAACGGCTTTACCGTTGACGACAGCCACGTTTTGAGCCAGTGCGGAAAATGAAGCGAATGCGGCCAGAGTGACCAGCAGACGTGCGGATTTCAGGTTCTTCATGTTGGGTAGTTTGGAAATGTTGAAAAAATACCGCATCGGGTGCAAAAGCGGCCTCAGCCTTGAGACGCTTCTGACGGGGTCAGCAGGGTCATCGCGAGTGCGTGTATCTCTTTTTGCATCAACTCGCGCACGCAATCATACACCAGCCGGTGACGGCTGACTTTACTTAGGCCCTCGAAACGGACTGAGACCAGACGCAAGCGAAAGTGCCCGCCGCCGGAGGCAGCACCCGCGTGGCCTGCGTGCAGTGCCGACTCATCCTCGATCTCGCATACCAGCGGCTCGAAGTTGTCGCGGAGCAGGGCGTTGATGGTATCGATGCGGTTCATTCTGCCTCCTTCAGGTACCGGCCGAGATAGAGACTTTGCGCAACGATGAAAGCGATCATCAAGCCCAGAAACCCGAACATTTTGAAATTCACCCAGAACGCCAGCGGGAAGTTGAAGGCGACAAAGAGATTAACAACACCCATGGCTGCGAAAAACAGTCCCCAGGCCAGATTGAGTCGACTCCAGACCGGATCGGGGAGGCTCAATTGCTTGCCCATCATGGAACGCATCAGATTTTTTTTGAGCAGTATCGGGCTCAGTAGCAGCACCAGCGAAAAGCACCAGTACAGTACGGTGGGTTTGAGTTTGATGAATTGTTCATCGTGAAAATAGATGGTGGCGCCACCAAAAACCACAATGATGCCCAGCGACACCCAAAGCATCGGATCTACAGCCTTGCGTCGCGCCAGTAACCAAATAATCTGCGCTAACGTCGCCAGGATGGCAACGGCGGTCGCCAGCAGTATCGGCGCCTGCGCGGCACTCACTTCACCGCCGGAAATGAGGGCCGACAGATACTGTGCCGCAAAGTCTTGTGCCGCCTCCGGATTAGCGCCGGCGACTTTGAAAACCAGAAAAAACAGAATGACCGGAAACAGGTCGAACAAAATTTTCATAATGCAATCAGCCTAAGGGGAAGGAATGAAGGTCAGTGATGCCGAATTAATGCAATAGCGCAGGCCGGTGGGTGGCGGACCATCCGGAAATACATGGCCAAGATGCGCATCGCAGACGTTGCAGAGGATTTCGGTTCTGACCATGCCGTAACTCTGATCCGTTCGCTCTGCCACGTGAGTCGGATCAATCGCCCGAAAATAACTCGGCCAGCCGCAACCGGAATCAAATTTGGTGTCCGATTCGAACAGCGGCGTGCTGCAGCAGACGCACTGGTAGATGCCATGTTCATGATGGTCCCAGAACTTGCCGGTAAATGCGCGCTCAGTCGCTGCGTGACGCGTGACTTCATAGGACATCGGTTCCAGTAACGCACGCCATTCGGCATCGGTACGTACTATTTTTTTACGATCCATCATTAACTCCGGGCCTGTCTGAAAAGTGTTTGGCTAGGATGAGCAGCTGACTTGAATTCCTGCCGCCCAGTCCGGTGGCAAAGCAGCATAAGCCTCATGCTCGGGTTGTTCATCAAAGGGGTGTTGCAGCAGTTTCAGCAGATGGCTGACTTCAGAAAAATCCTTGTTGTGAGCCTTGTCGATAGCGATTTGCGCGAGGTAATTACGCAGCACGTATTTGGGATTCACACGATTCATCGCAAGCCTGCGAACAGCATCCGTGCTATTTTCCACCTGCAGCCTTTGCCGGTACTCAGCCAGCCAGATATCAAAGGCAGCGCGATCAATGAAAAGTTGACGCAAGTTCTCATCGTGATCGGTCTGCGTGACGCCAATCGTAGACAAATGCCGAAAGAAGTATGGAAAATCGACCCGGCTGCCGGCCATCAGTGTGAGCAAGCGGTCGATCAATGCCTTATCGCTATCGCGTGCGCTGCTGAGTCCGAGTTTCGCCTGCCATAGCGCCTGCATAGTCGTTTCAAATGCGGGCTTGAACACGGACAGCGCGTCATACGCATCGTCCGGCTCGCCGATCAGCGGCAACAATGCTTGTCCCAGCGCGTAGCAATTCCATTCAGTGATCTGCGGCTGCATCCGGTAGGCATAACGTCCCTGACTGTCCGTGTGATTACAGATGTGCGCGGGGTTATAGGCTTCCATGAAACCGAAGGGGCCGTAATCGAGCGTGATGCCGAGTATCGACATGTTGTCGGTGTTAAGCACGCCATGCATGAAACCGGCAGCCTGCCATTGGGCGGCCAGCGTTGCGGTGCGCCGCGCAATCTCGGTCAGCAGCGCCCGGTAAGGCTGATCCACCCCCTGCAATTCGGGATAGCTCTGGGCGATCACATAGTCCGCAAGCATCTGCAGCTCTGCCTTGCGGTCTTTATAGAACCAGTGCTCGAATGATCCGAAGCGTACGAAACTTTGGGCCATTCGCGTGACGACGGCAGTCGGCTCGGGCATCTCGCGCATGACCCGCATGTCCGATCCGACGACGCACAAGGCGCGGGAGGTGGGAATGCCAAGCGCGGCCATCGCTTCGGAGCAGAGAAATTCGCGGATGGAGGAGCGCAGCACGGCACGACCATCGCCCATACGCGAGTAGGGTGTCTTGCCAGACCCTTTTAGCTGCAGCTCCAGCGTGCCCAGAGGTTCGGATGGTGCACTGGTCTCGCCAAGGAGGAGTGCACGGCCATCGCCGAGCTGACCGGCCCAGACACCGAACTGGTGCCCTGAGTAGACTGCCGCCAGTGGCCGGGAGCCATTGAAGGAGGCATTGCCACTGAAAATTCGGACGAAATCAGGGTCACTCGAGGCTGCCCTGTCCAGACCAATCAAGCCGGCTGCCGGTTCGCTGACACAGACCAGATAGGGGTCGGGCAAGGGTGTCGAGGCAAGCGAGGTGTAAAAATCCCCGGGCAGCGAGGCAAACCGGTTAGCGATCTGCAGATCGGCGAGGTTTCGCCGCGGTACCAGCAGGGTTTCAGGAGAGTTCATTCAAGGCTTCTGTTACGATTATTCAATCAGCGGTACAGGATCTCAAGTACAGGCTCTCATTTTGACAGAGAAGAGGTAAGTGCATATGAACGCCCCGGAGAAAATGAATATTCCATCGTTACAGCATCGCGTCAGCCCGGAGGAATGGCAACTGCGCGTCGATCTGGCGGCCTGCTACCGCCTGGCGGCCCAATTCGGCTGGGGTGATCTGATTTTCACCCACATTACCGTGCGTCTGCCGGGTGATGAGCATGCATTCCTGATTAACCCCTATGGGATGATGTTCGATGAAATAACCGCTTCATCACTAGTGAAAATCGACCTCGATGGTAACAAGCTGGAGGATTCTCCCTTTCCGGTCAACCCCGCAGGTTTCACCATCCACTCAGCCATTCACGCAGCGCGCGATGACGCGCATTGCGTCTTGCATCTGCACACCGTCAATGGGGTGGCCGTGGCTGCTCAGGAGGCTGGCGTGCTGCCGATTTCGCAGCAATCGATCTTTGTACTGAATAGTCTGGCCTACCATGACTATGAGGGGCTGGCGCTGAATGATGAAGAGCGGCCGCGTCTGGTGGCGAATTTTGGCGACAAGACTTACCTGATGCTGCGTAATCACGGTTTGCTCACGGTCGGTCACACCATCGCCGACGCCTTCCTGAATATGTATGTCTTTGAAACGGCCTGTGCGATACAGGTGCGCGCGATGGCCGGGGGTACGCCTTTGCGTCCTATTGATCCGCGCATTATCGACAATGCGATGGCACAGGCGCGGACAGTCACGAAATCGCAAGGTGGCCTGCTCGCATGGCCGGCACTGCTGCGCAAACTCGACCGGTCCGATCCGGGTTACAGAAACTGAACTGAAAGGGAGTTCCTTATGCTGGCACAACGCAGCTTCACCGATATGCGAGAGAGCACGGAAGAAGACTGGAAAGTAATTCTCGATGATTTCCGAGCCTACTCATCGCGGCTGGCGGACCGTGTGCTTGATCATCTGCGGTTGCTGGAGGGTGATTTCGGCGGATTTTCGGTGGATCGGCTCACGCACAGTTTGCAGACCGCTACCCGCGCTCACCGGGATGGCAAGGACGAGGAATACGTTGTTTGCGCGCTGCTTCATGACATTGGCGACACACTGGGCAGTTTCAACCACCCTGATATCGCAGCGGCGATACTGAAGCCCTTTGTATCGTCAGACAATCTGGAGATGATTGAAAAGCACGGTCTGTTTCAGGCGTATTATTTTTTTCACCATCTCGGTATGGACAGAAATCTGCGTGACCGTTTCCAGGGACAGCCGGTTTATGAACGCACGCTTGAATTTTGTGAAAAATATGATGCGCCGGCATTTGATCCGGACTATGACAGCTTACCGCTGTCCTTTTTCGAACCCATGGTTCGGCGCGTGATGAGCAGTCCGAAAAATACGATTTACACAGCTTGCTGATAAGTCAGCGGCAGGTTATTGCAACGCAGCATTGATTGCTCTTAGCGTAAATGTAATTCAGCTACAATCGCGCGGTTAAAAAAGCCTCATAAAAATATCATCGGAGACAATATGGTGCAGTATCCCAAGAGCCCATTGATGGGCCGCATGATGAGCCAGCCTTTGCTCATTTCAAGCCTTATCCAGCACGCGGACCGTTATTACAGCAGCTCCGAAATCGTGTCCCGCAGAGTGGAAGGTGATATTCATCGCTACACCTACAGCGACTGTCACCGTCGGGCAAAGCAGCTGGCCAATGCGCTGACCAAACTGGGTGTGACCATGGGCGATCGGGTAGCCACGCTGGCATGGAACGGTTACCGGCATCTGGAGACGTACTACGCCGTGTCGGGATCCGGCGCAGTGCTGCATACCATCAATCCGCGTCTGCATCCTGAGCAGATTGCTTACATTGCCAACCACGCAGAAGATCAGTATCTGTTCTTTGATATGAATTTTCTTCCTGTGGTTGAAGCCATTGCACCACTGGCCAAGACGATCAAAGGCTATGTGATGCTATGCGATCGAGATCGCATGCCCGCTGACAGCAAGATCGCCAACCTAATATGTTACGAAGACTTGTTGTCGTCGAATACTGAAGACTACGAATGGCCGGTGTTTGACGAGAATTCGGCATCAAGCCTGTGCTATACCTCTGGCACAACAGGCAATCCCAAGGGCGCGCTTTATTCTCATCGTTCGACACTGCTGCATTCCTATGCATCGGCATTGCCGGATGCGCTGAATGTATCGTCGCGCGATGTCGTGCTGCCGGTTGTGCCGATGTTCCATGTGAACGCCTGGGGTCTGCCTTATTCGGTCATGCTGACGGGTGCCAAAATGGTCTTCCCCGGTGCCGCACTGGATGGTAAATCGATTTACGAATTGTTCGAGCAGGAAAAGGTGACTTTTTCAGCCGGTGTGCCGACCGTCTGGCTGGGCTTGTTGACCTATGTCGCGCAGAACAAACTGAAATTTTCTACCTTTAGGCGTACCGTGATTGGCGGCTCGGCCTGTCCTCCGGCCATGATGAAAACCTTCCGTCATGATTATGGTGTTGAGGTCGTACATGCCTGGGGAATGACGGAAATGTCACCGCTCGGCACCTGCTGCACGCTGCTCAGCAAGCATGAAGGATTGCCTGAAGAAGCGAAACAATCGGTGCTTGAAAAACAGGGGCGCACGATTTTTGGCGTGGACATGAAAATCGTTGATGATGGGGGCGCAGAGTTGCCTTGGGATGGCAAGACCTACGGTAACCTGCTGGTCAAAGGACCATGGATTATTGACGGCTATTTCAAGCAGGAGGGCGGCGATGTGCTGGAAGACGGCTGGTTCCCGACCGGTGATGTGGCCGTTATCGATCCGGATGGCTATTTGCAGATCACTGACCGCAGCAAGGATGTGATCAAGTCCGGTGGCGAATGGATTGGCAGTATTGACCTCGAAAATATTGCAGTCGCTCATCCCGCAGTTCTGCAGGCCGCCTGCATCGGTGTTTACCATCCCAAATGGGATGAACGCCCTTTGCTGGTGGTGGTGAAAAAGCCGGGCATGGAGGTCACCAAAGAAGAATTGCTCAAGTTCTACGAAGGCAAAATCGCCAAATGGTGGACGCCGGATGATGTGGTATTCACCGACGCTTTACCCTTGGGTGCAACAGGCAAGATACTTAAAAACAAGATCCGCGAGACTTACCGCGGCTATGAGTTGCCTACGGCCTGACCCGCCGCTGGCCACCAACCCATCAACCGCGCTAATTATTTGCAGGAGCCTCAGACTTGGAATTCACGCTGATATCTTTGTTGAACGGACTGAGCTACGGCCTGCTGCTGTTTATGCTCTCGTCCGGACTCACGCTGATCTTCAGCATGATGGGCGTGCTGAACTTTGCGCATGCGAGCTTCTACATGTTGGGTGCCTATCTCGGCTATGCGATCAGCCAGACCCTGGGCTTCTGGCCTGCCCTGATCCTCGCGCCGCTGGCGGTGGGTCTGGTCGGGGCGGGTGTCGAACGTTACGGTTTGCGTGCCGTTCACAAGCACGGCCATGTGTCCGAGCTGCTGTTCACTTTCGGACTGTCGTACGTGATCGTCGAGCTGGTTCAGCTGGTCTGGGGCAGGGCGGCCGTGCCTTATCGGATTCCCACAGAGCTCGATGGTCCGCTGTTCACTTTGTACCGCACGGCCTTCCCGATGTACCGCGGCTTCATGATGCTGGTGGCACTGCTGATGCTGCTGGCGATCTATCTGCTCCTCAAACGCACACGCATCGGTTTAGTGATTCAGGCGGCGCTCACGCATCCGGAAACGGTCGAGGCGCTGGGACACAATGTGCCACGGGTATTTATGCTCGTCTTTGGCGGTGGTTGCGCGCTGGCAGCGCTGGCTGGCGTCATCGGCGGTAACGCCTTTGTGACAGAGCCGGCGATGGCGGCGACGGTGGGCAGCATCATTTTCGTGGTGGTCGTGGTCGGTGGCATGGGCTCACTGGCGGGCGCACTGCTGGCATCGATTCTGATCGGCATGATCCAGACCTTTGCGGTGGCGCTGGACTGGTCGCTGCTGGGAATGCTTGCGACAGCAGGCATTCAGGTAGCAGCTGATGTCCCGATCTATCGCTTACTGTCGCTGACGATCGCTGAAGTCGCACCTATCTTGCCTTACTTGCTGCTGGTGCTGGTCCTGATCTTCCGGCCCAAAGGTCTGCTCGGGATGAGGGAAACATGAGCAAGCATCTTCGTCCGCTGAGTTACACCCCTTGGAACCCGGGACGCTGGGCCGTCTGGGGCGGATTCGCACTCTTGCTCATTCTCGCGCCTCGTCTGATGAGTTCGGGCTCGGTGGTGTCGCTGCTCTCGCTGATGGGCACGACGATGATTTTTGCGCTGTCCTACAACATGCTGCTGGGGCAGAGTGGGATGCTCTCCTTCGGTCATGCGGTGTATTCCGGGATGGGCGCCTTCTTCGCGATCCATGCCATCAACCTTGCAGGGAACGGTGTCCTGCCCGTGCCCTTGACGCTGGTGCCTTTGATTGGCGGACTGGCGGGGTTGTTGTTCGGTGTGCTGTTTGGCTATGTGACGACAAAACGTTCAGGCACGACTTTCTCGATGATTTCGCTGGGTATCGTTGAGCTGGTGTTTGCCTGTTCGCTGATGTTCCCCGGCTTTTTTGGTGGGGAGGGTGGCGTTGCCGGCGATCGCGTATTTGGCCAGCCGCTGTTCGGGGTCACCTACGGGCCGCAGATTCAGGTGTACTACCTGATCGCGTTTTGGTTGTTTATCAGTACGGTCGCCATGTTCGCCATTTCGCATACCCCGCTGGGGCGTATTGCCAATGCCGTGCGCGATAATCCGGAGCGAGCAGAATTTATCGGCTACGACACCCAGCGGGTACGTTATCTGATGTTGATTCTGTCCGGATTTTTCGCGGGCATTTCTGGTGCACTGACGGCCATTAATTTTGAAATTGTCAGCGCGGAAAATGTCAGCGCCGTCCGTTCGGGCGCCGTGCTCTTGTTTACCTTTATCGGTGGCATCGGATTTTTCTTTGGACCGTTGCTGGGTGCAATCGTTGGTATTTTTCTGACGGTAATGCTTTCAGAGTTTACAAAAGCATGGCAGCTTTATCTGGGTGTGTTTTTCATTCTGATCGTGATGTACGCACCAGGTGGTCTGGCCAGTCTGATCATGATGAATGTCCGAATCGCTGCGCAGGGTCACTTGCGCCGGATTCTTCCAACGGGGCTGGGTGTGCTGGCGGCGGGCGTTTTTGGTTTGACGGGGCTGGTGATCCTAATTGAAATGTTGTACCACCTCACCCTTGAGTCGGCGATGGGAACGGACATGACCTTGTTCGGGCAACAGGTGGATACGGCTGCACTCTGGGGCTGGTTAACAGGTGGGCTGCTCTTTCTACTGGGGCTGTTCGTATTTCTGATGATCAGGCCACGCTTCGTTGTTGCCTGGGATGATGTGAACGCTGAGATAGAAAAATCAATAGCGCGAGGTGGACGATGACTCACGCCGCACTCGAACTGATCGACGTACGCAAGCGTTTTGGCAACAGCGAAATTATTCGTGGAGTCAATCTTCGTATTCCCAAAGGCGAGAGGTTGGCCATTATCGGACCCAATGGTGCGGGCAAATCCACCTTGTTCAATCTAATTTCAGGCCGCTTCGCTCCCAGCAGCGGTCAGATTCTGCTCAATGGTCAATCGATTGCGGGGATGCCCGCCTATCGGATCAACCGACTCGGTCTCTCACGTAGCTTTCAGATCACGAATATTTTTCATCGGCTTTCAGTGTTTGAGAATTTGCGCTGCGCCGTCTTGTGGTCGCTCGGGTATCGCTATTCATTCTGGCATAAGCTCAGCGCGCTGAAAGACGCGCGCGAAGCTGCAGAGCAGGTGATGGAATCCATTGGCCTCAGCTGGCGGCGCAATACGGCAGCTGGCTTGCTGACCTATGCCGAGCAGCGTGCGCTCGAGATTGGCATTACCATCGCTGGCGGTGCCGATGTGATCTTGCTGGATGAACCCACAGCTGGCATGAGTCGCTCGGAGTCGGATGCCGCGGTGGATCTGATATCGCGGGTAACCGAGGGTAAGACGCTGCTGATGGTGGAGCATGACATGAGCGTGGTATTTGGCCTGGCAGATCGGATCGCTGTTGTCGTCTATGGCGAAGTGCTGGCCTGCGATACCCCGGCCGCCATCCGTGAAAATGCACAAGTGAAGGAAGCTTATCTCGGTGGTCATGCGCCCGAACAGGAGAGCGTATGAGCGCGTTACTGGATATTCGCGATCTGCATGCCTACTACGGCAAAAGCCATGTGCTGCATGGCGTGAATCTGCATGTGGACAAGGGCGAGATTGTCAGTCTGCTCGGCCGCAACGGCGTAGGAAGATCAACCACCGTCAAAGCAACAATGGGACTGGTGCAGGCGACCGGATCTGTGGTGTTCAAGGGCCAGCCAATGTTGGGCATGCCGGCATTTCAGATCGCGCATTGCGGACTCGGCTATGTGCCGGAAAATCGTGACATCTTTCCGACGCTGAGCGTCGAGCATAATTTGCTGTTAGGTATCAAGAAGGGCAAACAGTCGCGCTGGACCATCGATGACATGTATCAGATGTTTCCGCGACTAAAAGAGCGGCAGCACACGCCCGCCGGCGTTTTGTCCGGTGGCGAGCAACAAATGCTGACGCTCTGCCGTACACTGATGGGTGATCCCGATCTGATCATGATTGATGAGCCTACTGAAGGATTGGCACCTAAAATCGTCGATCTGGTGGCTGACTATCTGAAAGCACTCAAGACGCGGGGTATCTCGGTGTTGCTGGTCGAACAAAAACTGGCTATTGCGTTGGAGATTTCGCAGCGTGTGTATGTGATGGGACATGGCAGCATTGTCTTTGAGGGTACACCCGATGATTTGCGCAGTAACCCAGACATTCGCAAGGAATGGCTGGAAGTGTAATCCGTAAAAAATATTCAACCTCTGTCAAGGAAGAAAATATGACTTATCCTACCCGCTCACTGATCGCAGGCCTGGCACTGGCAGCGGCGATTGTTTCACCTGCCGCCCTCGCCGACACCATTAAAGTCGCCTTCATTGATCCTTTATCCGGCCCCTTTGCCCCGGTAGGACAAAACCTGCTGCGCGGTTACCAGACGGTGGCGGAGATTGCGAATCGTGAGAAATGGGCGGGTAGCCATACCTTCATGGTGACGGGTTTCGATAACAAGGCCAGCCCGCAGGAGTCACTGACGGTACTCAAGATGGCCATCGATCAGGGCTATCGCTATGTGGTGCAGGGTAATGGGTCGGGTGCTGCAGGCGCACTCATTGACGCCATCAACAAGCACAATGAACGCAATCCCGGCAAGGAAGTGGTCTTTCTCAATTACGCGGCGGTCGATCCGGACCTGACCAACAGCAAATGCAGTTTCTGGCATTTCAGGTTGGATGCCAATTCCGATATGAAGATGGAAGCGCTGACAACTTATCTTGCAAAAGACAAGAATATCAAGAAGGTCTACATCATCGGTCAGAATTACGCGCACGGTCATCAGGTTACCCGAGCGGCAAAAGAATATTTGAAACGCAAGCGTCCTGATATCGAGATCGTTGGCGATGATTTGCACCCGATCGGTAGCGTGAAGGATTTTTCGCCTTACGTAGCAAAAATCAGCGCCAGCGGCGCAGATGTGGTCATCACGGGCAACTGGGGGTCTGATCTGGCCTTGCTGGTCAAATCAGCGCGTGAGTCGAACTTGCAGGCGAAGTTTTATACCTATTATGCGTATACCACGGGTGTGCCTACCGTCATGGGCGCTGCTGGTGCCAACCACGTTCGCTACATCGGCACCTGGAACGTGAACAATGAAACCTACGCTGGAAAGGAACTTGTTGAATCTTTCAAGAAAAAATTCAACGATGATTTCTACGCTGCGACTATTTATTCATCATTGCAGATCCTGGGTAAGGGCGTTGTTACGGCTAAATCCACTGACCCCGTCAAGGTGGCGTTTGCAATGGAAGGCCAAAAATTCAAGTCGCTGAATGGCGAAGTGGAAATGCGCAAGACGGATCACCAGCTCCAGCAGCCGATTTACATCACGAATTGGGTAAAAACCAATGGAAAGGATGTGAAATTTGATCAGGAAAATACGGGTTATGGCTGGAAAACGGAGGAAAAGATTGATGCTTACGTTGCCTCGCAGCCGACCTCCTGCAATATGAAGCGTCCTTCGTGACCTGATCGGGTAGTCGCCCATCATTTTTTCAATAGTCTGTCTTTAAAGCCTGCTACGTGCAGGCTTTTTTGTTTTTCACCGGATATTTTGCCCGTCGGTGATTTATTCACCACAGTTGAGACAGGTTGATAGACAGGACGCCGGCACTGCCTAAAATCTTCCCATCAAAACAAAGACGGGAGATGCGCAGTGACTATTTCTTTTTCATACTCGATGCGCTGTTTCATTTTTTTCATCGGGATGTTGCTGAGCCCGCTCGTCTTCTCCGCAGATGGGGCAACGATACGCATCGGTTTGTCCGGTCCCTTCACCGGTGGCTCTGCGCCGATGGGGGAGAGTATGCGTAATGGGGTTCGCCTGGCCGTGGAGGAAATCAATGGCATTGGCGGCATCCATGGGCGATTGATCGAACTGATCGAACGTGACGACCAGGCCAACAATGAATTGGGTGCAAAAATCGCCGATGAGCTAACGCGAATGAGGGTGTCTGCGACCATCGGCATCGTCAATACCGGTGTTGGCCTGGCGTCGATCGACTACTACCAGGCAGCGAAAATTCCATTGATGATTGCAGTATCTACCGGACCCTCTCTGACTCGTAAATATATGCCCCCGGCAGCCCCCGGTAATTTTATTTTTAGGGTGTCGCCAACGCTCGACCTCGAAGCCCGCATCATCGCCTCGGATCTGAAGCGTCGTGGTTTGACGCGCGTGGCGCTGATGGCTGACGTCACGCCCTACGGCGACAGCGGCCAGCAGGCATTTTCGGAACAGGCGCGGCTGGCAGGGCTGGACGTCGTGGCGCAATTGCGATTCAGGATCGGTGAGTCCGACATGAACAGTCTCTTGCAACGTGCGCGGGCCGCGGGCGCCTTGGTGGTTGTCGGCTGGGGTATCGGTCCCGAACTGGCTCAGATTGCGCGCGGTATGCAAACCATGGGCTGGCGTGTTCCCTTGGTCGGCAGCTGGACGCTTTCAATGCGAAATTTTATTGATGCCGCCGGAGCCTCTGGCGAGGGCGCCCTGATGCCACAGACGTTCATTCAGGACGCCGGATCGACCAACAAAAACAGCTTCCTTCTGGCCTACAGGCGTAGCTTTAGAACGGACCTCATTCCTTCGCCAATGAGCGCTGCCCAGGGATATGACGGTATGCACCTGCTCGCACTGGCAATGAGACAGTCAAAGTCACTCGACGGCGATACGCTGCGGCGGGCGCTGGAGTCGCTTGAGTTCCGGCATCAGGGTGTCGTGACCAGCTATGAGAAACCGTTCAGCACCGGCGACCACGATGCCATCACGGCCAACATGATGGTCATGGGTCGTGTGTCGGCGGGCCGCGTAGGCTATGCGTATCACGAAGACCAGCAACGCGGGGCGCTCGTAAAAATCAAGCAGAAGGCCAATTAAAACAGCCTATTTAGCGCTTTTGAATAATACGGTCGTGCTTTTCTGCGGTATATTTGCAGGCTGGCAAAGCCAGCGGCGAATACCCAAAAAACACAGGAGACCCTCGACATGAGCGCGACGTATCAAGAGCACGGCGACATCGGCATCATTACGCTGAACAACCCACCGGTGAATGGCCTGGGTCATGCCACACGAGCCGGCATTGTCGATGGTGTCGGTCGTGCGCTCGATAATCCGGCGATCAAGGCGATCATCGTTGTGGGTGAAGGAAAAGGATTTTCCGGTGGCGCCGATATCCGCGAATTCAACTCACCCAAGGCGCTGCAAGAGCCTTCGCTGCATACAGTGATTCGTGTGATCGAGGAAGCCGACAAACCCGTCATTGCGGCGATCCATGGCATTGCGATGGGCGGCGGCCTTGAACTGGCGCTCGGTTGTCACTACCGTGTCGCGACTGCTGGTGCGCAAATAGCACTGCCTGAGGTAAAGCTGGGTATTCTCCCCGGTGCTGGCGGAACGCAACGTCTGCCCAGAGTCCTCGGTGTCGAGGCTGCGCTGAATATGATTGTGACAGGTAATCCTGTGATGTCCGAAAAGCTCGCCCAGACCAAATTGTTCGACCAGATGATCAGCGGCGACCTGATCGAAGGCGCGGTGGCCTTCGCCAAAAAAATCGCGGATGCCCGACCTTTGCCCAAGGTCCGGGATATACGATTGAACTTCCCGAATGCCGACGGCTACTTGCAGTTTGCGCGCAACACAGTGCGTGCCGTGGCCGGTAAATTTCCGGCGCCGCTCAAATGTGTGGATGCCGTCGCTGCGGCCATCAAACAGAAATTTGACGATGGTCTCCGCTATGAGCGCGATCTTTTTCTGGAGCTTGTGCAGACCACTGAATCCAAAGCACTCAGACATGCGTTTTTCGGCGAGCGTGCCGCGGCCAAAATTCCCGACGTGCCTTCCGATACGCCGCTCCGTGACATCAAATCTGCTGCTGTCATTGGTGCGGGCACCATGGGCGCCGGTATTGCAATGAATTTCGCGAACGCGGGGATCCCCGTCAAAATGCTGGAGATGAAACAGGAGGCGCTGGACAAAGGTCTGGCCACCATCCGCAAGAATTATGAAAACACCCTAAAGAAAGGCAAGCTGACTCAGGAGCAACTCGACAAGCGCGTTGGCCTGATCAGCGGCACCTTGTCTTACGCTGACTTGTCACAGGCAGATATCGTGATCGAGGCCGTGTTCGAAGACATGGCGGTCAAGGAAAAAGTGTTTACTCAGCTTGACCAGGTCATGAAGCCAGGCGCGATACTGGCTTCAAATACGTCCACCCTGGATGTAGACAAGATCGCTGCATTTACTAAACGCCCGCAGGATGTGATCGGTACGCACTTCTTTAGCCCCGCTAATGTGATGAAGCTGCTTGAAATTGTGCGCGGTGAAAAGACGGCGAAGGATGTACTCGCAACCACACTGGCATTAGCGAAAAAAATACGTAAAACCGGCGTGGTCTCCGGTGTCTGCGACGGCTTCATTGGCAATCGCATGGTCGAGCAATATATTCGTCAGGCAGGCTTCCTACTGGAAGAGGGCTGTCTGCCCGAGCAGGTCGACAAGGCTGCTGAAAAATTTGGCTTTGCGATGGGACCCTTCCGGATGTCCGATCTCGCTGGCAACGATATCGGCTGGTATATCCGCAAGCGACGCTATGTCGAAAAGCCAGAAGTGACCTACTCGAAAGTGGCCGATCTGTTGTGCGAGAAAGGGCGCTTCGGTCAGAAAACCTCGGCCGGCTGGTATGACTATAAACCCGGTGACCGCAAAGCTTATCCGTCGGATGAGGTCAATCAGATGATCATTGCCCACTCCGCGTCGCTGGGCTTAACGAGACGAAAAATCAGTGATCAGGAAATTGTCGAGCGTCTGGTGTATGCGCTGGTGAACGAAGGTGCATTGATACTTGAAGAGGGTATCGCCATGCGAGCCTCGGACATCGATATGGTTTACCTGACCGGCTATGGTTTCCCGCTGTTCCGCGGCGGTCCGATGTTCTATGCAGATACGGTCGGTTTACCCAACGTGCTGATGTCGGTTCGGAAGTATGCGAAAGGCAGCCATCCGGAAGCCTGGAAGCCATCGCCTTTGCTGGAGAAACTTGCCGGCGAAGGAAAAACCTTCAACGCCTGATTCGGCCGGCGATCACCAATAGTTTTCTGTAAAAAAACTGCCCCGGCGTTTGCCGGCGGCAGGGTTTTATTCTGCCCTGATGCAGGCGTTGTCGCATATCCTCCG
>CAZXDB010000016.1:0-10968 GCA_964639465.1 uncultured Bifidobacterium sp. | reverse complement strand
TGCCGGCGGCAGGGTTTTATTCTGCCCTGATGCAGGCGTTGTCGCATATCCTCCGCCATCTGGGGCATCATGAAGCCATAACTTTCGTGTTCAATCAAAATGCGATCACCTTGCTGCAAATGCTGTAGTTGCGGCGAGAAATTCCCTTTAGGAACGATTACGCCAAAAAATTCCAGCATATCCGACTGGAGTGACGACACAAAGGAGTAGGTGTGCCATGTGGGCGTATGTCTGTCTGGAAAAGCAAGCCTTGCGTACTCGCCAGCCTCGTATTGCAGAGCGGCAGGACGGGTTGTTTTGAAAAAAATCAGCGCATCACTCCACCAGGTGACCGAAGTCACCATCTCCTCGCTGTGCTGAATAGCAACAAAATCGTGCATCAAAAAAAATTCTAAAAGAAAAATAAATTTCTCCTTGTCTCTTTTGAACAAATTTTTCGAATTTTATTCGTTGTTTAATACATACATATTTTATTGACTTGCTTTAAATTAAAAAATTAATTTATAAATCATCAATAACAATTGAACTAAATTCATTTAAAAATAGTTATTTGGAATGAATAATTCTATTCCAAAATTTCATATTCTATTTGAAACATAATGCAATTTTAATTTCTAAAATTCAGATCCCTAATGAAATTTATGTAAAGGATCTGAATATGAAGAAACTCAAAACTGCAGCATTACTTTCATCACTCGCCTTGCTGTTCTCAATGGGTCCCGCTCATGCGGGTTCTGCTCAGGCAAACTTGACCGTCCAGGCTAATGTGCAAGACAGCTGCAAGATAGAAGTTGTCTCAAATGTCGACTTCGGGACTTATGTTCCAGACGCAGACAAGTTGGCCCAGGGAACACTACGGGTGACCTGTATAAAAAATGTTGCGCCGACTGTGTCTTTGCTGGGTGGCGGTACGCAAGTGGGTGACCGTACGCTAACTAGCGGTACAGACTCAATTAACTACACGCTGTATCAGCCGACCGATGGCGCACTGGTTTGTGATCCGGAGAATCTCCTGACGACCTGGGGTACCGGTGCAAACAGCCTGTTGCTGACCGCATTCACGGGTTATGTGGCTAAGGAATACAGTGTTTGCGGAAAAACCATCGAATCATGTCCCAGATATATTGATGCGAAGTCCGCACCGTGCTCTGTGGATCTACAGGCAGCACTTGGTCGAGGAACTCAGCCAGCGTTCCATGCCAATGCACTGCTTTATGCTCCTTTGTGAAAGCGACCAGGCTATCCATGAAATTTTCACGTTCGCCCAGACTCAATTCCTTATCCTCACCTGTCATTTCTGTTCTCCCTGTTTCATCGGGCAGACCCTGACAAGTGGACAATGCAAGCCTTGCAAGGGTTCGCAAGCAATATCAAACATCGCGACAGTTAACAGGATGATGTTGCTTAAAGGTAAAATGTTAATTATTAAAAAATTACATTATGGAAATATGACGCATCCCACACCCGTCTTGAAATCCCCCCATCCCACCCGGCCGCACCGAATCGTCGTGGTCGGCGGTGGTGCGGGTGGCCTTGAACTGGTCACTCGTCTGGGCGATCAGCTTGGCAAGCACGGTCATGTGCAGATTGTTCTGGTTGATTGCGCCGCAACCCACTTATGGAAACCGCTGCTGCATGAGGTCGCAGCCGGTAGCATGGATCCCAATACCCACCAGCTTGAATACATTGCCCAGGCACGCTGGCATCATTTCGAATTCCAGCAGGGAGAAATGCTGGATCTGGATCGCGTCAATCGACAACTGGTGGTGGGTGCCGTACTGGACGATGATCGTCATCCCATCCTGCCGGAGCGGCACATTCCTTATGACACGCTGATCCTGGCCATTGGCAGCGTGACTAATTTCTTTGGTGTGCCCGGCGCCGCTGAACACGCAATGGCCATTGATACCGTCAGTCAGGCCGAGCATGTACGAAAACGCATTCTGGCCGCCTGCATGCGTACCCAGACCCGGCTGGCCGAATCCGACAGCCCGTCTGCGGGCAAGGTCAACCTAGTCATTATTGGCGGTGGCGCCACCGGTGTCGAACTTGCGGCGGAGCTGCGCAATACAGCGCAAGTGCTGGCAGCCTATGGCCTTCACCATCTCGATCCACGGCGCGATATTCAGATCACGCTGGTCGAAGCCGGCCCCCGCATTTTGCCGCCGTTGCCCGAGCACATGGCGATCGAAACGACACGCTTGCTGGAGGCACTGGACATTCGGGTCATGACCGGCGACAAGGTGACTGAAATACGCAGCGATGCGGTGCTCACCGCCAGCGGTAGTGCGCTGCCCAGCGATCTGACAGTCTGGGCCGGTGGTATCAAAGTGCCTGCCGTTCTGGGTCGGGTTGGTTTGCCCACCAATGCGTTGGGACAAGTGATCGTGTCGCCTACCTTGCAGTCCATTACCGATCCGGACATTTTTGCGTTGGGCGATTGTGCCAGCTGCCCCTGGCCAGCAACTGGAAAATCTGTACCGCCGCGTGCTCAGGCGGCACATCAGCAAGCATCGTTACTAATTAAAAGTATGCATCGCCGCCTGGCAGGCAAGAGCCTGCCTACGTTTACTTATCGTGATCATGGCTCACTTATTTCTTTGGGGAATTTTGAAACCGTCGGCAATCTGATGGGTCGACTGGTGGGGCGCTCTGTCAAAATTCAGGGGTTTCTTGCCCGCCTGCTTTATCTGTCGCTCTATCGTCAGCACCAGATGGCTTTACATGGTTTTCTCAGGATGGTGCTGGATACCATTGCGCAGTGGTTGAGGCAAAGAACCATGCCTCGCGTAAAACTTCACTAAGGAAGCGCTGATTACATAGAACCGAACATTTTTCTGTATCCGAAAATGATGCTAACCCCTTGATTTTTCAGGGTCCCGTGTCGGACAGTTGCGCTGGCTCGCTATCAAATGCAGATTTGACCAGCGTATCCCTAAGTTCTCTCTAGGTAACTAGTTCTTTCAAAAAAAACCGCCCGTTCGACATTCGTCGGCTGGCGGTTTTTCTTTGGAACGGACGGATATTTGGTTTCCGCGATGATCATTTTTTGGTTAATCGTTCGATGATGGGAACTAATTGTTGCTGTATTTCACACATCTTCAAAATCTTGTTCAGACATCATATTTTTGGAGAGGAGCAGGCATGGCCAGTCATTTGGAGCGCATGCAGATCATGATGGAAGAAATCGGGCCCAGCATGCCTGAAATCGAAGCCGTGATTCAAAGTGAAGAAAAAAATTGGGCGATTCAGTTTGATGACCAATCGATTGTTACGCTGGAATGGGCCGAAAAGCCGGAGCGTATCGTACTGACCTCCATGCTGGGCGCGCCGTCAGAATCCATGCAACTTTCAGTGTACGAAACATTGCTTTGCTACAACTTGCTCTGGAAGGATACCGGTGGCGTCAAGATGGCGCTGTCGGGGTCGGGAGGGGAGCTGGTCTTGCTGTATGAACTTTTTACATCCGAGCTTACGCTCATCGAACTTCAAACGGTTGTATCCAATTTTGTCAGCATTGCCCAAGTATGGAGTGTTTATGTGACCGGCGAGGGTGATCAGTCGGTTGCCAATCTGCCGGGCCCTATGGATATGATGCACTTGGGCGCCTGATCATTCAAACGAAACACATTCGATGAGGATAAGCATTATGGGATCTAACACGATTGGTGGCATGGGTAGCGCAGCATCCGCTGCAGCGACAAGTTTTTCAGCGGCTAAAGAAACGCAGAGCACTGCTAGCACGAGCAGTTTGAAAATCAATTATGGCGATGCTTCCAAAGCAGAACGACTGATGGCGTCGCTGGGGAAAATACAGCAAATGCAAACACAGGCACAAACCCTAGTGAATACCCGAAATCCCGGCTTTGCAGGTATTGATTAATTTAGCGCTTCCCCAGGTCAGACCGTTATTCATTTATTGAAGGGCATTCATGGCTACTACCATTGAAAAAATCCAGCAATTGATTCAGGAACTTGGTCCCAATATGCAGGACATTGATGCCATCGTTCAGACGGAAGAACCGAGCTGGGCGATACAGTTTTCGGATGAAACGATCATTATTATCGAAGCCGCTGAAGAACCTGCCCGCATGGTATTTTCAGCCGAACTCGGCAACGCCAGCGAAACCAATCAGCGTGCGGTTTATGAAGCGCTGCTCTGCTACAACCTGATGTGGCGCGATACCGGTGGTGTAAAAATCGGACTCGCCGGACCTCAGGGCGCGCTGATTATCAGTACCGAGCTTTGCCTCGAAGGTTTGATGCTGAATGATTTACAGAACAGTCTGACGAATTTCCTCAAAATCACTCGCTCCTGGCAAGGCTTTGTCCACCAGTCATCGCCCACGTCAGCCCCACTGCCGGGCATGGAGGGCGGCAGCTTTACGATGCACGTCTGACCTCTCGGCCTGACGCGGCTGTGAGGACGGATTAATGTCCCGCTGAATTTCCCCACTGTATTTACCTGCTTCACGTCCCCCTGCAAAAGCCTGACTTGCCTCAGGCTTTTGTTTTTTGGAGATGCTTCCCACGCGCAATTTATACTGTATATTTGTACAGTAATATTTTAATCGCACGGCAGTACTCTCTATTTTCATAAAAGCAATATGACCTCGATATCTCTTTCCGCTGTTGCGGCAAAGGTGGCTTCGCCGTCTCTGCCCGCCGCGATCGCCGCCAGCGTCTGGCGCGCCGGGCAGATGGCTTCGTTCAGCGCATCCGTGACGCCAAGCGGCTGGCCGCTGCTGGATAAGGAATTGCCGAATCAGGGCTGGCCACATCGCGGATTGATTGAATTACTGGTCCGACAAGCGGGCATCGGTGAAATGCGCCTGCTGCAGCCCGCATTGCAGCGGGTCGCTGGTCGGATCGCCTTGCTCCAACCGCCGCACACGCCACACGTGGCGACCTGGATTGATTGGGGCCTAGCGCCTGAGCGCCTGTTATGGGTGCGAACCCAGCGTCATGCTGATCTGCTGTGGAGTGCCGAACAAATTTTGCGTAATGGCAGTTGCGGTGCGCTCCTGATATGGCAGGGCGCGTTGCGCAATGAAGCATTGCGTCGTCTGCAGCTTGCTGCGCAGACGACTGACATCATTTGCTGGCTGCTTCGCCCCTTATCACTGAGCGACACATCGTCACCAGCCACCTTGCGTCTGGCTTTGCAACCGCGGGAAAAAGGTTTGCAGATTGATGTGATCAAACGTCGCGGACCGCCATGCACCGTGCCTTTGTTATTGCCCTGGTCCTTACTGCATGGCGATAGGCCATGCTTTACCGATGAATCTGATCATGCGCTGCTGGATCGCCGTTTACCTTCCGCTCCTGTCTCTGCAAGCACTGCGTCCGCGCTGGTGTGAGCCGCTGCCCATCGTCATCATCGACGGTACACAAGTGGTGGCTGTTTCACACCTGGCAGCGGCACAGGGTGCGCGCATCGGCCTGCGCGCAGCCAGCGTGCAGGCGCTGGTTCCCGGGCTCGTATTGCAGACACGTGATGTGATCCGAGAAAAAAGTGCCCGCGATGCGGTTGCAATGGCGCTGCTGCAATACACACCGGAACTGGCTATCGCTGATGCCGATACCTTGTTGATGGACGTCACGGCCAGTTTGTCGGCATTTGGTGGTCGCCGCCGCTTGTATCATCGCGTGCGCAGCAGCGTGCATGCACTGGGTTTTTCACCGTATCTCGGCATGGCGCCCACGGCTCAGGCAGCCTGGCTGTTTGCGCATCATCGTGAACGTCTGCGACGTACCGTCCGTATCGAGACCATGCGGCGACGTTTGGATCACTTGCCCGTGGCATTGCTGCCGGCCGCAGAGCGGCACAATGCCTGGCTGAACGGGATAGGCTGCCATACGCTTGCTGACCTGCGTCGTTTGCCGCGTGCGGGTTTGAGGCGCCGCGCAGATGCTGACTTGCAGGATCAACTCGACCGCGCTTACGGCGACGCCCCGGAATTATTCGATTGGGTGCAGGTACCGGAAAATTTCGAGGGTTTGCTCGAACTCCCTTATCCGACGGAACAGGTGGATCAACTGCTGTTTGCAGCTCATCATCTGCTGACACAAATGGCAGGCTGGTTAATGGCACGACAGCGTGCCGTCTCGGAACTCCTGCTGTCGCTGGAACATCAGCGCACGCGTTACCGGCATTCCCCCACACGGATCGAAATCACACTGGCGGAGCCTGCATGGCAGGAAGCGCATTTATTACGACTTGTGAAGGAAAGGCTAAGCCGACTCACGCTCACGGCACCCGTCACAGCTTTGCGCCTGGAAGCGACGCAACTCACAGCCTTTGCACCACCGACAGCGCAGCTGTTTCCTGAACCCGGCGGCACGCCGGCAGACTACCACCGTCTGCTCGAATTACTGATGGCACGGCTCGGCCCTGAGGCTCTGCGTCTGCCTTCACCGGAGCCGGATCATCGTCCCGAGGCTGCCAATCAATGGCAAACATTTACCCTTGCTTCTCAAAAAATACGTGCTGATGTCAGTATGCGTTTCGGTACACGTTTTACTGAACGTCCGTTCTGGCTGCTAGAGCAACCGTTGGCGCTGAGTCTGCAGGGGCACCGGCCTTTTTATGGTTCCTCACTGCATTTGCTCAGTGGGCCGGAACGCATTGAGGCTGGCTGGTGGGATGGTGCGCTGGCCTTGCGCGATTATTTTGTCGCGCAGGGGGAGGAGGGGAGCTGCTACTGGATTTATCGTGAGCGTGATGCTGGGCATGCCCGTTGGTTTTTACACGGCTTATTTGCGTGACAGCTTATGCAAAATACGTTTTCGCTGCCGGCGTATGCCGAACTTCAGTGCCTGTCCAACTTCAGCTTTCTGCGCGGCGCTTCACATCCTGAACAGCTAGTTGCAAGAGCCGCCGAGCTGGGTTACGGTGCGCTCGCCATCACCGATGAGTGCTCAATGGCGGGTGTCGTTCGTGCACATACAGAAGCCCGTCGTCATCAGCTGCATCTGATCATTGGCAGCCAGTTTCGCGTTCGTACAGAAGAAGGTGAGGCGCTGACCCTGATTGCATTGGCGATGAATCGCGAAGGTTATGGCAATCTGTGCGAACTGATCACGCTAGCCAGAAGCCGGGCAGACAAGGGCGATTATCTGCTGACGCTGGCAGACTTCAGCGATCCGGATCCTCAGTATCGTCATTTGCGCTCGCTGCCTGATTGCCTGCTGCTGCTCGCACCCGCTGATGGTATAGGTACCAGCCAGCTGCATCGTCAGGCCGCGTGGATGCAAACCACCTTTGGCACACGCGCCCGGCTTGCGCTCTGCTTGCTCTACCAGGGGCAGGATGAACAGCACAAGCGCCATGTGATGCAGGCAGCCACTCTGCACGCGCTCAGGGTCGTGGCAACTGGCGACGTATGCATGCATGTGCGCTCACGCAAGCGCTTGCAGGATGTGCTCACCGCCATTCGCTTGGGCAAACCCGTTGCGCACTGTGGCTATGCGCTGTTTCCGAACGCAGAGCAGCATTTGCGATCGCGCCTGCGACTGGCCAATATCTATCCGCCTGAAACACTGCAGGAAACCATGGCCATTGCAGCACAGTGCCAGTTTTCTCTCGATATGCTGCGCTACGAATATCCGGATGAGCTGGTCCCCCAGGGTCATACACCCGCCAGCTACCTGCACGAACAAACCTGGGCGGGTGCGCATCGTCGCTTTCCGGCAGGGATACCGGCCGGTGTCCAGCAACAGATACAGCATGAACTCACGCTGATTACAGAACTCCGCTACGAGCCTTATTTCCTGACGGTCTATGACATTGTCAGCTTTGCCCGGCATCGCCATATTTTGTGTCAGGGACGTGGCTCGGCGGCCAACTCGGCTGTTTGCTATTGCCTGGGCATTACCGAAGTGGATCCGGCGCGCAGCAGTCTGCTGTTTGAACGCTTCATCTCGAAAGAACGCAATGAGCCGCCAGATATCGATGTCGATTTCGAACATCAGCGGCGTGAAGAAGTCATTCAATACATTTATGAAAAATACGGTCGCCATCGCGCTGCGTTGACCGGCGTGGTTATCAGCTACCGTCCGCGCAGCGCCTTGCGCGATGCAGGTAAAGCGCTGGGTATGGATTTGCACCTGGTTGATCGTCTGACTCAGGCGTATCAGGGCTGGGACCGGGAACCTGGGCTGGACAATATTTTTCTTGAATCTGGTCTGGACCCCGAATCGCCTGTCGCTCACGCATGGCAGCAAATCGCCACCGATCTGCTGGGTTTCCCGAGACATTTGTCACAGCATCCGGGGGGATTTGTAATCGCGCGCGACAAACTCTCCCGACTGGTTCCGATCGAAAAAGCGGCAATGGCCGATCGCAGTGTCGTGCAGTGGGATAAAGACGATCTCGATGCATTGGGTTTGTTAAAAATTGACATTCTCGCACTGGGTATGCTGTCAGCATTGCGCCGCAGCTTCGAACTGATATCGGCGCAGCAGGGCGAGCCTTTCGAGTTGCATGACATCCCCGCAGAAGATACAGCGACTTACGCGATGATCAGCAAAGCCGATACCGTTGGTGTGTTTCAGATCGAAAGCCGTGCGCAAATGAGCATGCTGCCGCGCCTGCAGCCACGTACGTTTTATGATCTGGTCATTGAAGTCGCCATCATCCGACCTGGCCCGATCCAAGGCGGCATGATTCATCCTTACCTGCGACGCCGGCAGGGCCTTGAAGCGATCACTTATCCGAGTGCCGACATGGAAGTGGCGTTGTCGCGCACGCTTGGCGTTCCTATCTTTCAGGAGCAGGTGATGCAGATCGCCATGCTGGCTGCAGGCTTTTCTGCCGGAGAGGCGGATCAGCTGCGCCGGGCCATGGCTTCCTGGAAACGCAAAGGCGGACTGGAAAAATTTCATGGCCGTTTAATGGAAGGCATGCTGGCACGCGGCTACACCGCTGAATTCGCCGAGTCCATTTACAGCCAGATACAGGGATTCGCCGAGTACGGTTTCCCGGAAAGCCACGCCGCCAGCTTTGCCTTGCTTGCCTATGCGAGCGCCTGGCTGAAATGTCATCATCCGGCCGCTTTTCTGGCGGCATTGCTAAACAGCCAGCCGATGGGTTTCTATTCGCCTTCAGAATTGGTTCAGGATGCGAAGCGACACGGCGTTGAAGTGCGCGCAGTCGATATCGGCATCAGCGACTGGGAAGCGACGCTTGAAGTAACCCAGGCAGCGCAACCCGCCGTCAGGCTGGGGCTGAGTCTGGTACGCGGGCTGTCGCAGGAAGCTGGCTGGCGTATTGAAGAAGCGCGGGCTATCCGTCAGTTTCATGACCTGTCAGACCTCGCACTGAGGGCAAAGCTGTCATCGATCGATATGCAGGCCCTTGCAGCAGCCAGTGCACTGCGCCGCCTGGCAGGGCATCGTCATGAAGCCTTGTGGCATGCGTCTGTAGCGACACCTGACAAAGCCTTGCTGAAAACCTCTCCCTCGCCAGCCGACGCCATTACGTTGCCTGAACCGACAGAGATTCAGGAAGTTGTCAACGATTACCGAATGCTGGGTCTGAGCCTGGGTCAGCATCCGCTGAGCTTTTTGCGTCAGCAACTGTTATCGCAACGTTTTTTGCCCGCCTCCACGCTGAATACCTTTGCACAAGGACAGTTTGCGCGTGCCTGCGGCATCGTCACCGTTCGTCAGCGACCCGCGACGGCGAAGGGAACGATGTTTGTCACGCTGGAAGATGAGACGGGCAACGTCAATGTCATTATCTGGCCAGCCCTGATCCAATTGCAGCGAAAAGAATTGCTGAATGCCGACTTACTAGGCGTTTATGGAATATGGCAGAAAGAAAACAATGTGCAACATTTGATCGCTAAACGGCTAGTCGATCTCTCCGGACTGCTGGGTCAATTAAAAACGCGCAGCAAATATTTTTCATAATAAAAATTTCCAAGAACTATTGAGAGCGAAAGGTTACGAAGCTGCCTGATATCCGATAATTTTTATCGAAATTTTCGGAAAGCTTTAATTATCCATAAGGAGTACTTTCAATATGCAAGCCGCCTCGTCAGATATTTCAAAGAACTACGCTCAGCAACAACAGAATGAAAAAAATGAAAATACCAATGATTCTGCGCTAAATAGCGCAAGTCCCAAGGCCAGCGCCGGCGGTGATAATAGTGATGCATCCGCCACCTCGGAAAAAAAATCAAAGGTACCTGTCCTCATTTCCAAGCTTTCGGAGGAAAAATCAAATATCGTCTCGGAAGACATAAAAAAAATCGATGTACCCCGACTGCCTGCATCGCCTAGGGGATTCAAACCCATACCTCGACTTGCTCTGCCTGATTCGCAAAACAATCTGCAAAAATCTCCCCGATCACCTCGATCGCCTAGCGCCGATGTGGCCAAGGAAAATAAATATTCCGCGCCGCAAAGTTTTGGCAAAGATGATGTTATCAAGATGGCGGATTCACTGACGGCTTTGAAGCTGAAGCCGGCATACGGCTGGATGTCGAGGAAACCGATCAGAGTTTTTTGGTCAAGGCAGATATGCCTGGCATCAAGAAGGAAGACATCAAGGTCGCTATTGACGGCAATCTGGTCACAATAGAGGCGCAGTCAGCGAGCGAAGTGGAAGAAAAACAGGCGGGAAAGCTGGTCCGGCGTGAGCGATTTGCAGGCCAACAATTCCGGCGTTTCAGCCTGCCGCAGGATATCGATGACAAAGTGGCCGAGGCAAGCTACGACAACGGCGTTTTGTCGCTGACCCTGCCTAAAAAATCGGGCAGTGTTGGCACAACACTGTCGATAAAATAATCCAGTCTGTTGGGTTGTCCGACACGGGCAGACTGCGGTGCTCATCAGGCTGATGAGCACCAACCGGATGGCCTGACGATTGGACTGACAAGCGGTGTCAGGTGTTATTGAGTCAAGTTCCATTGCCCGCAGTTTGGGCCACCATCATATTTTACATAATACAAATTATGCGGT
>CAZXDB010000015.1:0-42198 GCA_964639465.1 uncultured Bifidobacterium sp. | reverse complement strand
TGGTTGCAGGTGTGGTGGCTGTTATGGTGGTGGGCTCGGTGGTTGATAGTGTCGTACCGGTAGGCGGTGTTGTCTGGGTTATTGGTGTCGTGCCGGTAGGCAGTGTTGTCGGGGTTGTTGATGTCGTGCCGGTAGACGGTGTGGCCTGCGTTGTGGGTGTTCCCGGTGCAGCCGGTGTTGCAGCGGTGGCCGGGATTGCCGGCGTGGTGGTGCCCGGTGTTCTGGCGACCTGGCCACGCAGTTCACCTTCGGGGAACGCAGTTGAGAGTAGCTCGTAGTACATCGCACCGTTGTTCAGTGCTTCCGCCTGAGTGGCGTTCAGCGTCGCGCGCAGTACCCAGATACCTGACCCTGCCGAGGTTTCAGTGAAGCTGCCAACGATGGGCCCGGTGGTGCCCGCGGCTGCCTGCCGAATGTTGGCAGCAGTCGTAGTCAGGCCTGTCGACACAATGACAGCAGTCAGCGTACCGTTATTTGGACGATATGCAGCAATACCTGCTGCCGAGGCCGTGCTGGCGTTTGGCGGCACGACCAGTGAACCCGACAGCACGTTGGTATAGAACACGGCACGATTAGTCGCAGCTGTGACCGTTGCTGCAGTGCCGGTCGTTGACGCGCCTGACGACGACGCGCTGGGACTGCCACCATTCGTTGCTGTATCTGAGGCCTGTGTGCCGGGCACGCCACTTGAACCGGCACTGCTCATGCCGGTAGATGTTCCGGTATTCGTGCTACTCGTGGTGTTGATGGGCGATCCGCTCTGCGGTAGCTGTGCCAGGATCTGTCCTCGTATTTCGCCTTCCGGGAAGGCCGTAGTGTGCACATTGAAGTAGTAATTGCCGGTCTTGAGCTGATTGAGCTGATCTGACGTCAGCGTAACCGTGGTGGTCCAGACACCGCTGCCAGCTTCGCTTTCGGTCATCGGGAACACGACGGGGCCCACGATACCGCTTGCGCCGAGATGGATGTGTGCCTGTGTGCCAGTGATATCTGCAGTAACGATCGTGGCTTTCATTTGATTCGTGGCAGGATCCACGCTGACGATGCCCGTGCCGCTGCCATTGCTGGTCACGCTGGGGACTTGCTCTGTGCCGGTGAGCGTACCGGAAAATACATTTTGAGGAACCAGGCTATTAACGGAATTGACCTGACTTACTTGAGAGGTGGTCGGGCTGATCGGATTATCGTCACTGCCGCAGCCCGCCAGGACCAGCAGTGAGAGCAGGGCCAGCCACCATGGGGTGAACGTTCGGAAGGAAAAAGCTTTCATGAGTCGTCCTCTGGTTGAGAAATACTCCCTGGAGTTCATGCTGCTGCGTTGATGGGTTAGAGCTGGCAACAGAACGGAAATCGCTTGCTGCCGGGCTCTTTCGTCGCAGTCTGTGGGTTGGTCAGAATCGCCTTGAATTGGCGAGATCGGTTTCCAAGCACTGAACATGCCCGCGCCCGCAGGTCTGATGTTGACTGTGGTTTTCGGCTGGGAATCGCTGGCAGGGTAAGGGGCGTGGGTAATAACTACCGGTCAGAGAGAAAATTCCGGCACCGTGTGTGAGTTACCATGTGGGCTGAACGCACTTTCACATTTCCCATGGCTGAAACAGAAATACGACCCGGACAATCCGTCGAATTGCTCAAGGCATTGCATATCCTGACGCGCGACGGAAAAATGAATCAGGACAGTCGCCGCAAGCTCAAGCAGGTGAACCACCTGTGTCAGTTTATTGAGCCGCTGCTGGATCAGTTGCGCGCGGGGGAGCGTGCGCTGTCGCTGGTGGATCATGGCGCAGGAAAATCATATCTGGGCTTCATTCTTTACGATCTGTTTTTGAAGAGCATTGATGATGCGTCACGGGTTTACAGCATTGAAACGCGCGCTGAACTGGTGGAGCGTTCACGTGAACTGGCCGCCCGGCTGGGATTTGACCGCATGGACTTTCTGCATTTGTCGGTCGCCGAGTCCACCACCTCGCCTTTCTTGCCCGATACGGTCGATATCGTGACGGCATTGCATGCCTGTGATACGGCGACCGATGATGCAATTACGTTTGCACTGAAGAAAAAAGCGCACTTCATCGTGCTGGTGCCTTGCTGTCAGGCTGAGGTGGCGGCGACGCTGCGCAAACTGAAAGGCGCTTCGCTGGCGCGCGATGTGTTGACGGAGATCTGGCGTCATCCTATCCACACCCGCGAATTCGGAAGTCATCTGACGAATGTGTTGCGTTGTCTGCAGCTGGAGGCGCATGGCTATCAGGTGAATGTGACCGAGCTGGTCGGCTGGGAGCACTCAATGAAAAACGAACTGATCGTTGCAAGCTACAAAGATGTGCCGCGCGAACGGGCGTCGCGACGGCTGAACAGTATCTTGCAAGAGTTGGGGATCGGGGAAATGAGCGAGCGCTTTTGGTAGCTCGCACGGGGCTATCGCGAGCAGCGACTAGCCTTGTCCGTTAGCCTGTCCGGCACGATGCAGTGCCGTTGATGGCAGTGAGTGCGAGCCGAGAAAAATTTCGTGCAACAGCAGACTGAAGCTGACAATCAGCAGCAGCATTGCAAATACGAACAGGAAGGCAATCAGGGAGTCCAGTTTCAGGCGCAGCGCGTGGTCAATAAAGAGCGTCACAACGACGGAGAAGATGAGGATCATGCAGCTGGTCGAAATGCCGAGTGCGCGGTGAATAGCGCTTGCTCGGCGGCGCAGCACGCTCAGCTCATGCATCAGGACGGTGCGCAAGCGGTGGCCTGTGGACAGACGCTGCTCCAGCACTTCGCGGCGGTCGCTGATCCGTTCAAGCCGGTTATTGAGGACGCGCAACTGCATCATCACGGCCAGCATCAAAAAGGCCGGGGTGACAGCAAGGCTGATGATATTGCTGATGTCTCCGAACAGGGACAACATGAAATGATCCGTTGGTTGAGGCGTTGGTCAAAATGCAATGCTTAGCTCTGATTGTAGCCTGACTTTCGAAAGTCCCGCTGTGCCGCCTTATTTGGCGCTCTGATCGCAAGGTCTTGTTTGCAATCAAATAATTCATTTTGTTTTTTTTCGGAAATAGAATAAGTTGTTGCGTTGTCGTGTGAAGCAGTCTGATCGCCGGCAGTCTTAATAAAAGAACAAGCGTTTTACAGGGAGAGGGACAGCATGGATTTCAATCTCTCGGCAGAGCACGCCGAGTTGCAGCAGCGCACACGCCTTTTCATCGAAGAGCAAGTCATTCCCATGGAAAAGGACCCGCGCTGCACGCCGCACGGTCCCACAGACGAACTGCGCCTCGAACTGGTGGCCAAAGCCCGCAAAGCGGGTTTGCTGTCTCCTCACGTGTCGAAAGAATTCGGTGGTTTGGGTCTGGATCATGTCGGCAAGGCCATCGTTTTTGAGGAATCCGGCTACTCGCCGCTGGGTCCGGTAGCGATGAATATCTTCGCCCCGGACGAGGGCAACATGCACATGATGGAAGTCATCTGCACACCCGCGCAAAAAGAGCGCTGGTTGCGTCCGTTGGCCGAAGGTCGTATTCGTTCGTGCTTTTGCATGACCGAACCGCCGCCGGGCTCGGGCGCGGATCCTTCGATGCTGCAGACCATGGCGGTCCGCGATGGCGACCACTATGTGATTAATGGTCTGAAGTGGCTGATTACAGGGGCTACCGGTGCCTCGTTTGCGATCATTATGGCCAAGCTCGAGGATGGCAGCGCCACCATGTTCTTGTCGGACATGGATGCGCCGGGTATCACGGTGGAGCGCCAGATGGATGCGCTCGATTCCTGTTTCGTCGGTGGTCATGGCGTGGTGCGTTTCGAGAATCTGCGGGTGCCAGTCGAAAATGTACTGGGCGCGCTGGGCGAGGGATTCAAGTACGCGCAAGTGCGGCTGTCGCCGGCGCGGCTGACGCACTGCATGCGCTGGCTGGGCGCAGCACGGCGCGCACATGAGGTAGCGCTGCGCTATGCAGCTACGCGGCAGGCGTTTGGCAAAACACTGGGTCAGCATGAGGGCGTAGGCTTCATGCTGGCCGATAACGAGATGGACATGCATTGCACGCGTCTGGCCGTCTGGCATTGTGCCTGGGTGCTCGATCAGGGGCATCTGGGTACGCGCGAGTCCAGCGCCGCGAAAGTGATTTCTTCCGAAGCTATCTGGCGTGTGATTGATCGCAGCGCGCAAATTCTCGGTGGCAGCGGCATGACGCATGAAACCATCGTTGCGCGCATTTTTGCCGATGCGCGTTCCTTCCGCGTGTATGACGGACCGAACGAGACGCATCGCTGGAGTCTGGCCAAGCATGCGATTAAAAATCTGCGTCCCTGAAAGAAACTGACCATGGCAGACATCATTCTGGAAACGCGCGAGCTGACGCGCGAGTTCAAAGGCTTCGTTGCAGTGAATCAGGTCAACCTGCAGGTACAACGCGGGCACATCCATGCGCTGATCGGGCCCAACGGTGCAGGTAAAACCACCTGTTTCAATCTGCTGACCAAATTTCTGGTGCCCAGCTCGGGTCAGATTTTATTTAACGGTCGCGACATTACGATGCTGCAGCCGGCGCAGATCGCTCGTATGGGCATCATTCGCTCGTTCCAGATCTCGGCGGTGTTTCCGCACCTGACGGTGCTTGAAAACGTTCGCATTGGTTTGCAGCGCAATCTGGGTACTTCTTTCCACTTCTGGAAAAGCGAAGCGACACTCACGCAGCTTAATGAGCGGGCGATGACGCTGCTCGAGGAAGTCGGGCTGTCCGAATTTGCGCACAGTGTGACGGTGGATCTGCCTTATGGTCGCAAGCGCGCGCTCGAGATCGCCACCACGCTGGCCATGGAACCGGAATTGATGCTGCTCGATGAGCCCACGCAGGGCATGGGGCATGAAGATGTGCGTCGGGTGACTGAGCTGATCAAGAAAGTATCGAAGGGTCGAACGGTGCTTATGGTGGAACACAATATGAGTGTGGTCGCGGGTATCTGCGATCGCATCTCGGTCTTGCAACGCGGCGCGATTCTCGCGGAAGGTGATTACCAGACCGTGTCACAAAATCCGCAAGTGCTGGAGGCCTATATGGGCAGCGCGGCGCCATTGGAAGGAGCGCACTGATGACGCTGGCACTGGAAATCAGCAGGCTGCAGGCTTGGTACGGCGAATCACATATTCTGCATGATGTGAATTTATCGATCGCACAAGGCGAGGTGGTGACGCTCCTGGGTCGTAATGGTGCGGGCCGCACCACCACATTGCGCGCCATGATGGGTCTGACCGGCCGGCGCGAGGGGTCGATCAAAATCAATGGTCAGGAAACCATCGCGATGCCGACGCACCGGATTGCGCATCTGGGGGTGGGCTATTGCCCCGAAGAGCGGGCGATTTTTTCTTCGCTCTCTGCCGAAGAAAATCTGATGCTGCCGCCGACGCTCAAAGAAGGTGGCATGTCGGTCGACGAGATTTATCAGATGTTCCCCAACCTGGCCGAACGCCGGCACAGTCAGGGCACGCGGCTGTCGGGTGGCGAACAGCAGATGCTGGCGGTCGCGCGTATTCTGCGCACCGGCGCCAAGCTCTTGCTGCTGGATGAAATCTCCGAAGGTCTCGCGCCGGTCATCGTACAGGCACTGGCGAAGATGATCCTTATGCTGAAAAACCAGGGCTACACCATTGTGATGGTTGAGCAGAATTTCCGTTTCGCAGCGCCGCTGGCGGATCGTTTTTATGTGATGGAGCACGGCCAGATCGTGGAGCAGTTTGCTGCCCCCGAACTGGCATCGAAAATGAACGTGCTCAACGAGCTGCTGGGAGTCTAGGATGGAAATTTTTGGCATATCTACATCAGCCTTGCTTGGCCAGTTATTACTGGGACTGGTCAATGGCTCGTTTTATGCGATGTTGTCGCTCGGCCTGGCCGTGATTTTCGGTCTGTTGAATGTGATTAATTTCGCTCATGGCGCGCTCTACATGATGGGCGCTTTTTTTGCATGGATGGGTCTGCAGTATTTCGGCATCAATTACTGGGCGATGCTGATCTTGGCACCCTTGCTGGTGGGTGTGTTTGGCATCATCATCGAAAAGACCATGCTGCGGTGGTTGTATCGACTCGATCATCTCTATGGTCTGCTGCTGACCTTCGGCATCACGCTGATGCTTGAAGGCATATTCCGCTCGTTCTATGGGGTGTCGGGGCTGCCCTATAGCGTCCCGGCATTGCTGGCGGGATCGACTGATCTGGGTTTTATGAATTTGCCGAATTATCGTGCCTGGGTTGTGCTGGCATCGCTCATCGTCTGTCTGGCCACCTGGTTCGTAATTGAAAAAACCCGTCTGGGTGCGTATCTGCGTGCCGGCACTGAAAATCCGAAAATGGTCGAAGCTTTCGGCGTGAATGTGCCGCTGATGGTGACACTGACCTACGGTTTTGGTGTCGCGCTGGCCGGTTTTGCCGGTGTGCTCGCGGCACCGATCTTGCAAGTCTCGCCGCTGATGGGATCCAATTTGATCATTGTGGTGTTTGCTGTTGTCGTGATCGGTGGCATGGGGTCGATTCTGGGATCCATCGTTACGGGTCTGGGTTTGGGCATCATCGAAGGCTTCACTAAAGTGTTTTATCCAGAGCTGTCATCGACGGTTGTATTCATCATCATGGCGATTGTGTTGCTGATTCGCCCGGCTGGCCTGTTCGGCCGCGAAAAATAAGGAGTCGCTGCGATGTTGAAAAAACTCGGTTATGCCGCGGTACTGCTGATAGCACTGGTAGCGCCTTTTGTGATGTATCCCGTGCTGCTGATGAAGATCCTGTGCTTTGCACTGTTTGCTTGTGCATTCAATCTGCTCATCGGTTTTACTGGTTTGCTGTCCTTCGGTCATGCAGCGTTCTTTGGTGGCGCGTCGTACATCGCCGGTCATGCGCTGAAAGTCTGGGGCGTGCCAACCGAGTTGGGTATTCTGCTCGGCGTCGCGTTTGCTGCCATCGTGGGTCTGGTGATGGGCAAGCTCGCGATTCGTCGTCAGGGCATTTACTTCACGATGATCACGATGGCGCTGTCGCAGATGCTGTTTTTTGTGTTCCTGCAGGCGCCCTTCACGGGTGGTGAAGACGGACTGCAATCGATACCACGCGGCACGCTGCTGGGTACCATTGATCTGAAAAATGATCTGACCATGTATTACGTGGTACTCGGGATCGTGGTGGCTTCGTTTCTGCTGGTGGTGCGCATCATTCATTCGCCGTTTGGTCAGGTGCTCAAGGCGGTGCGGGAGAACGAGCCGCGTGCTGTCTCGCTTGGTTATGACGTTGACCGCTACAAGCTGCTGGCGTTTGTTCTTTCTGCCGCGCTCGCTGGTCTGGCAGGGTCGACCAAGGCGCTGGTATTGGGTTTTGGCACTCTGACTGATGTGCACTGGTCCATGTCGGGCCTGGTGGTGCTGATGACGCTGGTCGGTGGGATGGGTACCTTGTTTGGTCCGGTACTGGGCGCGATCATCATCATTGCGCTGGAAAACAAACTGGGTGATGTGGGTACCTGGCTGGCGTCCATCACGCAAATTGAATGGTTCAATACGATTGGTGAATCCGTGACCATGGTGACTGGTCTGATTTTTGTGATTTGTGTGCTGGCTTTCCGGCGCGGCATCATCGGAGAGCTGGTCGCACGTTTGCGATAGCGCTCCGCTGACAAGTTCGCCATCTGATTCCTGAAAGGCTAAAGCCAATGAGTAACGCGAAATTTCACTGGGATGATCCCCTGTTGCTGGATCAGCAGCTCACGCAGGATGAGCGCATGGTCAGGGATGCTGCCGCCGCGTATGCGCAGGAAAAGCTGATGCCGCGCGTGCTGGAAGCGTTTCGCCACGAAAAAACCGATCCGATCATTTTTCGCGAAATGGGCGAGCTTGGTTTGTTTGGCCCGACCATTCCGGCCGAGTATGGCGGTGCGGGCCTCAACTATGTCAGCTACGGATTGATTGCGCGCGAGATCGAGCGGGTTGATTCCGGTTTTCGCTCGATCATGAGCGTGCAGAGCTCGCTGGTGATGGTGCCGATTTTCGAATTTGGCAGTGAAGCGCAAAAGCAGAAATATTTACCCAAACTCGCTTCGGGTGAGTGGATAGGCTGTTTTGGTCTGACCGAGCCGAATCATGGATCTGATCCAGGCAGTATGGAAACGCGTGCACGGAAAGTGGACGGAGGTTACGTACTGAGTGGCGCCAAGATGTGGATCACCAACAGTCCGTTGGCGGATGTGTTTGTGATTTGGGCCAAGGATGATGACGGCGAGATCCGTGGCTTCGTTCTGGAAAAGGGCTGGAAGGGTTTGAGCGCACCGAAGATTCAGGGCAAGGTCGGCATGCGCGCATCTACCACGGGTGAGGTGGTGATGGACAATGTGTTTGTCCCTGAAGAAAACATGCTGCCCAATGTGCGTGGCCTCAAAGGTCCGTTCACCTGCCTGAATTCGGCGCGCTATGGCATCGCCTGGGGTGCACTGGGCGCCGCAGAATTCTGCTGGCATACCGCACGTCAGTACACGCTCGACCGACACCAGTTTGGTCGTCCGCTGGCGGCGACACAACTGGTGCAGAAAAAACTGGCCGATATGCAGACCGAAATCACGTTGGGCCTGCAGAGTTGCCTGCGTCTCGGACGCATGAAAGACGAGGGTACGGCGGCGGTCGAAATCACCTCAATTCTCAAGCGCAATTCCGGCGGCAAAGCGCTGGACATTGCGCGCACTGCCCGCGATATGTTGGGCGGCAATGGCATCAGCGACGAATACGGCGTGATTCGCCATCTGGTCAATCTTGAGGTCGTCAATACCTACGAGGGCACGCATGACGTTCACGCGCTGATCCTCGGCAGGGCGCAAACGGGCTTGCAGGCGTTTTTCTGAAACGGGTTGTTACGCGGCGCGCATTGAATCAAAACGTTGCCGCACCAGATTGATGTGCTCGCGCAGTACATACAGCTGGTCGGAGAATGCAATCGGCAGATGCAGATTGTCGACCGAACTCTCCACTTCCGTGAGGCGCTGATGAAGGTCCTCAAGGCCTTCGGCTGTCGGGGTACGCTGCATCTCGCGCTCAATCTTGATCAGTATGCCGTACCAGCGATAAATCCTTGAACGTATCCGCCACCGGTACAGTGGCGGAATCGCGCGCGACAAGGGCACCAGTACGATCAGTGACGGCACCAGTACGATCAGAATCCTGTCGACCAGACTGGCCAGCCAGAAGGGCAGGCGGCGATACTGCAGCGGCGATCCGGACGTGTAGTAGCGGCGTGCTTCTTCGCTGAGCGGAATCACGTACTCTGTCGCCTCGGGAAATTCTTTCGGTTTGCGAAACATGCTCGGTTTACCGTGGACTGCGTGCGCCGCTTCCAGCAGCAAATCCGAAATAGCGGGATGGAGGCTGGTACGCGCAATCAGTTCCACAGGTGTGCCGATCAGCTGTACATCCTGTTTCGGCATATCCATGCCGAGATCAAAGCTTCCTTTGGGGGCGACCAGACGCGACAAATAGGGCACTTGGCGCAGGTAGCCGTCAGCTTGCAGAAAGCTCATCAGATGCACACCGGGCAAGCTCATCAATTCAGTCATGGTCTGCGTGCGCGTCAGTTCACTACTGGTGAAAATCGCATCGATTTTCTTTTTCTTGAATGCGTCGACGGCATCATCACCATCAATTTCCAGTAGTCGGGCATCGGCGCTTGTCATGCTGTTTTCCGCGAGCAGCTTGTGGGACAAGGTGTTGGTGCCGCTGCCCTCGGGGCCAATGGCGATTCTCATGCCCTTGAGTTCAGTCAAGTGATCGATATCACGACGACCCCGGTAGAAGACCATGAAAGGCTGCACGTACATCGTGCCCAGTGACATGATGCCTTGGGTTTCATCTTCATCCACCAGTCCAGCCTGAACGAAGCCGACATCGATATGGCCATTTTCTTTTTGCAGAAGATCGAGGTTTTCTTCTGAACCGTCTGTGGTGACAATTTTTACCTTGATGCCATGGCGCGAAATCAGTTCAGCATATTTCTTCGCGTTGCTCTCAAAACTGCTGCCCTCCTGGCCGCCGGCGATAACGAGCGTATCGGGGGGTGCGGGGCGGATCATGGTGACGCTGAACCAGCCGATGCCAACGGTGAGCAGCAGACCCGGGATCAGCAGGACGAGTAGATCTCGCCAGGACACGGTCATGAGTTTGCTCAGCGGATTACTGACCGTGGCCGCGAGGGCTTTGGGTTTATTTTTCGGTGCCATTAAAACTGTCCGAGTAGGTCTTGAACTGCAGGAGTTGGGTCCGATCGGATTAATATTTAATTAATACTTAATTAATATCGATCGGCCTGCACCTGACTATACCGGAGAGAGAACTTGGAGCCTCTTAATTCGTAGAAGTTATCTGAGGTGCATACGCGACAAAAGCGGCGTGGGTACTGAGGAAAATCCGATCCTGCATGACCTCACCAAATGACGATCGCCATGAGCACTGCCGAAATGACACCAGCTGCGGGCGTGTTCGCACCGGCGGAAAAATTAACCACCGATCGCGCGAAACCACCGGTGACCGGGTAGCCGCCCGACAAGGCACTGGCGATATTGGCGGCGCCAATGCCCAGTAGTTCGCGGTCGGGTGCAATGCGTTGTCCGCGCTTCATGGCAAGTGATTGAGCGACCGATACGCTTTCAACGAATCCGACCAGCGAAATCAGCAGTGCAGGTAGTCACAAAGCCCTAGTCTGCTGCCAGTCGATTGATGGCAGAGCGATAGCGGGCAGACCGGACGGGACACTGCCGACGACGGCCACCTGCGCACTTTGATCAAGGCCCGTGGTGGCAACGATGGTAGATGATACGATGACGACTGCCATCGGGGCGAGTTTGGTGAGAAGCTCAGACAGTTTCGCAGGTACGCCCAGTGATTTCAGTAATGGTGCGAGTCGTGAGCGGGGAAAAAAACAAAAAAATCAATGCGGCGATACCGATGAGGGCCGTATTGCCATTGACGGATGAAATTTGGTCGAACAGTCCGCTCACGATGGCGATGACGCTGCCCCCGGGGAGAGAAATGCCAAGCAGGTATTTGAGTTGACCCATCGCGATCAAAATCGCTGAACCCGAAATGAAGCCGCTGATGACGGGGTGACTGAGAAAGTAGGCGAGAAAACCGAGACGCAGAACGCCGGCGACCAGCAGGATCAGACCCGCAGTCAGATCGCCGGACAGCCAGGGGCGTTGATATTGGCGCAGCCAGTTCGGTAATTGTGTCATTACGATTAATCTGTTTGAGGGCGTGCTAGCCATTCATGCCCTTTGAGCATCAGGTTCCAGTACACCCAGGGCAGGATATTTTTTTTAAGGATCCAGGAGGACAAGCGAGGTACCGTCGGATCCAGAGGGAAGGTCGGCAGCAGTTTACCGCCGAAACCGAATTCGGCCAGAACGATGCGGCCTTTCTCCACCGTCAAAGGACAGGAACCGTAGCCATCGTACTTCGTTGGCAGAGCGCGACCGCTTCGAACAGCGAGAAGATTTTCAGCGACCACGACGATTTGTTTTCGTACCGCAGCCGCAGTTTTCGCATTGGGTGAGGAGCATGCATCGCCGAGACTGAAAACATCAGAATAGCGCACATGCTGCAGTGTGACCTGATTGACATCGACCCAACCGTCGGCATTCGCCAATCGGCTTTCACGCACGACATCGGGCGCCGTCTGCGGTGGCACCACGTGTAGCATATCGAAGGATTTCTCGACCCGTGACACATTGCCGCTGGCATCTTTTTCATCGAACCATGCTTTTTTCGACGGCCCATCCACGGCGACCAGTGTCGAGCTGAAATGCAGATGCGCGTCGTAGCGTTTCACATAAGCCATCAGCGGTGGCACAAAGTCGGTAACGCCGAACAGTACGGCGCCAGCGTTGTGAAAGTTGACGTTGATGTTTTTCAGTACGCCTCGCTGTTCCCAGTCGGAACAAGACAGATACATCGCTTTCTGCGGTGCGCCGGCGCACTTGATTGGCATGGGGGGCTGAGTGAACAGCGCGGTACCGGAGGTCATTTGTCTGACCAATTCCCAAGTGTAGGGTGCAAGATCGAAACGATAGTTCGAGGTGACGCCGTTTTTGCCAAGCGTGTCCTCCAGGCCAGCAATGGCTTGCCAGTTGAGCTTCAGTCCGGGCGCGACCACCAGATTCTGATAAGTGACGGGGTTGCCTTTATCAATGCTTACTTGTTTGCGCTCTGGGTCAAAACCTGTCACGGCGGCGCGTATCCAGGTCACACCGGCAGGAATGACTGAGGACATCTCGCGCACGCTGTCTTGAAGATTGAATTCCCCCGCACCCACCAGCGTCCAGGACGGTTGATAGTAATGCTTGTCGCTGGGTTCGATAATGGCGATTTGCAGATTGGGTTGCCGTTTTTTCAGGCTGGCTGCCAGTCCTATGCCGGCACTGCCGCCACCCACGATCAGAATGTCCTGTGTGTCGCTCCAGTTGCAGGCACTGGCCGCGCTGCCGGGCGCAGACGTGGGGGCGCTGCTCTGACCACGGGCCATGCGATAGAGGTTCTGCGAGCGTGCACCGCTGCGGCAAAAGGCGAGCACGGGGCCAGGCCTGAGCGCGAGTGCCTCGGCAAACTGGCGTGCCTGCCCTTCCGTGATCTGACCGCTGATGACCGGTAAATGGACATAATTGAGACCGACCGCTTCAGCGGCCTTCGCTATCTCTGCGCTGCTGGCTTGTGACAGGCCCGCCTCGCCATCGGGGCGGTTGTTAATGACTGTCTTGAATCCGAGACCAGCAACTTCAGCCATATCCTCAGGGCCGAGTTGTGGGGCGGTACTGAATTTGTCGGTGTGACGCGTGATGGGGACTGACATAGTTCATCCTCAGGGCGTTTGGGTTCATGCCGGATGTGGTCGGCAGGGGCCAGTTGTGTTTAGTTAAAGAGTTTACATTATATTTATAAATAAAATGTAAATCAATATAATATATTTACGTCAATTAAATGTGGAGTCCCGGCATGACTAGCAACGCGATCAAACCCCAAGTACATGGCATCTTTGATCCGGCGACATGGACCGTAACTTACGTGGTGTATGAGAAAGAGGGTTCGGAGTGCGCCGTGATCGACTCGGTCCTCGACTATGACCCGAAATCGGGTCGCACCCGGACAAATTCAGCGGACAAGGTGATTGCCTTCGTGCGTGAAAAGCAGCTAAAGCTTACATGGATACTTGAAACGCACGCGCATGCCGATCATCTGACCGCGGCGCCGTATCTGCAGCAGCATTTGGGTGGCAAGATCGCCATTGGGGACCACATCAGCAAGGTGCAGCAGGTATTCAAAGGTGTCTTCAATCTTGAGCCGGAATTCGCGACCGATGGTTCGCAGTTTGATCATCTGCTAAAGGAAGGTGAAACCGTTAGCTTCGGCGCCTTGTTTGTCAGCACGATGTTTGTACCGGGTCATACCCCCGCTTGCGTTGCTTATCAGATCGGTGATGCCGTGTTCGTGGGTGACACGATGTTCATGCCCGATGTGGGCACGGCACGTTGCGATTTCCCGGGGGGCGATGCGAAGACACTGTATGCGTCGGTGAGGAAAATCCTGAGTCTTCCGGATGAAACCCGGTTGTTCATGTGTCACGACTATCCGCCGAATGATCGTCCGGTGACTTTTGAAACCACGGTCGGCGAACAGCGCAGAAAGAACATCCATGTGCACGACGGTATCGGTGAGACACAGTTTGTCGAGATGCGTTCTAAGCGTGATGCGACACTTGAGATGCCGGTGCTGATCTTGCCGTCAGTGCAGGTCAATATTCGTGCAGGCCATCTGCCGCCATCGGAATCCAATGGCGTGTCTTACCTGAAGATACCGCTGAATGCGCTCTAGGAAAGCGTTGAAACAACGCGTTTCATAACGGCCAATAAAAAATCCCGCGACAGAGACTGTCGCGGGATTTTTGTTTGCTGCCGTCAGATCGTGGGCTGTGCTTACAGTCCGCCGTTCTGCTGCGCTACCATCATGTAAAGCATCGGGATTGACAGCAGGGTGTTGGCGCGAGAAGTCAGCATCGCCAGACGCGCTGCGGCGGCTTTCTGTTCCGGCTCCACGGTCACGATACCCAGGGCCTTTTTCTGATTCGGCCAGATGATGAACCAGACATTGAAGGCCATGACCAGCGCGATCCACATGCCAATACCGATCGCATGAAACCCTAACTGCAGACCCAGTGCAGCGACCAGGTAGCCATTCATCCATGCCACCAGCACGCCGGTGATGACGGTGGCCAATGCAGCCCAGCGGAACCAGAACAGGGCGGTCGGTGCGATGACTTTGCCGATGGCGGGTTTCTGCTCATCGGGAATTTTGGGCATGGATGGGATTTGCACGAAGTTGAAATACCAGAGCAAACCGATCCACATGACACCTGAGACCACATGCAGCCAACGCATCACAAATGCGCCCCATGCGTGGCCAAATTGCGGACCTACGCCCGCGACGCTGCTGGCGATAATGACCAGCAGGATCAGGAGTACGATCCCAGCGATGACGGTGCGTCCGAGCGATTGCAAAATTGCAGCCATAAATCCTCCAAAAAAATTCAGTTCGACGCTTTGTTATTCAGGGTTGTGCGCGCGTCGCGTTGCACTTTTGTAAAACTGGCCGAAGTATAGCCTAACCGTTCATCACTGATGAGACCCGGCAATGGCTGGGTGAGGCGGCTCAAGTCGGGTCCGGATCAATACGGCTGATATCAAGACGGGCGCTGCCTTCAGCGACCGTGAGCGCGAGCTGCTGCGGCGCCTTGATTTGGCTGACGCTGCGAATGATCTGGCCTTGATCGTCCTGCACGATTGCGTAGCCACGCTCGAGTGTCCGTTGCGGTGCCAGCAGCTCGAGCTTGCCGTGTAGTGCACCGATGGCGTGGCGTTGCGTGCTGAACCGGGTCGCAAAGGCGGCCGACAACTGGCTCGCACGAGCACCCAGGCGGGTGCGTGCAATGCGCGTATCCGGCAGCGCATGGGTCAGTCGCTGCCGTGCTTTGTCGAGCCGGAAGCGAGCCGCTGTCAGCGGCGTGCTGGTGGCATGCTGAAGCCGGTTTTGCAGGGTTGATAGTCGCAGCTTCTGGTGACGAATCGCAGCGGCCGGACTTTGCAAGCGGTGTGCGAGCCAGTCCAGCGTCTGTGTCCGGCCGTCCAGCTGTCGACGCAAGGCATCAGTCAGATTATCGGCGTGCTGGCCGACCGCTTCGAACCAGTCTGCCCAGGGGGTGGCGGCCAATTCCGCTGCCGCTGTGGGCGTGGGCGCGCGCAGGTCCGCGACGAAATCGGCGATAGTGACATCGGTTTCGTGCCCGACGCCTGATATGACCGGGACTGCGCAATAGAAGATTGCGCGGGCCACGCGTTCGTCATTGAAGGACCACAAATCTTCAAGACTGCCACCGCCCCGGCAGACCAGCAGCAGATCACATTCGGAGCGATCGGAGGCTGCCTGAATCGCCGCTGCGATTTTTTCGGCAGAGCCGTCGCCCTGGACTGCGGTTGGATACAGCACGATCTGAATGTGTGGCACCCGGCGTCGCAATGCAGTCAGAATGTCGCGCAGCGCCGCTGCCTGGGGACTGGTCACCACACCGATGGTGCGCGGGAATACAGGGAGCGCCCGTTTGCGTTCCTGGTCGAACAGGCCTTCGGCTGCCAGTTTGGATTTCAGCCGCAGAAAGGCTTCGTATAAATTGCCGACGCCGGCGCGACGCATATTTTCGACATTCAGCTGAAAATCGCCTCGCGCTGCATACAGGCCCACGGTTGCGCGTACTTCGACCTTGTCACCTTCGCGCGGACTGAAGTCGACGTACTGCGTCCGTCCCCGAAACATTACGGCGCGCACCTGAGCGCCGGCGTCCTTGAGCGTGAAATACCAATGCCCGGACGCGGCGCGGGTCACATTCGAGAGTTCTCCAGCGACCCAGGTCAGCGGAAAGCTGCGCTCCAGCAGGCGACCCACGGTTTGGTTGAGCTGAGAGACCGTCATCACGGCAGGGGTCGGGTCGGGCATCGTGGTCATATTGGACACAAAAGAATCGTTCACGTCAGTTTGTCCTTCTGGCTTTCCGGTCCGGTAAAACGCATCTACCGAAGCCGGATTTGGCCAACGTTTTTGGTGTCAGCCACAGCTCTTGTGAATAAAATGAGCTGCGCGATTTTCGGGCACAGCTAAAAAAATCTTTTGAATCAAGGACTTCACTTCCATTAACTCACATTACCCACAAAGTTTTCCACAGACTATGTGTACAAGTGCTTCGATAAAAACTTGTTGCGCAAAAACGCACAGAACGAGAACGCAGGTCGTACTTTTGCCGCGTCCGCCCGGGCTTTGCTGCTTTCTGCGTGCCTCTCAGCTTGCCCGTGTCCGGTGAAGCGGATACAGTCTGCGGCAAATTTGTAAATCACTCCGGGAGACCGTATCTTGTTTGCGCTGATTCAGGCCGCTGGCTGGCCGATCTGGTTTCTGCTCGCCGCTTCTGTCGTTGCCGTCACCGTCATTATTGAGCGCGTATTGTACTTGCGCCGCTCCCGAGTTTTGCCGTCGACACTGCTGACGGAAGTCCTGGATGTGGTCCGTTCGGGCCGAGTGAATGCGGAAGTGATCGGTCAGCTGGAGCAGAATTCGCCGTTGGGTCGCGTGCTGGCCGCGGGTTTGCGTCATCGGCAAGCACCGCGCGATCTGATGAAAGAGGCGATCGCTGACGCTGGCCGCGTGAGCGCTCACCACCTGGAACGCTACCTCACCACGCTGGGCACAGTGGCAACGCTGGCACCGCTGATGGGATTGTTCGGCACCGTGGTCGGTATGATCGAATTGTTCGGTGCGCAGCAGGGCAGCATCACTGATCCTTTGCAGGTAGCGCATGGCATTTCTGTCGCCCTGTACAATACTGGTTTTGGTCTGGCCGTGGCGATGCCGGCTTTGCTGTTTCACCGGCATTTTCACGCGCAGGTCGACGCCCTGATTCTCGATATGGAGCAGCAGGCACTGCGCTTCGTCGATCAGGTCACAGCGGGTCAGGACTGAGCGCATGAATTTTCGTCAACAGGTCCGCCGCGATCAGCCGGAAATCAATCTGATTGCCTTCATCGATGTGCTGTTGGTCATTCTGATTTTTCTGATGATCAGCACCACCTTCAGCCGGGTGGCCGGGCTGTCGGTGCGCCTGCCTGTCGCCAGTAACGAATCGGCGCAGGTGCCGAAATCACTGCGGGTGGCTGTTGATGCTGAAGGCCATTTCGCGCTCAATGGTCGCCGGCTTGCAGCAGGGGATGCACAGTCGCTGGCGCTCGAACTGCGTACCCAGTCATCGGGCGATGCCAGCCAAACCGTTGAAATTCAGGCCGATGCCCGGGCCACGCATCAGTCGGTGGTCAGCGTGATGGAAGCGGCTCGCCTCGCCGGTTTGCCACAGCTGGTCTTTACTGCGCAATCGACATCTCGCTGATGGCAAATTCAAGCTCCCGAACTGGCGCACTTGACACAATGCTCACACGGGCATGGCAGGGTCGCGGCTTGCTTGCTTGCTTGCTGTTGCCGCTGGCGCTGATTTTTTTTCTGATCATTGCTTGCCGGCGTGCTTTTTATCGACTGGGCATTTTTTCGGTGTGGACGCCGCCGGTGCCGCTGATCGTGATCGGCAATGTTTTTGTGGGCGGCACAGGCAAGACGCCGCTGGTGATCTGGCTGGTGTCAGCCTTGCGCGCAGAGGGTTACACACCCGGCGTGATTTCGCGTGGTTATGGTGGTAACGCCGATGCGGTCATTGAAGTCCGGACGGATATGCCAGCGACGCAGACAGGTGACGAGCCATTACTGATTGCGCTGAAATCGGAAGTGCCGGTCTTTGTGGGCCGCGACCGTGTGGCGGCAGCGCGTGCACTGCTGGCCGCTCATCCGCAAGTGGATATCATTATTTCCGATGATGGCTTGCAGCACTATGCGTTGGGACGCACACTGGAAATTCAGCTGTCTGACACGCGTGGACATGGCAATGGCTGGTTGTTGCCCGCAGGGCCTTTGCGCGAGCCGGCTTCACGCAAGAGCGATTTTTATGTAATCAATGGTGCAACGCAGACGGGCCGTGATATCTATGCGATGCGGCTGAGCGGTCATTATGCCGAGCCGTTGGTCGATCGTCGTCAGCAAGTTGAGTTGTCGTCACTGCAGAGCAAGCGTGTTGCGGCCGTGGCCGGGATTGGTCATCCGGAACGTTTTTTCAACATGTTACGCGCCGAAGGCTTGTCGCTGGAATCTACCCACGCACTGCCGGATCATTTCGATTTTTCCTCGAATCCCTTCGCTGCGATCACGGCCGATATCATTCTGATCACCGAGAAGGATGCAGTAAAATGCAGCCGCATTGCCGGGATCGCTCAAGACATCCGGCTGTGGACGGTGCCGGTTGAGGCAACAATCGCCGGACCTCTGGCTCAACACATCCTGGAGAAACTGCGTGGATAACCGACTGCTCGACATTCTGGTCTGCCCTCTCTGCAAAGGCCCGCTGCAGTACGACAAGGCAGCACAGGAACTGATCTGCAAGGCCGATCGTCTTGCCTATCCTATTCGTGACGGTATTCCAATCATGTGGGCCGAGGACGCGCGCGACATGAACGCCGCCGTCATTGACAGCCCCTCAGCCTAACCCCTGTTTTTCCCAGTCATGCAGTTTTTTTCAAAGCGAGCCGTCGCATGACATTTACCGTCATCATCCCGGCACGCATGGCATCAACGCGTTTGCCCGACAAGCCGCTGGCTGACCTTGGCGGTAAACCCATGGTGGTCCGCGTGGCCGAGCGCGCAATGCAATCTGGCGCGCTGCAAGTCATTGTCGCGACCGATCATCCGGCGGTGGTTACGGCGTGTCAGCACCATGGTATTGAGGCGCGGATGACGCGCGATAATCATCCTTCAGGCACCGATCGGATTGCTGAAGTCGCGGCCGCCGCAGGTCTCGCGGACGATGCCGTGGTCGTCAATGTGCAGGGCGATGAGCCGCTGATGGACCCTGCGCTGATCGATGCCTGTGCAGCGCAAATTACCCGCGACGTGCCCATGGCCACGCTGGCGCATCCGATCTCGGATAGTGTCGATGTCTTCAATCCGAATGTGGTGAAGGTCGTGCTGGATGCGGCCGGACATGCGCTGATGTTTTCTCGTGCACCCTTGCCCTGGCATCGCGATGCGTTTGCGAATGATTCAAGACAACTGCCCGCGGGTTATCAGGCCTTGCGCCACATCGGCATGTACGCCTACCGTCAGGATTTTCTGCAGCGCTATCCGCAACTTCCAGTCGCACCATTGGAGCAGGCCGAAGCCCTCGAACAATTGCGGGTACTCTGGCATGGCTACCGCATTGCCGTCCACGTGACGAACGATGCGCCACTCGGGGGTGTGGATACCCCAGAGGATTTGGCACGGGTGCGGCAGTTTTTTGCGGTCTGAGACATTCCGGCTTGAAGCAGCGCAGCATCGAGGGCCGATTGTCGGAACTCCATCATTCTGTGGTAAGTTTCGGGCAAGCTATTCGGGAGACAATACGACTCCAGACCGCAGCGGCGCATCTCATTGCGGCGAAGGTATTAAAAAAGCATAAGGAAATACAATGCGTCTCATCCTCCTGGGAGCGCCGGGTGCCGGAAAAGGCACGCAGGCGGCCTATATCAAAGAACGATTTAATATCCCGCAGATTTCGACGGGCGACATGTTGCGTGCCGCAGTGAAAGAAGGCACGGCTCTGGGTCTGGCTGCAAAAAAAGTGATGGATGCGGGTGGTCTGGTGTCCGACGACATCATCATTGGTCTTGTCAAAGACCGGCTCAAGCAGAACGATTGCGCAAACGGCTATCTGTTCGACGGTTTTCCGCGCACCATTCCGCAAGCGGATGCGATGAAGGATGCGGGTGTGGCGATTGACTGCGTATTGGAAATCGATGTGCCGGATGAGGCCATTATTGAGCGTATGAGCGGCCGTCGCGTCCATCCGGCATCGGGTCGCAGTTATCACGTCAAATTTAATCCACCGAAAGTCGAAGGCAAGGACGATGTGACCGGCGAAGTGCTGATCCAGCGTGATGATGATCGCGAAGAGACCGTCAAAAAGCGCTTGTCGGTTTATCACGAACAAACCAAGCAGTTGGTGGGTTATTACAATGACTGGGCAAAATCCGGGCAGCCCGGTGCGCCTCGCTATCGCAAGATATCGGGGATTGGACCGGTGGAAGAAATTCGTGACCGCGCTCTTGCGGCACTGGTTGAGTAAAGCCCCATCATTGAAAGCGGACATCAGGTCCGCTTTTTTATGGATGGAAAAGTTTGTTGTGTGTTGTGTGCGTAAATACCTGAAGTAAGTCGTGCATTAGCAAAGCGTTGATGCAGACGAGACAAAAAGTTTGTAGCAAGAAGCTGTAACTGCCGGAACAGGCGGGGCAGTGAAGAAGTTATAAAAACTGTCGTGAACTTTTGGAGGAGACATATGGCATCAACAGGCTTGTGGTTTGCTGTGGCTTGCGGCGTTATCGCCGTGGTCTATGGCCTAATTTCCCGGAGCTGGATTCTTGGCAAGGATCCCGGCAATCCCCGAATGCAGGAAATCGCAGCAGCGATTCAGGCGGGTGCCGCCGCCTATCTGGCACGTCAGTACCGTACGATCGCGATCGTCGGTATCGTACTGACGATACTGATCGGCGCTTTCCTCGGCATTCCAACAGCGATAGGTTTCGTGGTCGGTGCCGTGCTATCGGGTGCTTGTGGTTTCATCGGGATGAATATCTCTGTGCGCGCCAATGTTCGGACGGCGCAGGCAGCGACTGAAGGCATTGGTCCGGCACTCGATGTTGCTTTTCGCGGCGGCGCGATCACCGGCATGCTGGTGGTCGGCCTGGGCTTGCTCGGTGTATCGCTGTTTTATTACTTCATCGGTGGTCTCGAGAATCCAGATTCGGCAACGCTGAAACCGCTGCTGGGTCTCGCGTTTGGTTCTTCGCTGATTTCGATCTTTGCGCGTTTGGGTGGTGGCATATTCACCAAAGGTGCTGACGTCGGTGCCGATCTGGTGGGTAAAGTCGAAGCCGGTATTCCCGAAGATGACCCGCGTAATCCTGCCGTGATTGCCGATAATGTCGGCGACAACGTGGGTGATTGCGCAGGCATGGCAGCGGACTTGTTCGAGACCTATGCAGTGACGCTGATTGCTACCATGGCACTGGGTGCGCTGATGGTGACCTCGGCCTCCGGTGCTGCCGTCATTTATCCGCTGATCCTCGGTGGCGTATCCATCATCGCGTCCATCATTGGTGTGATGTTCGTCAAAGCCAAGCCCGGTATGAAGAACGTGATGCCCGCGCTGTATCGTGGACTGATCGTCTCGGGCATTCTGTCACTGATTGCATTTTATTTCGTGACGACGATGCTGTTCCCCGAAGCTGTCACGATGTCCGATGGGCTGGTGGTGACACCGATGGGCTTGTTCGGTTCCTGCGCGGTGGGTCTGGTACTGACGGCTGCCATGGTGTGGATTACCGAGTACTACACCGGTACGGACTTTGCGCCAGTCAAGCACATCGCTGAAGCATCCACCACAGGTCATGCAACCAACATCATTGCGGGCATCGGTATTTCGATGAAGTCCACTGCTTGGCCTGTATTGTCTGTGTGCGCGGGCATTCTGGTGTCCTATTCGCTCGCAGGTCTGTTTGGCATTGCCGTGGCAGCGACGGCGATGCTGTCGATGGCAGGCATCATCGTTGCGCTCGATGCCTATGGCCCGATTACTGACAATGCCGGTGGTATCGCTGAAATGGCCGACCTGCCGGCCAGCGTCCGCGACATTACTGATCCACTTGATGCGGTAGGTAACACCACTAAAGCGGTGACCAAGGGTTATGCCATTGGCTCTGCCGGCCTGGCGGCACTGGTACTGTTTGCCGATTACACGCACACCTTGCGTGAGCGCGGTATCGACATCACCTTTGATCTCTCGGATCCGATGGTGATTGTGGGGCTGTTCATCGGCGGGCTGATTCCGTATCTGTTCGGTGCGATGGCGATGGAGGCGGTGGGTCGTGCGGCGGGTTCGGTGGTTGAAGAAGTGCGTCGTCAGTTCCGCGAGATCCCCGGCATCATGGAGGGCACCGGCAAGCCGGAGTACGGGCGTGCAGTGGACATGCTCACGGCCTCGGCGATCAAGGAGATGATGATTCCTTCGCTGCTGCCGGTGATCGTGCCGATTGTGGTCGGTCTGGTGTTGGGGCCGAAGGCGCTTGGCGGTCTGCTGATGGGTACCATCGTGACCGGTCTGTTCGTGGCGATTTCGATGTGTACCGGTGGTGGCGCCTGGGACAATGCGAAGAAGTACATCGAAGATGGTCATCACGGCGGCAAGGGCAGTGAAGCGCACAAGGCCGCAGTGACGGGTGATACGGTCGGTGACCCTTACAAGGACACGGCGGGCCCGGCGGTTAATCCGCTGATCAAAATTATTAACATTGTGGCGCTGCTGATCGTGCCGCTACTGTCGGCTCAGGGGCTGTTCGGCTGACACGCAGTTTCTTGCAGAGGAAAAGGCAGCTCCGGCTGCCTTTTTTTATTGCGCAGGTATCATGTCGGTTTTTCGGCCTTACCAATTACCTTCCTTTCGGAGAAATCATGGAAATCAAAAATAATGTTTTCATCATCACCGGTGGCGCGTCCGGCCTGGGCGCTGCGACCGCTCGAATGATTGTCGAGGGCGGCGGCAAGGTCGTGCTCGCCGATGTGCAGGTCGAAGCCGGTGAGAAGCTGGCTGCCGAACTGAACGGAAAATTCATCAAGTGCGATGTCACTTCAGAAGCCGATGGCCTGGCGGTTGTCGCGGCGGCGGAATCGATGGGTCAGCTGGTGGGCCTGATCAATTGCGCCGGCGTCGCCCCTGCGGTCAAGACGGTTGGCAAAGATGGCGCGCATCCGCTGGAGGTGTTCCAGCGCGTGGTCAATATCAACCTGGTTGGCACCTTCAATATGTCGCGCCTCGCCGCTGCGGCGATGAGCAATCATGAACCCAATGCGGCTGGCGAGCGTGGTGTGATCATTAACACCGCGTCGGTGGCGGCTTATGACGGACAAATTGGGCAGGCTGCCTATGGTTCTTCCAAAGCCGGTGTGGTCGGCCTGACCTTGCCGATGGCACGCGATTTGTCGCGCAATGGTGTGCGGGTGATGACAATTGCGCCGGGTATTTTCGAGACGCCGATGTTGCTCGGCATGCCGCAGGAAGTTCAGGATGCGCTGGGCCGCATGGTGCCTTTCCCTCCGCGTCTGGGCAAACCAGCCGAATACGCGCATCTGGCGAAAACCATCATCGAAAACACGATGCTGAATGGCGAAACTATTCGTCTGGATGGCGCCATTCGCATGCAACCAAAGTAAGTCATCGCTTTCACTGTGACAAGCAGGCCACAGTAGCTCGAACCCATGTTCTTGCTGCTGGTGTGCTGTTACTCTAAAGCTATGTCTGAGTCGAAAAAAACTGCCTTGTTTCTCGCCGGTGGCGGTGCGCGTGCCGCGTATCAGGTCGGGGTTTTGCAAGCCATTTTTTCGCTGCTCAGTGAGTACGGATGGCCGGCGCGTCAAAGTCCCTTTGAAATTGTCTGCGGCACTTCCGCGGGGGCCATTAATGCGACAGCGTTCGCCTGTCGGGCTGATAATTTTGAAGAGAGCGTCACCCACCTGCTGCACATCTGGCGCGAGCTTGAAGTGGAGCAGGTTTATCGTGCTGATTCCATCGGGGTTCTGCGCTCGGGCGCGCGTTGGTTGTCGCTGCTGTCGTTTGGCTGGCTGCTGCGCCAATGGCGTACGCAACCGCCCAACTCCCTGCTCGATAATTCGCCGCTGGTAGGACTTCTCCACAAAATGCTTGATTTGCCGCGCCTCGATCGGGCGCTGGCTTCGGGCGTGCTGGATGCGCTGGCTGTATCGGCATCCTCGTACACCGCTGGCAGGCATGTCACTTTTTATCAGTCGGCGCGGCCCATTTCGCCCTGGCATCGTGCCCAGCGCATGTCTGTCGAGCAGCAAATTGGTGTCGACCATTTGCTGGCCTCGTCCGCCATTCCGCTGATTTTTCCGGCGGTACCTTTGTATTGCAATGAGCGCTGTGAATACTTTGGTGACGGATCGATAAGGGAAGTCGCGCCGGTCTCGCCGGCGATTCATTTGGGCGCAAGCAAGATCCTGGTGATCGGCAGCGGTCATGTCGGTGGAGCCCAGCGAAATTTTGCCGAATATTCGGGCTATCCCAGCCTTGCCCAGATTGCCGGTCATGCGATGTCGAGTATTTTTCTCGATGGCCTCTCGGTGGATCTCGAACGCATGATGCGTATTAACGCGACGCTGGCCTTGCTGAACGCTGAGCAGCGGCAGAGAACATCGTTGAGACCGATCCGATTGCTGGCCATCACACCCTCGGTGCCGCTGGACTCTCTGGCCAGCCGCCACGTCAGCAGCCTGCCTTTGCCCATCAGAACTCTGCTGTCCACCATTGGTGCCACCGAACGTCGGGGTGGTGCGCTCGCGTCTTACCTGCTGTTTGAGGGCAGTTATACGCGGTCACTGATCGAGCTTGGTCAGATCGATACTTTGGCGCGGCGGGATGACATACTGGCATTTTTTGATATCGATATAACATCATCATTCATATCAAAAAAACAAATTAATGAAGCAATTCTCAACAATTAAAAAAATTACCGATGCTTATCCGTGCAATGCGGAAAAATCAAAAATTCTAAAGATGCACGCCAATCGCGTATTTTTTGCGTAAATACCGCTCATTTACCAGAAACTTGTGACTCATTGGCTGCGTGAAACCTTGCTCAGGGGTTTTGCCGGAACCAAAGGGCGGGTATCATCTCAAATTGCCGATAATCATTCGCTTAATCTGCCAGCTTAATCTGAGGCCTGTTTAAGCGACCGAGACGCTCGTAATCCTTGTAAAAATATTAATTTTTGAGTTGCTAGCGATTTTTGACTGTTTCAAAACGACCGTGAATATTTACATGCTCAGCGCGCACCATCAGCGCGACGATGAGAGCCAGGAACACACGACAGGCGCGGGCTTACTGCGTGCGGTTCCTGTCAATGTGGTGCAATCCATCCGGGCTTTCCGCGTAACCGAACTGCAGTCCGAAGCTGTCCGGCTCGGTCAGCACTTTCTCTATGCGAATTGCGCGCAGGCCTTGACGCGTCAGCAGGTGCTGATCTCGATCGCCGAGTCTTTCCATCTGCCAAGGCAGTTTGGCAAAAACTATGATGCCTTGCGAGACTGTCTGACCCATGTCTTTCAGAAGGCGGGAGAGCAGCCCGGTTTTCTCGTGGTGCTTGAACAATTGCCCAACACGCAGAAATTCGACAAGGAAGCTCGCGAAAACCTGCTGGATGTTTTCCGTGATGCGGCCGATTTCTGGGCCGACAAAAAAGTACCTTTCCGCGTTTTCTTTTCCTTCCAGTAGCTGCCGGCGTTGCATGGTGCGCTGTTAAAATGCGCGCCATGAAACGTATCGTCATTCTGATCTCAGGTCGTGGCAGCAACATGGAAGCGATGTTGCGTGTTGCCGCGGCAGAGCAGTGGCCAGCGCAGATCGTGGCTGTCATTAGCAACAAGGCGAGTGCTGCAGGACTGCAGACAGCAAAAGCCGCCGGTATTGCCGCACGCGTCGTCGAGCATGTGGCGTATCCCGACCGGGAGTGCTTCGATCAGGCTCTGGCATCCATGATTGACGAATTTTCGCCGGATCTCGTGGTTCTTGCCGGTTTCATGCGCATACTGACGCCGACCTTTGTGGCGCATTATCAGGGGCGTTTGCTTAATATTCACCCGTCGCTCCTGCCCAGTTTTCCCGGATTGGATACGCACCGACGCGCATTGGAAGCTGGTGTGAAGTTGCATGGCGCCACAGTGCATTTCGTGACGTCCGAACTGGATCACGGCCCCATCATCGATCAGGCAGCGGTTCCTGTGCTGGATGGCGATACGGAAGACACTCTGGCTGCCCGCGTGCTTTCGCAGGAACATGTGATCTACCCGCGCGCTGTAAGGAATTTTATTGAGGGCCGCTACACACTGACGGACGGCGGTCTCGTCCGTTATTCAGCACCGATTGACTGAGCGCTTTTGATAGCGTCATACCTGAAGGATTTTTCATGAGATTGCCGCCCGCCGTCATCGGCAGCACCGAGGATGCGCTGCGCGAAGTCTTGCGTTTCACCGCACCCGCCGATAGTGTCCTGTCGCGTTATTTTCGCGATCATCCCCGCCTCGGCGGTCGCGAGCGCGGGATGGTCGCCGAGGCGGTGTACGCATTGCTGCGCCATCGTCTGGTGTACACCAACTTTGCCGAGTCCGGCAGTGGACCGATGATGCGCCGCATGGCCTTGATGGGGTTGGCCGATGCGGCCGGCATTGATGCGCTGCCCGGCTTGAATGAGCAGGAAGTCGAATGGCTCAACCATGTGATGTCGTTTGATCGCACTACGCTCTCCGACGCTATGCGGGCCAATTTCCCTGACTGGCTGCTGGCGCGTTTCACGGACCAGTGGGGCGCTGAAGAAGCACTGAAAATCGCTGAATCACTGAACCGGACGGCACCGCTGGATTTGCGCGTGAACACGCTGAAGTCCACGCGCGAAGCGGCTTCACTGGCGCTGATCGACGCGGGAATCACGCCTATGCCGACACCATTTTCACCACTCGGCCTGAGGCTGGAGAAAAAGCCGGCGCTGCAAAATATGCCGCTCTTCAAAGAGGGTGCGATTGAAGTACAGGATGAAGGCAGTCAGTTGCTGTCCCAGATACTGGGCCCGAAGCGTGGCGAGATGGTGGTCGATTTTTGCGCCGGAGCCGGTGGAAAGACGCTCGCACTTGGCGCGCTGATGCGCAACACGGGCCGCCTGTATGCGTTCGATATTTCCGAAAAACGCCTGGCAAAACTCAAACCGCGACTCGCTCGCAGTGGTCTGTCGAATGTACACCCGGTGTTGATCGCTCATGAGAATGATGCAAAGGTCAAGCGTCTGGCCGGCAAGATTGACCGGGTGCTGGTTGATGCGCCCTGCAGCGGTTTTGGCACACTGCGTCGCAATCCGGATGTGAAATGGCGACAGACCGCAGCCGGTGTTGATGAACTCAACGCCAAGCAATTGTCGATACTCGAAGGCGCAGCGCGGCTCACCAAGCCGGGCGGCCTGCTGGTTTACGCTACCTGCAGTCTGCTGATGGATGAAAACGAGCGCATCGTTGAACAGTTTCTGGCAAAGCATCCCGAATTCACGCTGCGCCCGATGTCGTTGATCTTGGCTGAGCAAAAAATTGAACTGACCATGGACGATTATCTGAAGCTTCTGCCGCATCTGCATCAGACGGATGGCTTCTTTGCGGCCGCGCTGGAGCGCGCAAAATAGTCATGGCAAGACCAGTGCGTGTTCGCGCATGTCTGGGTGTCGTCGTACTGCTGGTGCTTGTCACGTCAGCCCAAGCAGAAAATCCGGGTGTGCCCGTCATTGCCGCACAGGGAAGCGTGCAGGTGGCTTTTCCGCCTTGGGATGATGCTGAATCGCTCTTGGTCGATACACTGGGACGGGCGCAGCGCGAGATCCTGGTGCAGGCCTATCTGTTGACCAGCCGTCCGATCGCCGCTAGCCTGATCGCGGCCAGAGAGAGGGGAGTCGCGGTCAGTGTACTGGCCGATGCGCGTCAGCATGCGGATAACCCGGGCTCACTGATCGGCGTGCTGGCCGACAAGGGTATCGCGGTCTGGCTGGAGACGCGCTATCGCCATGCGCACAATAAAATCATGATCATCGACGATGGCACGAAGGATGTGGTGGTCGTCACCGGCAGCTACAACTTCACCCGGAGCGCGCAGCGCATGAACTCGGAAAATCTCTTTCTCCTTCGCGGCAACACCGAACTGGCGCGTCGATTCCGCTACAACTGGGAACGCCATCGCAATGATGCGAGCGAGTTCAGAACGGCGGGTGCGCGATGAAGACCTTGGCAGCCAATCCTCTGTGGGTCGATTCTCTGGTCGAACTCGAATGTCCCGATTTTTTTTCAGATGCTGGTGCTGTACCGAAGTGACCGCCATTTTCGCCTCGCATCGGTCATCGTGGTAGGCCCCGACACCGATATCGAAACACTGTTGCCCCCGATGGCGGAGGCCATGCAGGGTATCCCTCGCATACTGAAAACGCCGGCCCCGACTGCGTCGCTGGTGCGTTTCACCCCGGAAGGTCTGGAGCTGGAGGCGGGTTTCTGGATCGCCGATCCGGAAAATGGTTCTGGCGGCGTACGTTCTGCGGTCAACTTCGAGCTCTGGCGCCTGTGCCGTCAGCGGGGAGCTCGCCTGCCCGGGCAGAAGGCAGGTGAACTGCCAGTGAAAGATGAGACTGACAAGTCATTGATTCATAAGCCTTTATCATTGTCGGAAGATGAAAATCAGGCCTGAAATGTCCAAAAACACGTACAATGCGGTATTGGGCTGGGACAATAGGCTTCCGCAAGGGATCGCCTGACCGGTCCGGGTAATTTTGGAGAAATAATGAGCTTAAATCCTGTTCTGGATGCTGTTCTCGACTTTCTGATGAATGGCCTTGTGCACGCATCGGGCTGGCAAATCCTGTTTTTCACCCTGGCCGTGACGCATGTGACCATCGCCGCAGTGACCATTTTCCTGCACCGCTGCCAGGCGCATCGTGCGCTGGAGTTGCATGCGATTCCCAGCCACTTCTTTCGTTTCTGGTTGTGGATGACGACCGGTATGGTCACCAAAGAGTGGGCTGCGATTCATCGCAAGCACCACGCCAAGTGCGAGACCGTCGAAGATCCGCACAGCCCGGTTGCGTTGGGCATTGAGAAGGTGCTGTTCGAAGGCGCTGAACTCTATCGCATGGAAGCGAAGAATAAAGAAACAACCGAGAAATACGGCCACGGTACGCCGGATGACTGGATCGAGCGTAACCTTTATACCAAGCACTCTGCCCTGGGTGTGTCCCTGATGCTGATCATTAATCTGATGCTCTTTGGCGTATTGGGTCTGACCGTATGGGCGATTCAGATGGTGTGGATTCCGGTGACGGCGGCGGGCATCATTAACGGGATTGGACACTACTGGGGCTACCGCAACTACGATTGCAAGGATGCGTCGACCAATGTTCTGCCCATTGGCATTCTGATTGGTGGTGAAGAGCTGCATAATAACCATCATACCTTCGGTACATCGGCCAAACTATCGGCGAAGTGGTACGAGTTCGATATTGGCTGGCTCTACATTTCTATCCTGGCCTTCTTCGGTCTGGCCAAGGTCAAGAAGGTAGCGCCCGAGCCGCGTTTCGATCGCAAAAAGCTGGTGTGCGATCTCGACACACTGCAATCGATTGTTGCCAATCGCTATGACGTGATGGCTACCTATGCCAGCACGGTGCGGCGGGCGTGGCGTGATGAGGTCTCACACCTTCGGTCGAAATCCAAGCTGGAATCGAGTTTTCTCAAGTCATCCCGCAAGCTGATGCAGCGCGAGCCGGCCAGTCTGCAGACGCAGCAACAGCAGCAGCTGTCCGAATTGTTCAAGCACAGCAACGCACTCAAAACCATGCATGAAATGCGTGTCGAGTTGTCCACTTTGTGGGAGCGCTCACATGCGAGCAGTGATCAGCTGCTGCATCAGTTGCGTGACTGGTGTGCACGTGCCGAAGCGTCGGGCATCCGTTCTTTGCAGGAGTTCTCGCTTCGCTTGCGTAGTTATGCATAGTGTCGCGCTTGTGTGCTACTGGTGACAGGCGCCCATAAGACGTAGGCAAGATCCCAATAAAAAACCCCGCAGTTCGCACTGCGGGGTTTTTTATTGAGGACTCAGGACCTTATTTGATCTTGGTCTCTTTGTAGATTACATGCTTGCGTGCCTTGGGATCGAACTTCATGATCTCCATTTTTTCAGGCATCGTGCGCTTGTTCTTGTCCGTGGTGTAGAAATGACCGGTACCTGCGGTCGATTCCAGTTTGATTTTGTCGCGGCCTTTGCTTGCCATGATGAATGTCCTTTACTTGAATCCGATTAAATTTTTTGGCCGCGGGCGCGCATGTCAGCCAGCACCGCATCAATGCCGAGCTTGTCGATGACCCGGATACCGGCACCGGAGACGCGCATGCGAACCCAGCGGTTCTCGGACTCGACCCAGAAGCGGCGATTTTGCAGGTTGGGCAGGAAGCGACGCTTGGTTTTGTTGTTGGCGTGGGAAACATTGTTGCCGACCATCGGCTTTTTCCCGGTTACTTCGCATTCACGTGACACAGCAGACTCCTTGAAGGTTCCAGAATTTGGCAAAGACCGCGAGTATAGCGAAAAAAACGCCAATATTCAATGACTTGCGAATTAAAATTGTGTCTTGATGTTCAGTAAAAATTTAACAATTGAGCGAGCCTCTGTCACGTTTTGTAGGGTGTACGGCAATGTCTGGGCAGATCAGCACAGACCGTGTTGCCGGAATGACCAGATTTCCTGATCGTTGACGATCAGATGGTCCAGCAGTTTGACTTCAATACAGGCCAGCACGCGTTTCATCTCGTTCGTCAGCGATTTGTCCATGGGACTGGGCTCCACCGTGCCAGATGGATGATTATGGGCAAAGATCATGGCGGCCGCATTATGCGCGAGTGCCCGCCTGACAATCTCGCGTGGGTAGACATGGGTGCGGGTCAGCGTGCCCTGAAACATTTCTTCGCAGGCGATCAGCCGACCCTGAACGTCAAGAAACAGACCCAGGAAAGTCTCGGCAGCCAGTCCCTGCAGCCGCAGCCGGAGAAACCGGGCGACCGCCTGTGGTGATTCCAGCAGCGGTCCGCAGCGCAGTTCCTCGGTCAGTGTGCGCCGGGCCAGTTCTAGTACGGCTTGCAACAGGCTGCACTTCGACGGCCCTATACCTCTGAGTTCGTTCAACTCTGCAGGGCTGGCTTGCAGCAGTCGGGACAGGGAACCGAAACGATCCAGCAGATCATGTCCAAGCTCAATGGCATTTTTCCCTGGGATGCCAGTGCGAAGCACAATCGCCAGCAATTCGGCGTCGGTGAGTGCATCGGCTCCCTTGGATTGCAGGCGTTCGCGGGGTCGCTGATCGGTAGGCAGGTCGGCAATAAGCATGGGACTCATCGGAGACGGGACGGGGGGAGCACTTTAGCGTGCGTGGCATCGGTGTGGGTTAGGATGGCTGGTTGTGCTGGACTACAATAGCGCGACTCGTTTTTTTACCGGTTTTTATGTCGAATTTGCCACAACCTGTCGTGACAGCAAGCACCTTTCTGACCTTGCACTACCGTCTCTCTACCGTTGGCGGCCGTGACATCGTGAGCACCTTTGATGAAAATCCTGCGACCCTGCAAATAGGGGCCGGCCAGCTGGCGCCCTTTCTCGAGACCTGCTTGATGGGTTTGCCCGAGGGAGCCCATCAGCTTTTCGAGCTGGCTGCGGAGCAGGCCTTCGGTCCGCGCAATCCCGACTTGCTGCAAAGGGTGTCCCTGTCGACCTTGCGGGAAAACTCGGATCCGGATCATCAGTATGCCGTCGGTGATCTGGTGGATTTCGCTGCTCCGGGGGGTGGACAGTTTGCCGGGGTGCTGCTGGAAATAGGGGAGCAGGACGCGCTGTTTGATTTCAACCACCCGCTTGCAGGCCAGGCCGTAAAATTCGAAGTACAAATCATCGGCGTGCTCTAGCCGCTGCCGGTACTGAGGGATACAACTATGGAAAAAGAAATTCTGCTTGCCCAGCCGCGTGGCTTTTGTGCTGGTGTCGATCGCGCGATCGAAATCGTCGAGCGCGCGCTGGCGCAATTCGGGGCACCTGTCTATGTCCGGCATGAGATTGTCCACAATGCCTATGTGGTGGAGGATCTGCGCGCCAAGGGGGCGATTTTTATCGAAGATCTGGCCGATGCGCCGGCGGGCAGTCATCTGGTGTTTTCCGCCCATGGGGTCTCTCGTGCCGTCAAGGCCGAGGCGGAGTCGCGCGGGTTGCAGGTATTCGATGCGACTTGTCCGCTGGTGACCAAGGTGCACGTGGAAGTTGCCAAGATGCGTGATGAAGATCGTGAAATCATCATGATCGGGCATCAGGGTCATCCGGAAGTCGAGGGTACGATGGGACAGAGCGAGGCGGGCATGTATCTGGTCGAGACCGTCGAGGATGTGCAAAAGCTTGAAGTGAAATCGCCCGATCGTCTGGCTTATGTGTCACAAACCACCCTGTCGGTTGACGATACTGCCGAGATCATCGACGCTCTGCGCGCCCGTTTCCCCAAGATAGCCGAGCCGAAGAAAGGCGATATTTGCTATGCGACGACCAATCGCCAGCATGCGGTGAAGATGATGGCGCCGCAGGTCGATCTGGTGATCGTGGTCGGCAGTCCCAGCAGTTCAAACTCCAACCGTTTGCGCGAAGTTGCGCAGAAAAATGGCGTCGAATCTTATATGGTGGATAACGCGACTCAGATCAATCCTGTCTGGCTGGAAGGCAAGCAGCGCATCGGTGTAACTGCCGGTGCGTCTGCGCCGGAAATTCTGGTGGAAGAAGTGGTGGCCACACTCAAATCGCTGGGTATCAAAAGTGTGCGCGAGCTCGATGGGGTCGAAGAGCATGTGACCTTCCCGTTGCCCAAAGGTCTTTCGGTCCGTCTGGCCTAAGCATGGATATTTTCGCGCAGCAGATCATCAACGGACTGGTTCTCGGCGCCATGTATGCACTGGTGGCGCTGGGCTACACGATGGTCTATGGTGTGCTCAATCTGATCAATTTCGCGCATGGTGATGTGCTGATGATCGGCGCGATGGTGGGCTGGTCGCTGCTGCAAGTCATTCAATACCTCAGCCCGGACATGCCCGGCTTCCTCGCACTGATGCTTGCCATTGCTGGCGCCATTCCGGTGTGCGTCATCGTGAGTGTGCTGATTGAGCGTGTCGCCTATCGTCGTCTGCGCGACGCGCCACGGCTGGCGCCATTGATTACTGCGATTGGCATTTCGATTTTGTTGCAGACGCTGGCGATGATGATCTGGGGCCGCAACCCGCTGCCATTTCCTCAGGTGTTGCCCTCAGACCCCTTGCATGTGATGGGTGCTCTGATCACGCCGACACAAGTACTTTTGCTCCTGCTCGCTGCCGTCGCCATGATCTGCCTGTCGCTGCTGGTCGAGCGCACTCGCATGGGTCGCGCGATGCGCGCTGTTGCCGAAAATCCCCGTGTTGCAGCGCTGATGGGTGTGAACGCCAACCGTGTGATCGTATTTACCTTTGCAATTGGTGCGGCGCTTGCTGCGATCGCCGGTGTGATGTGGGGCGCGAACTATGCGTCGGCACAATTTGCAATGGGCTTCACGCCCGGCCTGAAGGCCTTCTCTGCGGCAGTCCTCGGTGGCATCGGCAATATTTATGGCGCGATGCTTGGCGGGATTCTGCTGGGGCTGATTGAAAGCCTGGGTGCGGGTTACATCGGTGATCTGACAGCGGGTGTGCTCGGCAGTCACTATCAGGATATTTTTGCCTTCATTGTTCTGATCCTCGTACTGACCTTGCGGCCCTCCGGCATCATGGGTGAGCGCGTCGCGGACCGTTCGTAATTTTCAGACAGACGCTCTTGTGAAAACTTATCGCTCCCCGCTACGACTTGCCTTGTTCGCGTTGGTGCTGCTGGCTTTCCCGGTCGTCGCGTCGCAGTTTGGTAACTCTTGGGTGCGCATCATTGACATTGCGCTGCTCTACATCATGCTGGCGCTGGGCCTGAATATTGTCGTCGGTTTTGCGGGCTTGCTGGATCTGGGTTACATCGCTTTTTTTGCGATCGGTGCCTACCTCGCGGGTCTGCTCGCATCGCCTCAGTTCGCCGTCGTCATCGAGTCACTCCAGATGGAGTATCCGGTGGCAGGTGACTGGTTACTGCACATCGCAGGGGAGGCGATTGCCACACAAGGTATTCACTGGTCCGTTTGGGTGATCATTCCACTGGCCGCGCTGGTGGCGGGAATTTTTGGTGCATTACTAGGCGCACCCACACTGAAATTGCGCGGCGATTATCTGGCGATTGTCACCTTGGGGTTCGGTGAAATCATCCGGATTTTCATGAACAATCTGAACGGTCCGGTGAATATCACCAATGGTCCTCAGGGAATCAACCTGATTGATCCGGTGCGAATCGGCGGCCTCTCGCTGGCCGGCGAACCGGGTTCGGGTGGTGTGGTTCACGTCGCCGGCTGGGCCATGCCTTCGGTGAATGCTTATTACTATTTGTTCCTGTTGCTCTGCATCGTGACGGTCTTTGTTTCGCAGCGACTGCAGCATTCTCGTCTGGGCCGTGCGTGGATCGCCATTCGCGAAGATGAGATCGCAGCCAAAGCCATGGGCATCCATGTGCGGAATGTGAAGCTGCTGGCCTTTGCGATGGGCGCCGCCTTTGGTGGCGTGGCAGGCGCAATGTTTGGTGCGTTTCAGGGATTCATTTCACCAGAATCTTTTACGCTGACTGAATCGATTGCGGTGCTGGCGATGGTGGTGCTCGGCGGTATTGGTCATATACCGGGCGTGATTCTGGGGGCTGTACTGTTGGCAGCACTGCCGGAAATTTTGCGTCACACGGTTGAGCCGATACAGGTGACCTTGTTCGGCCAGATCTGGATCGAAGCAGAAGTACTGCGGCAGCTTCTGTATGGACTGGCGCTGGTGCTGATCATGCTCGCGCGTCCCGCTGGCCTTTGGCCATCGTCGCGACAGGAAGACCGACCCGTGTCGATGACCGACACGCAAGAGCGTGCGGCATGAGCGGCCAGACTGTGCTTCGTGTGTGCGGCGCGGGCAAGCGTTTCGGTGGCTTGCAAGCCTTGACGGAGGTGAATCTCGCTATCACGCGCGGCCATATTCACGGGCTGATTGGGCCTAATGGTGCGGGTAAAACAACGTGTTTCAATGTAATCACCGGGCTCTATCAGCCCGACAGTGGACATTTCGAGCTGGATGGAAAGCCTTATTCAACCTCTGCCCCTCACTTAGTAGCGCGCGCCGGTATTGCGCGCACGTTTCAGAATATTCGTTTGTTTGGTGATATGAGTGCGCTGGAAAATGTCATGGTGGGCCGGCATGTGCGCACGCATCAGGGTGTGTTCGGTGCTATTTTCCGGCATCCGGCGGCGCGTGCCGAGGAAGCGCAGATTGTGGCGCATGCTCAGGCGCTTCTCGATTTTGTCGGTATCGCTCATCTTGCGCACCGGACCGCGAGACATTTGTCCTACGGCGATCAGCGCCGGGTCGAGATTGCGCGTGCGCTGGCGACTGAGCCGCTGTTGCTGGCACTGGATGAACCTGCTGCCGGTATGAACGCCACAGAAAAATCTGCGCTGCGTGAATTACTTGCGCGAATTCGTGCACAGGGCACCAGCCTCTTGCTGATCGAGCATGACGTCAAACTGATGATGGGTTTGTGCGATCGCATCACCGTGCTCGACTACGGCAAAGTGATTGCGGAAGGTACGCCTGCGGAAGTTCAGAAAAATCCTGCAGTGATCGCTGCCTATCTGGGTGTGGAGGCGGCATGAGCGAGGTAGTGCATCCTTTGCTGGAAGTGCGCTTGCTTGCCGTGGCTTTTGGCGGCATTGAAGCGGTCAAAAATATTTCGTTCGAGGTCATGCCGGGCGAGCTGGTCACCCTGATCGGTGCGAATGGTGCAGGCAAGACCACGACACTCAAGGCGATCACAGGCACGCTGCCTTCCTCGCACCGCAGTGGCGAGGTGATCTATGCAGGGCATCGTATCGATCAGGCACAGGCCTTTGCTTTGCCGGCCCAAGGCTTGGTGATGGTGCCCGAGGGTCGGGGTGTTTTTTCACGCATGACCTTACGTGAAAATTTGCTGATGGGTGCGTACACGCGCGATGATCCAGTGCAGATCGAAGAAGATATCGATCGCTGGTTCACCGTATTTCCGCGCCTGAAAGAGCGTCAGTCGCAACTGGCCGGTACGCTCTCGGGCGGCGAGCAGCAGATGCTGGTGATGGCGCGTGCGCTGATGGGGCGCCCAAAACTTCTTTTACTGGATGAACCCTCAATGGGTCTGGCGCCGATGATGGTGGCGCAGATTTTTGAAGTCATCAGAGACATCGCCCAGCAGGGCGTGACGATACTGCTGGTGGAACAAAATGTGCGACAGGCGCTGGCTGTGGCCAACCGTGGCTATGTGATGGAGAGCGGCCGCATCGTTTTGCAGGATACGGCAGATCATTTATTAAATGATGAGCGGGTCAGGGAAGCTTATCTGGGTGGCTGAGTCGCCGTGCTGAACTGATATCGCGCGCCACCACCGCTTCATAATGACCGGCACCATCAAAAATTACCGCTGCACGCTGCCCAGCGCCGATAGAGCGCACGGCCGGCTTGCCATCAAGATCAGCGGTCACCATCCAGAAACAAACGTACCGCTGCTTCTGTTCACCGAAATAATCCTGATTGATTTGTCCTATCATCCAAGCGGTAAGCGCTGTATCTGAATGTAGCGCCTCGCTGGTGCTGATCTCATTATCGCTCTGTTCCGCCAGTTTTTTCTTGTAGTGACTGGCCCGTGCCATGTGGTCACTGTGGTAATCGCCTGTCACGTGCTGGAGCATGGAGATAATCAGACAGTTATTGCTGTTGCCTGAATTTGGTTTGACATCAAAACCGTTGGTATCGAACCACTGCCTGAGCTTGCCATTCAGCGCTTGTTGCGCTTCCCGTTCGGCATGCAGTGATGAATCACTTTCGAGGGACAAACTAGCAGCAATCGCCATCTGCAGCGCTTCCTCATCCGCATAAATAATTGCTTCTTCAGAGCCGCTCCGCAAGGCTGCTGCCTGACTTACTGTGAGGTAAGGCGCCAGTGCCGTTTCCGGGGGGGTGTCTTCGTTAACGATAAAAGAGGCTAAGGGATTCGAAACAGAGGCGTTGGGTAACATAATGATCTCCGAACAGGGTAACGGAGATGGGTGGAGATCAGGGACTTTCAGTTCCCGGCTATCTCAGGGCCGGCCCACCGATTGTCGGCGTGCCTCGGTGAGCACTTCCTCAGGTAACAGCTTCAGCAGCAAGGGCAGGACCAGTGTGATCAGCGCCAAGTCGTCCAGCCAGCCTAGAATGGGAACGGCATCCGGGATGAGATCAATCGGGCTGATTACATAAATTACCATCCCTATCAGCATCAGTCGCCCCGCCAGCGGGAGTTTCGGATGCCGCCATGCATACCAAGCGATCCGCAAATGACTTCCCGTTGCGCGCAATCTGAGTAGCAATCTTGCGATCATGGTCTTCCCCCATTTTTCTGCACCGGGTTGGACAGCAAAGCGACACGGAAATTCACCGCGTCCGCAGTGGCATAATCCCGACAAACCACAGCGCCTGACCTATCATGAAACTCTACAGCTACTTTCGCAGCTCCGCATCCTATCGGGTGCGTATCGCCCTCAATCTGAAGGGCTTGCCGTACACCGTTGTACCAGTCCATCTGCTCAAAGACGGCGGTGAACAATTGACCCCTGCGTATCGGCAGCTGAGTCCGGACGCGCTGGTGCCGTCGATGCAACTGGATGACCAGACGACGACCCTCACGCAGTCGCTGTCCATCATCGAATATCTGGAAGAAGTTTACTCTGACCCGGCATTGCTGCCGAAAGATCCTCTCGACCGCACGTGGTTGCGCAGTCTGGCGCTGTCGATTGCCTGCGATATTCACCCGCTCAATAACCTGCGCGTGCTGCGCTATCTGGTCAATGAGATGAAGCTATCCGAAACCGACAAAGACCGCTGGTACAAACACTGGGTTGAGCAGGGGCTCGCCAGTTTGGAGAAAATACTGTCGAGCGATGCCAGAGTAGGTCACTATTGTTTCGGTGACAGCCCGGGGTATGCGGATTGTTTTCTGGTGCCGCAAGTGGCGAATGCGCAGCGCATGCAATGTGATTTGTCAGGCATGCCGACCATCTTACGTATCAATGCCGCTTGCCTTGAGCTGGAGCCATTTGCCGCGGCATCGCCGGCGCAACAACCAGACGCGGAGTAAAGACCGCGTCTGGTGGTTTCCTTATTGCGACTTTTTGTAGCGAACCACTTTTTGCCGCTGCTCCCCCAGCCCTTCAATGCTCAGATGCATTTCATCGCCAGGCGCGAGGAACTGCTGAGGCTTCATGCCCATGCCCACACCCGGTGGTGTGCCGGTTGCGATGATATCGCCCGGCATCAGCGTCATGAAGCGGCTCAGATAACTGACGATTTTCGCAACTGAGAAAATCATCGTACGTGTGTTACCCGTCTGACGGCGTTCGCCATTGATGTCCAGCCACATACCGAGGCGCTGCGGATTGGGGATTTCATCCTTGGTAACCAGCCAGGGGCCGACCGGACCGAAGGTGTCGCAGCCCTTGCCCTTGTCCCACTGAGGACCGCGCTCGAGCTGAAACGCGCGCTCGGATACATCATTGATCAGGCAATAGCCCGCCACGTAATCAAGAGCAGAGTTCGCACTGACGTACTGCGCCTTAGTGCCGATCACGATCCCCAGCTCGACTTCCCAGTCGGCCTTGCTGAAATCTTTGGGCAGCATCACATCATCATCCGGTCCGGAGAGGGAGGTAATCGCCTTCATGAACACGATCGGTTCGGCCGGAATCGGCATGCCAGACTCGGCCGCATGATCCGAATAGTTCAGCCCGATGCCGATGAATTTGCCAACCCCCGAGACGGGTGTGCCGAAGCGTGGCTTACCGCGAACGGCGGGAAGTTTGGCTGGTTTGATCTTGGCGAGTTTCGCCAGCGTCTTTTCCGACAGCTGGGATGGACCGATGTCATCAATGACACCGGAGAGGTCGCGCAGCTTGCCATCCTGGTCGATTAATCCGGGTTTTTCCTGGCCTGGGCGGCCGTAACGTACCAGCTTCATAGTGATCCTTTGTCGTGGTTTTACCGTGCGGTGTGGCGTGAGATTAAATGCCAGCGAGCATTATGCCTCTCTTCGCTTGGGCGACCGAAATATCCGGGCCAGGCCGGATACCGGACTACGGCATTCTCGGATAGGCGGCGAAGGTATGATATTTTCCTTCATTAATTTCTTCAAGCGAGGTGATGGTATGGGTTACAAGCTGCGCAATAACTTGAAATTTATCAGCTGCGCACTGGGTCTTGCCTCCGTGCTGGTGATGTCCCCCAGTTTCTCTGCCCCCAGCGACAAGGATTTTCTCGAAGTGCCGCCTGAGCGTATTGTCTGGAAAGATGCCGGCCGTGGCGTCAAGATTGCGGTTATTTACGGCGATCTGAACAAGCCGGGTCAATACGTCATTCGCGCGCACTTTCCACCGGGTGTGATGAGCTCTCCTCATTTCCATGACGAAGATCGTCACGTCACCGTGATTCAGGGTACCTGGCATGCGGGTAAGGACGACAGCTGGGATCCCGCCGTGGCGGTCCCGCTGAAGGCGGGCAGCTACATGTTCCATCCGGCGGGTGGCGTGCATTATGACGGCGGCGGCGAGGAAGGTGCGATTGTTCAGATCGTGGGTATGGGACCGAGCAAGACCACGTTTCTGTATCCTAAAGAAGGCAGCTTTGGCGCGCCGCGCAAACTCAACTGAGCCTGACCCATGAAATTTTTCTTTCTGACACTGATGCTGACCTGCGCTTGTTTGTCTGCGCGCGCCGAGTGGATCACTTACCAGCGCCATGCCGAGGCGGAAGAATTCCATGAGGCTATGCCGGTTCGTCGTGATCAGGGTCGCCTGACGTTGTGGACGCTGACCGACTATGTCAAGCCCATCACCACACTGGAAGGTACCGAAGTTTCTTCGGAAAAATTCCTGACAACCATCGATTGCACGACGAAAAAAATGGGATCGGAGCAAGTGATTCGTTATGCCGGCAAGCAGGCGCAGGGTGATGTCGTCAGTGCGATGGAGACGCGCTTGCGACTGACCTCCGTTCGTGCAGGCAGTACGGACGCTGTGCTGCTTGAAAAATGGTGTCGGTGACGAAAAAACATGTCGCCGTGGTGGTCCCGCCGACAGGAATCGAACCTGTATCTAGCGCTTAGGAGGCACTCGTTCTATCCATTGAACTACGGCGAGACGGGGCGTGACTCGGCAGGATTATAGCCGACAGCCGTTGCCGCGTTGGACGCCCCAGTGCGTTGGGAAGCTGCCGTTCCGTAATTGCACTACACCGGCGAACGGTGGGAATGTAGATGAGCTGGGCTGATTCGCGATTCGTTAGCCCAGCTTGCGGAAGAAGCTTTAATACTTACCACAATCCCAATACTTCGGGTTTATGTACCCAATTTCATCTTTAAGTTCTCCTCCTCTTGGTGTAATCAAATGTCCTTTGAAATATATTTCATTGCCAATTTGGTGAGAAGAATGTTGGACAAAAGTCCAAGATGTACCAATTCCTTCTTGGAATGTGTCGGATGTAATCTCTGGATTGACGTATAGACTTTGGTTGGCATCAATTGGTGCACATTGTATTTCACTCTTGGGTTTGTTCTTTGAGCTATTGTTCTGGGCTTGTGAATTTTTCTGCAAGCTTTTCCCTCCGCAACGCTGATATTTTTCTGTTTTTTTTCCCGTTGTTATTGTCATAGTGTCGCCCTCAACAGCAAAGGAAGATTTCATTGTCCCTTCGCCGCCTTCACTGCTACATTTTTGTACAATGGTGTGTTTACCTTTTTTGGTGGTAACCTTTGTTGCTTCGCAAGAGTACTCAGTGCTGGCTGAGAGATAATTTTTATCAATTGTCATCCATGGGCAATATTCGGCTTTCTTGTCGCCCCATTCGCCTTGAATGTTGGCAGGATATTCAGCAGCAAATGAATTAATTGCACACGAAAGCAATATGGTTCCTAAACTTAGAAAGTTTTTCATTTTTTAGACCCTAAATTTTTTATATAAAAAGAGCTGGATGTATTCAATTGCAGGTAAATTAAAAAAATAAATATTTTCAGTTACCGACCTACCAGCACCCGATTGGCATCACCCAACAACTGTGGTTCTTGCTTGCGATTCATCATCCCCGCTTGCCTGCCGACATTCTCAACAAGATACGCCTGCATCTCACCTAGAGTGATCTTCCCGTCCCTATTTGCATCAGCATCACCTTCCATCCCTTTCATCAGGTAGTAGCTGAATATTCCGTGTTTAAGATCTGGATTGGAACTCGATATCTGATCGTTCTGACTGGCAGTGATGACGGTAAAGTTTTCGGGGAATAGTCGATTTTCAGTTTTGAGTCGAACGGGTCTCGCACTGGCAACCAAGGTTTCACCAGATCGTGCTTGCCCGCTGTAGCAGGCATCCAGAATCATGGTGATTGACTTGGGTTTTGCAGACTGCAGGGCAGCGTTAATTTTGCTGAATGGAATTGCAGTATCCTCGATCAAGTCTTTTGCAGCTCTTGGTGGAATGAGATAAAGACCCGTTCCATCCGCAGTCGGTAATCCGTGACCGCTGTAAAAAACATAAACGTCAGTGGTGGATCGGACTTTGCTGGGCAACCAGTTTCTGAATGTGCGCAGTATTTCAACTTCTTCAGCGTCACTATCTACCAGTAGCTTGATGTTTTCTGGTTTGATGCCTAAAGCACGAATGGCATAGTCATAAAACGCTCGTGCGTCATCATTCGCAAAGTCAGCTTTCGGGAGACTTTTGTAATCTGCTATGCCAATGATGATTGCAACAGCATCACGAGTAGACTGCTGTTTAAGCTGCCCAGGATTGAGGGCTGCATAAGTGACTTTTGAATCGACTATTGCTCGACTGACGGTGATGGTTTTGGTGTCTGTGTTTCCGTACACATCGGTAGCAACGATTCTGAATGAAGAGGCTGATCCTGCTCTGGCAACACGCTTGATGATATAGCTGCCATCTGCTTTCCCACCTTCCTCTTTGCCATCGATTTGCAAGGAGGCAGTATCTGCGTTGGTTTTTATCTCGATAAAAAAGCTGCCATCTGTAGTCGGCTGGGTATGCGTTACTTGCAGGTTGATTCTTTGGCTGGACTTGGCTTGTTCACGCTGCCGCTTTTCTTCTTCTAGTCGACGACGTTCTTCAGCTAACTGCTGACGCTCACGGTCAATGTCAGT
>CAZXDB010000014.1:0-43227 GCA_964639465.1 uncultured Bifidobacterium sp. | reverse complement strand
GCCATCAGCGTATCGAAAGTTTTACCTTCTTCAGGCACGCCCATCAGATCGGGCGCGATCATCGCTGACTGAAATCCATCGATGCCGAGCAACTTCAGCGTGCTGCGCTGACCGGGAACGGCAAGATCCAGTTCCAGAACCGGCGCGGCGATGTCGACCTCGGGCATCGCTGCAATTTGTCCGTATATGTTTTCATCCAGTTGCGGGCTCTTGCTCCTCACTTGCAAGTCCGCACTACCTGACAGACTGCGCGCGGCTGCAGAAAATTCACTGAAAGCCGCTTCATTGACCAAATGAATGCCAAAGCCCAGTGCCACGCCAAGCGCAATAGCCAACAGCGCGACCAGAGCACGTACCGGATGCGCCCGCCACTCGCCGGCGAGCAACCAGCCGGTGATACGCGAGATCAGGGCGCCGGGGAAAAAATTCATCGGGAGTGTGCTTCGTCGGCGCTGATCTCTTTCAGCCCTGTGCGCGTGAGAAGCAAAATACGGTCGGCACTGGCCGCTGCGGCAGGCGAGTGCGTAACGAGGATCGCGGAGGCTTTGCTGCTGCGGATTTCAGTGCGTATCAGCTGCAGAATCTCAGCGGCGGTATCAGGATCGAGATTGCCAGTGGGTTCATCGGCGAGTAATAAGCGAGGCTGATGCACCAGCGCGCGCGCAATCGCCACACGCTGCATTTCACCGCCCGATAACTGGCGCGGGAAATCCTGCTCGCGCCCTTGTAATCCTACTGCGTTGAGCATTTCACCGGCGCGTGCGAGCGGCAAGCTATTCAATATCAGCGGCAGCGCCACGTTTTGCATAACACTCAGATGCGGCAGCAAATGAAATGCCTGAAAAATAAAGCCCAGTTTTTCACGACGCAGCAGTGTTGCAGCTTCGTCATTCATCGCATCGAGGCGCGTGCCGGCGATGTGCAAACTGCCGGTATCCGGCGTGTCCAGACCGGCGATCAGGTTGAGTAGCGTGGACTTGCCCACGCCCGATTCGCCCATGATGGCCACGTACTCTCCGGCCGCCAGTTGTAGGTCGAGCTGGTGCAGTACCGTACGCTGGCCATAGACTTTGCTCAGTTGCCGGCAGTCGAGTGCAAGCGGTGGGGCATGTGTAGTCGATGCGGCAGATGCAGAAGGTGCGGCGGATGACATGAGGGATGCCGATTGTTCAAAGCGTGTCAGTGTATCTTGCCCGGGAAGGGCGCGCAGGCCGCTGTATCGGCGGCTTTAAAACCTGTTTCGTTAGGCGGTATGCAGTGTTGACAGCCCTTGAAGGCGCTCAGGGGCTTGCCTGTTGCATGAAAGCTTTGCCTCAGCCTTGCTGTCGCGCTAACGAGGCAGCTGCTTAAGCAGTGGACTGCATCAGTTTCAGACCGTCACATCGACGCCGGGCGTGCCGTGACTGAGTTCACCAATGACAGCCGCTTGTGCAAAGCCCTGTGCATGAAAGAGCGACAGTACTTCGTCGACGCTCTCCGCAGCACAAGCTACCAGCAGACCGCCCGAGGTCTGGGGGTCGCATAGCAAGGCTTTTTGCGTTTCGCTGATGTGTTCGGCCAGCGTCACATCCGCACCATAACCCGCCCAGTTACGCCCCGAAGCGCCGGTGACGAAACCGCTCGCTGCGAGTGCTTCCACCTGCGGAAGAAATGGTACGTGCGACAGATAGATCTGCGCTTTCAGCTTTGAACCCAGCGCCATTTCGCGCGCATGGCCGAGCAGACCGAACCCCGTGACATCGGTGATCGCATGCACGCCATCGATGCCGGACAAATCTTTGCCGGGCGTATTGAGCTGGGTGGTGCTGGCAATCATCGACTCATACCCTGACGCATCCAGCGCGCCTTTCTTCAATGCTGCAGACAAAATGCCCACGCCCAGCGGTTTGCCGAGGATGAGTTTGTCGCCCGCTTTCGCATCGGCATTGCGCTTGATTCGCGAGGGGTGAATCAGACCCATCACCACCAGTCCGTAAATCGGTTCGACGCAGTCAATCGTGTGACCACCGGCAATCGGTATGCCGGCCTTGGCGCAGACGGATTCGCCGCCGGCCAGAATTTTTCCTATCGTCTCGACTGGCAGTTTGTCGATTGGCATACCGACCAGTGCGAGCGCCATGATCGGCGTGCCGCCCATTGCGTACACATCGGAGATCGCATTGGTGGCTGCGATGCGGCCAAAGTCGACGGGGTCATCGACAATCGGCATGAAGAAATCGGTGGTCGCAATCAGCGCCTGTTCATCATTGAGCTGATAGACGGCGGCATCATCAGCGGTCTCGATGCCGACCAGCAGTTGTGGCGGTACCGGGAAGCCGGTGCTCTGGCGGAGAATGTCGGCCAGCACACCGGGCGCAATCTTGCAGCCGCAGCCGCCGCCGTGGGAAAACGAGGTGAGTCTGAGTGAACCGGTATCGTTAACCTGCATTGCATGCTCCTGATGTTTGAAGACGTGATTATCGCGCATCGTAAGTGAAACAATGTCGCTGGATCCCGGCCTGCGCCCACTGCTGTCCGGAAGATTTTTGAAGCAAGGTATTGGGCGTAACTTGATTCTTGAATTCATTGATTTAAGTGCACACAGCAGAATTTTTTCAGGTGTGCAACGAAAGACACTGGATCCCCCTACGGGCCACGGCTTGGCTTGCAAGCCAAACCGCTTCGGCAGGTGCAACGCAGGCGTTGCTAATTCCCTGCCTCACCCTACGCCGGGATGACGGTGGGAATTTTACGGTCGCCACAACAACTACCGTCATCCCGGCGTAGGCCGGGATCCAGTGACTTTCGTGATCAATAAGCTGAGTATGCAAATGGAAAATATGAAACTGCACATCTAACAGATCGATCCCGAAAATACCACTGGCTCCCGAAGGAGCCAGTGCAATGTACTGCGATCTCAGCAGAATGCGCCCGAAGACGCATCGCTGGGAGGGTGCTTAGCCTCGGCGTTGTTCACCGCTGCGACCGTCGCTGCGGAAGCTGCGTGAGCCACTGCCTTCCTTGCGCGGTGCGCTGCCTGGCTTGCTGAAGGTGCGCTGACCTGGCTTGCTGTTGGTTGGCTTGCGGCCATCACCCGGACGCCAGCCCGGACGACGTGGTGCTGCAGAAGCTGTGCGCTTGGGTTCGAAACCTTCGACCACATTGACGGGAATGACTTGCTTGGTGAAGCGCTCGATACGTTTCACATGCACGCCTTCGGCATGATTGACCAGCGAAACAGCAGTACCCTGACGACCCGCACGACCCGTGCGGCCGATGCGGTGTACATAGTCTTCAGGAAATTTCGGCAGATCGTAGTTGAACACGTGCGTGATACCCGGCACGTCAATACCGCGCGCTGCGACATCGGTCGCTACCAGCACACGCACCTGACCGCGGCGCATGCCATTCAGCGTGCGATTGCGCGCACCCTGATTCATGTCGCCATGCAGTGCAGCGGCAGCGAAGCCGGCGATATTGAGGCGATCGGCAATGGTATCGGCATCGCGTTTGGTGGCAGTGAACACCACCGCTTGATCCATCGACGCATCACGCAGCAGATGATCGAGCAGACGATTTTTGTGCGACAGATCATCGACGAAATGCACACGCTGTTCAATGTTTTCATGACGTGTGGAGGCGCTGGCGATTTGCACTGTCAACGGATCGCGAGTGATGCGGCGGGCCATGTTACCGACCATGCCATCGAGCGTTGCCGAGAACAGCATGGTCTGACGTGATTCAGGGGTTTTGCCGATGATCAGTTCGATATCGTCGATGAAGCCCATGTCGAGCATGCGATCAGCTTCGTCGAGCACCAAGATCTGCAGCTGCGAGAAATCGATCTTGCCGGATTCCATATGGTCGATCAGACGACCGGGCGTGGCGACCAGAATTTCCGGATTGCGGGAGAGCAGTTGCATCTGCTTCGGATAAGGCATACCACCGAGGATGGAGACAGCTTGCACGCGGCGCAGGCCACGGCCATATTTTTCAGTGGCGGTAGTGACCTGCAGCGCGAGTTCGCGTGTCGGTGTCAGCACCAGCATTTTGGGTTGTGCGGCTTTGAAGCGTGGACGCTCGCCACGGGAGCGTGCCGATTGCGCCGCCTGATTCGGCGTTTTGCCTTCCGGGGCTTCCACGGGTAGGCCCGCGAGCTTGTGCAGTGCGGGCAGCATGAAAGCGGCGGTTTTGCCGGAGCCAGTTTGCGACGACACCAGCAGATCGCGGCCGGCGATGGCAGCGGGTATTGCCTGTTCCTGTACGGGGGTTGGCGCAGTGTAGCCAGCCTCGGTCAGAGATTTCAGGATTTGCGGATTCAGGCCTAATGATTCAAATGTCATTCTCTTCTTTCGTAAGATCGATGATCAGCGCCACGGCATAGCCAAACGGCCACACAATGGCAAAAAAAAGCAAAGCAAACCAGCGAAACAAACGAAATCTTGCGGAGAAGGTTTCGGCACAAAAGCTTTGCGCCGGGTTGGTGCTCATTGGAGCGGCACCAGGAGGCGGGAGGGCTTTTTAGTTGAAGCTGAGGGTTGGCTAAGCAACGTTGCGCTGCGTTTTGTGCAGTGCGGAGCGAATTGTACAGGAAATCGCAGTCATGAGGGAGTTCGTTCAAACGCTTGTTGACGCCTGCAGTATCGACCCGGCGGCGCTGGACACGCTGCCGGGTCGATACTGCAGAATTGTAATCAGATGCTAGTCATCTGATCCCATGCCTGCAACGACCTGCGAGAAGCCACCATCCACATAAGTGATCTCGCCCGTAATGCCACCGGCCAGATCGGACAGCAGAAAAGCCGAAGCATTGCCGACATCCTCCAGAGTGACGTTACGTCGCAGCGGCGCATTCTCTTTGACGAAATTGAGAATCTTGCCGAAATCCTTGATGCCGGACGCCGCCAATGTCTTGATTGGCCCAGCAGAAATACCGTTGACGCGGACACCGCGCTTGCCAAGCGACTCAGCCAGGTAACGGACACTGGCTTCTAGCGAGGCCTTGGCGAGACCCATGGTGTTGTAGTTGGGTAGGGCGCGCACGGAGCCCAGATAAGAGAGCGTCAGCAAGGCGGCTTGTGGCGAGAGCATAGGCAGCGCTGCTTTGGCCAGCGCCGGAAAGCTGTAGGCGGAAATGTCATGCGCGACCTTGAAGCCTTCCCGTGAGAGACCATCCAGGAAATCGCCGGCAATCGCCTCGCGCGGTGCAAAGCCGATCGCATGAACCAGACCGTCCAGCTGGGACCAGGATTTGCCCAGATCGGCGAACAGCGCAGCGATTTGTTCATCGCTCCCCACGTCGCATTCAAATATCAGATCGCTGCCAAACTCTTTCGCATAGTCGGTAATGCGCTCTTTGAAGCGCTCCCCGACATAAGTAAAGGCCAGTTCCGCACCTTCGCGCTTGCATGCCTGCGCAATGCCGTAGGCGATGGAGCGATTGGACAGGACGCCGGTGATCAGTATTTTTTTGCCTTGCAAGAATGCCATTCGAGACTCCCAGTGGCCGGGCACAGACCGGCGAAAGGCGCCATTGTAGGGGGTTCGGGCCGGGCAGGGCAAATTCGGCGGTTGTCCCTTTGGGCTGCGTTTGCGCCGGGGAAAATCACCCGCGCTCACAGCATTGGCAGGGGCCGCGCCCTCGAGTGGCCGAAAACCGCTATCCTTGTCTCGTTTTTCATTTGCAACCCATGTCCCCTATGATGCGAGTGCGTTTCAGCTTCTGCTCCCGTGCCCTTGCCAGCGCCGTCAGTGCGACTGTTCTCGCCGCCGTTCTCGCCACAGCGGCGTTGTGCAGCGCGGATGCCGGGGCCGCGCATGCGTTCTCGCTGTATGACACGCCTAAATACCCGGCCGGGTTCAGTCATTTCGATTATCTGAACCCTGAGGCGCCCAAAGGGGGTGACTTGTATCTGGCCAATCCGGATTCACGCACCAGTTTTGACAAGTTCAATCCGTTTTCGATGAAGGGTGTTGCGGCCGCCGGCGTCTCCAATCTGATGTTCGAGTCACTGGCCATCACCTCGGCCGACGAAATTGCGACCATGTACGGCTTGCTGGCCGAGGATATGGTGCTGGCGCCGGACCGGATGTCGATGACCTTTCGTCTTCATCCGAAAGCGCGCTTCAATAACGGCGACCCTGTACTCGCCGAGGACGTGAAGTACTCGTTCGATACGCTGATGGCCAAAGGCGCGCCGCAATTTAAAATGATTTTTGCCGACGTGAAGCAATCGGTGGTGTTGGATGCCAGCACCGTGCGCTTTGATTTCAAGACAGCGAACCGCGAACTGCCGCTCATCGTTGGCGGCATGCCGGTGTTCTCGCGCAAATGGGCGGCCGGCACGCCCTTTGACAAAATCCAGCTCACGGTCCCGATTGCCAGTGGTCCCTATCTGATTGAAAAATACGATCTGGGGCGCGCGATTACTTTCCGCCGCAATCCTTCGTACTGGGCCTCTGATTTGCCGGTCCGTCGGGGGGCTTTCAATTTCGATCGTATCGTTTATCGTTTTTACAAAGATGATGTCGCAAGGCTCGAGGCTTTCATGGCCGGCGAATTCGATGTCGTTGTCGAGTATCGCGCCAAGAACTGGGCGCGTGCCTACAAAGGCAAGCCTTTCGATACCGGTGAAATCATCAAGACAACTTTGAAGCATTCGAATGGCGCAGGCATGCAGGCCTTCGTGATGAATCTGCGCCGTCCACAATTTCAGGATGTCCGGGTGCGTCGCGCGCTGGGACTCGCGCTGGATTTTGAGTGGATGAATCGCCAGCTGTTTTACAGCCAGTATGTGCGTATCGATTCCTTTTTCAGTAACTCAGAGCTGGCCGCGCGGGAATTGCCGTCGGAATCAGAGCTGAAATTACTGGAGCCGCTGCGCGATCAACTCGATCCTGCCGTGTTCGGTCCTGCACCCCGGCCTCCCGCCACCAATGCACCCGCCTCCTTACGCGACAATCTGCTTAAAGCGAGAGCGCTGTTCAAAGAAGCGGGCTGGGAATATCGCGACGGGGCGTTACGCAATCAAAAGGGCGAGATATTCAGTTTTGAAATTCTGGATGATCAGTCCGCCTTGTCGCGCATCATTGCAGTCTACGTGCGCAATCTGGAAAAGCTCGGTGTGCGCGTCAGTCAGCGCACTGCGGACTTCGCGCTGGTGCAAAAGCGGATGGAAGAATTTGATTTCGATATGACCAGTCAGCGCTTCGGTGACGTTACCAGTCCGGGGAATGAAATGTTCGACATGCTCGGCTCCAAAGCAGCCGATGAGAAGGGCTCGAGCAATTACTGGGGGCTGAAAGATCCGGTCGTTGACAAGTTGGTCACGGCGCTGGTGAAGGCAGAGTCACGCGCCGAGCTGGTTACTGCTTCGCGCTCGCTCGACAGGGTGCTGCTGCACAAATATATCGTGGTGCCTCACTGGTACTCGTCAACGCACCGGGTTGCGTATCGCAACCGCTTTGGCATGCCCAAGATTTCGCCCAAGTATTATCAGGCCGATCCGTACGTGATTTCGAGCTGGTGGCAGATGAAACCGCGGAAGGCTAACTAGAAATTGTAAAGACGCTGGATCCCGGCGCAGGCCGGGATCCAGTAACTTTGAATCTCAAGAACCAACTATGAATCTCTGGTCCTATATCCTGAAAAGAATGCTGCTGATGATCCCCACGCTGCTGGGTGTCATCGCGATCACTTTTGCGGTGATTCAGTTCGTTCCCGGCGGGCCGGTCGAGCAGGCGCTGATTGAACTCAAAAAAGGGCAGACTGGTGGCGCAGGCGAATCCTCGGGTGCCGGTGCTGCCGAATATCGGGGTCGTCAGGGTATCGACGCAGAACGCGTGGAGGAAATCAAGGCACTGTACGGCTTTGACAAACCACCTCTGGAGCGTTTTGTCCAAATGCTCAAGGGCTTCGCCCGCTTTGATCTCGGGCAGAGTTTTTATCATCATCGGGATGTCTGGGAATTGGTGAAATCCAAACTCCCGGTCTCGATCACCATCGGTCTGTGGACTTTTTTCCTCACCTATTTCATTTCGGTGCCGCTGGGTGTCGCCAAAGCAGTGCGCGAGGGTAGTCGCTTCGACAGCGTGACCAGCATGCTGGTGCTGATCGGTTATTCGATTCCGGGTTTTGTTCTCGGCGTGTTTCTGCTGGTCGTTTTTGCGGGCAGCAGCTTTGTGCAGTGGTTCCCACTACGCGGACTCACGTCGGATGACTGGGAGACGCTGTCTTGGTTCGGCAAGGTGAAGGATTATTTGTGGCACATCACGCTACCGGTGTTGGCCTCGGTGGCAGGTTCGTTTGCGGTAATGACGATGCTGACCAAGAACACCTTCCTCGAAGAGATACGTAAACAGTATGTGCTGACGGCGCGGGCCAAGGGCCTGTCTGAAAGGGCCGTGCTTTACAAGCATGTATTTCGCAATGCGCTGATCCCGCTGGTGACGGGATTCCCGGCAGCGTTTATCGGCGCTTTTTTCGCCGGCAGCTTGCTGATCGAAACCCTGTTTTCGCTCGACGGGCTGGGGCTCTTGTCGTACGAATCGGTTGTGCGTCGTGATTATCCGGTGGTGTTGGGTACGCTCTATCTGTTCACGCTCATCGGACTGGTCGTGAAATTGCTGGGTGATTTGTGCTACGTGTGGGCTGATCCACGCGTTCAGTTTGAAAGTCTTGCGCGATGACGAACACTGCAGGCGTTATGCCCGTGACCACCGGGATGTCACTCTCGCCGACCCAGCGCGTCTGGCGACGTTTCAGGCAAAGTCCTCGTGGCTACTGGAGTCTCGTCATTTTTTTGGTGCTGTTCGTACTGAGTCTGGGTGCCGAGCTGATCTCCAATGATCGTCCGCTGGTCGCTCGCTACAACGGGCAGCTGATGTTTCCTGTCATGACGGACTACGCTGAGACCGCCTTCGGCGGCGACTTTGATTCGCCGGCAGATTATCTAGATCCTTTTATCCAGTCGCAGTTTCAGAAGCCCGGTAACTGGGCGATTTATCCGATCAATCATTATCGCTACGACACGCTGAATTATTTTGCCAAAGCTCCCAATCCTGCGCCGCCGACCGGGGACAACTGGCTGGGCACCGATGATCGCGGCCGTGATGTGTTCGCGCGGCTGTTGTATGGATTCCGTGTATCGATCTTGTTCGGTCTTGCGCTGACCATTACCGGCGTCATTCTCGGCGTGGTCACCGGCGCGATACAAGGATACTTCGCTGGCAAGACCGATCTGCTGTTTCAGCGTTTCATGGAGATCTGGGGCTCCATGCCCGAGCTGTATCTGCTGATTATCTTCGCATCGATTTTCGAGCCGGGTATTCTGCTGCTGCTGGTGCTGCTGTCTCTGTTTGGCTGGATGGGTTTGTCCGACTATGTGCGCGCAGATTTCCTCCGTAACCGTAACCTCGATTACGTACAGGCCGCGCGTGCGATGGGGCTGTCGAATTGGCAGATCATCTGGCGGCATGTGATGCCGAACAGTCTGACACCGGTGGTGACTTTCCTGCCTTTCCGCATGAGCGCCGCCATTCTTGCGCTGACCAGTCTGGATTTTCTCGGATTGGGCGTGCCGCCATCGACGCCCAGTCTGGGTGAGTTGCTCGCGCAGGGGAAAAACAATCTCGATGCCTGGTGGATTGCGTTGTCCACATTTGCTGTGCTGACCATCACACTGCTTTTGTTGACCAATATTGGTGATGCCCTACGCAATGCACTGGATGTGCGGAGGAAGTCATGAGTTTGTTGCAGGTCAATCATCTGAGTGTGCGCTTTGGCAGCGCGACTGTGGTGGACGATGTCAGTTTCACGATTGCGCCCGGTGAGAAGTTTGCACTGGTCGGCGAATCCGGGTCAGGCAAGACGGTATCTGCCTTGTCGCTGCTGCGTCTGCTGCCGGAAGCGGAAGTCTCGGGTCAGATTCTTTTTGAAGATCAGGAAATTCTGAAAAAATCCGATGCCGCACTACGCCAGTTGCGTGGCAAGGATATTGCGATGATTTTTCAGGAGCCCATGACAGCGCTCAATCCCTTGTTCACGATCGGTAATCAAATCGCTGAAGTGCTGATGTTGCATGAAGGCCTGAGTGCGCGTGCTGCTGCTGTGCGTGCGGTTGATTTGCTGGATAAAACCGGTATTCCGGAACCGGCCCGTCGTGCGTTGGCCTATCCGCATCAGCTCTCCGGCGGTCAGCGTCAGCGCGCAATGATCGCGATGGCGCTGGCCTGCAAACCCAAGCTGCTGATCGCCGATGAGCCCACCACTGCGCTGGATGTCACGATACAGGTGCAGATACTCGAGCTGTTGAATCAATTGCAGCGAGAAGAGCAAATGTCGGTGCTGATGATTACGCATGATCTGAATCTGGTGAAATCTTTTGCTGACAGAGTTGGGGTGATGCAGCAGGGGCGTCTGATCGAGACGGCCGACACGCGCACCTTGTTCAGCGCGCCGCGTGAGGCCTACACCCAACAGCTACTCGCCAGCCACGCAAAACGCATGGTCAGCGATCTGGTGGCCGATGCTCAGCCGCTGCTCAAAGCCGAAGGGATGCGATGCAGTTTCGAGATACCGCAGGGCTGGTTCCGAAAAAAAGAATTTGTGGCGGTCGACCAGTTGGATGTCGCGCTGGCTCAGGGAGAAACCCTGGGTATCGTGGGTGAGTCCGGGTCGGGCAAGTCCACACTGGGCATGGCACTCCTGAGACTGTCGGTCGCTCGTACGCAGGGTGATATTGTTTTTAATGGGCAGCATATCAGCGCCATGGAGAGCGCTCAGTTGCGGCCGTTGCGTGCGCAGATGCAGGTGGTCTTTCAGGATCCGTTTGCTTCACTTTCGCCACGTCGTACCATTGAGCAGATTGTTGGCGAAGGACTGGCGCTGCATAAACCGCATCTCTCCGAAGCAGAGCAACGTGAAGCGGTTGCCGCTGGTTTGAAGGAAGTCGGCTTGTCGCCGCAAATGATGTTGCGCTATCCGCATGAATTCTCTGGCGGACAGCGACAAAGAATAGCCATTGCCCGCGCGCTGGTTCTGAAACCTGCGCTCATCTTGCTGGATGAGCCCACCTCATCGCTGGATGTATCGGTGCAGTATCAGGTGCTTGAACTACTGGCTAATCTCCAGCAGAAATACGGCATGGCCTACCTTTTTATCAGCCATGATCTGGCGGTCATTCGCGCGATGGCGCATCGCGTGATTGTGATGAAGGATGGAAAAGTGGTGGAAAGCGGACTGACGGCGGACGTTCTGTCGTCACCCCGAGAGCTTTATACGCAGCAGTTACTGGCAGCAGCTAATTTCACCGCGCAATGAGCCCTGGTTTGAAAAGCGACCGTCACCCTGCAGTCAGGTGTGACGAAGGCTGAGATGAAGCGCTTATCTCGCCTGATGACGCGTATCCTTCTCGTTTCTGGCGGCCTGTTTTACCGGGGTGATTTTTTCCTGTTTCCTGGCACGTTTTTCAGGCTTGCCAGCGCGCGCAGGCGCAGCTACTTTGTCCGATTTGCCGGTGACTTTTTTCGATGCTTTGGTTTCCGTTTTTCCCGCGACTTTACTTGAAGCGTTCGTTTCGGATTTATCAGTAATTTTCTTCGCAGTACCTGCCTCTGGTTTGCTTTTTCCCCGTTTCGCCAGCTGGCGGTTTGCACGAACCTCGAGGCGCAGTGACTGACCTGCTGTCAGCTTGTCATTTTTCAGATCATTCCACTCACGTACTTGTTCGGGTTTGACCTTGTAGCGCGCTGCGATACTTGCCACAGTATCTCGTTTACGCGCTCTGACCGTGATCTTTCGGCGTGGCGGCTCGTCCGCTTCGTAGGTCAGTATGGCGTTGTCCGCGACATCTTGTCCGATGTTCTTGTCGTCGTCGGCGCTGAGCTTGGGTACCAGCACCGTGGAGCCCGCTTTCGGGTGCATGTTCGGAGGTATGGCATTGACCTCTCGGATAAGCTCAGGCGTTGTTTTGAATTTTGCTGCAATATTTTCGATACGTTCACGCGCAGCGGTTACTTTGTGTGCGGTCCAGCTCGACAAGGCGCGCGTCCAGTTGGATAAGTTTGTTTTGAATTTCTCAGCATTCGATTGCGGCAACAGAATTTGTGTGGTCGGGCTGCCCGTGATCACCGGACGATTGAATTGTGGATTCAGTGCTTTGAATTCTTCCATCGGCAGCTCCGCCAGTTGCGCAGCGAGCTTGATATCGATGTCACGAGTTTTTTTGATGGTGACAAAATAAGGCTGGTTTTCAACGACGGGTAGCTTGATTCCGTACTGCACCGGCGCAGCGATGATGTTTTTTACTGCCTGTAGCTTGGGATAATAATTGCGCGTCTCGGCTGGCATATAGGCGGATAGGCTGTTGTAGTCCGTCGGCCGACCCGCTGCTTTCGCTTTTGCAATCGCCCTCGACACGGATCCTTCGCCCCAGTTATACGCCGCCAGCGCCAGTTGCCAGTCGCCGAACATGCCATACAAACGCTGCAGATAAGTCAGTGCCGCGTTGGTGGACGCGAGCACGTCCCGGCGATCATCCCGAAAGGCGTTTTGCTTAAGGTTGTAATCGCGTCCTGTGCTCGGGATGAACTGCCACATACCGGCCGCTTTGGCACTGGAATAAGCTTGTGGATTGAATGCGGACTCGATGAAGGGTAGCAGTGCCAGTTCCATTGGCATGTCACGTTTTTCAAGTTCCTGGACGACATAAAAAAGATAGCGCGATGCACGTTGCGTGATTCGATGGAGATAATCCGGCCGAGCGCTGTACCAGGTCGTGTGGGTGGCCACCAGTGGATTATTCAGATCTGGTATCGCGTAGCCTTTGCGGATACGTTCCCAGACATCAAAATTCTGCAGATCGATATCTTCGGCTGCGACCATACCTTCCGGGTCGTCAGGATTTTCTGACAGGTCGACGACGGTCTCTGTCGACGTATTTGCCGCAGGCTGCGAGGGCGGTATCGTTAAATCATTCGCTTGCGCTGGCAAAATGAATGTCACGCTGATTATCAGACCGGAAATCAGCGCGAAAGATAATCGGAGAAGAAGGAAAAATCCTGAACGTTGCTGGGTTGTTTTGAAATGCGGCATAGGCCCCGGGGGAATCACCAGACGCAAGGACGGGTGAGAAAATTGAATTACAGCAAGTGTATGCAAGCCTTTGAAAGTCCGTCAAGCGGATTCAATCGATGACGAGCGTTTTCAGATCATCGGAAAACGTTTTTCCATTCACGAAGTGCTGCAAAGACGGCGATTTGATCCTCGTTCTGCAGCCGGCCACTGGTTTTGAGTACATCGGCGATCGATTTTTCGCGGTAGCGTAGAAATGGATTCGTGCGCTTTTCTTCGCCGATCGTCGAAGGTACGGTAGCCACCCCTTGATCACGCAAGGCTTGTGCGTCAGTCAGTCGTTTCGCAGTGTGAAGATTGTTGGGTTCTGCGGCAACCGCAAAGCGAAGATTGGATACGGTGTATTCATGCGCGCAATACACTTTCGTCTTGTCCGGCAATGCGGCCAGTTTTTCCAGCGATTGCGTCATTTGAACCGCCGTTCCCTCGAACAGGCGGCCGCATCCGCCAGCGAAGAGCGTGTCGCCGCAAAACAGCCAGCCTTCGTCCCTTGCTACATAGGCAATATGCCCTGCCGTGTGGCCCGGCACATCCAGCACCGAGAGCCGTAGCGATGGTGAAGTCAGTGTGACCTGATCATTTTCCCGCAGCGGGTGGCTGACACCGGGGATCTGTTCACTGGCGGGCCCGTAAACCGGTACCTGCCAGTGGCTGAGCAACGCCATCACGCCGCCTGCATGGTCAGCATGATGGTGAGTGAGTAGAATAGCGGCCAGCTTCAGCTGATCACGGGCGAGTACTGCTTCGACTGCCGCTGCATCGCCGGGGTCAACGATCACCGCATGTGCCTGATCGTGTATCAGCCACAGATAGTTGTCTTGAAAGGCCGGTATGGCGGTAACTTGCAGTGAATGACCGACTGACATAGGCATGGACCCATTGACTTCCCAAAACCCGATTATATCGCTGGCCCCCTGGTTTCATACGCCGGCCGGTGCCTATGCTCAGGCATGGGAGCAGGCCAGACTGGATGATCTGACTGCCGATATTTTCGGCTACAACGCGCTTCAGATCGGGCTACCGGATTTCGACACGCTGGCGGCCAATCGCATGCCGAACCGCTGGGTGACGGATACAGTTTTTCAGCCGCAGGATCCTTCGGGGATGACAACGCGTTCTGCAGTGGTCGTGCATGATTTTGCCGAGCTGCCGTTCGCCACACAAAGTCTGGATCTGGTGTTGTTGCCGCATGTGCTTGAGTTCGCTGCCGAGCCGCATCAGGTGCTGCGTGAAGTCGAGCGCGTGTTGATTCCTGAAGGTCAGGTCATCATTTGCGGATTCAATCCCTTCAGCACCTGGGGCTTGCGACAAACCGCAGGTCGCGTGACGGGCGCGCATTTCCTGCCGCTGCACGGCGAATTCATCAGCGTGCCTCGCCTCAAAGACTGGCTCAAACTTCTGAACATGGAGATCAATCGCGGGCACTTCGGCTGTTACGCGCCGCCGTGTGCCACCGCAAAATGGCTGGATCGTTTTGCCTTCCTCGAGAAGGCGGGTAACCGCTGGTGGCCTTATCTCGGCGCACTCTATATTGTGCAGGCGATCAAGCGGGTCAAGGGCATGCGTCTGATTGGTCCCGCATGGCAAAAGCAGGACATGCGCGCGCGTCAGGCGGTACCGGTGACTCAGCGAATGAAAAATCAAAAGACACATGGATAAAATTGAAATTTATACAGACGGCGCCTGCAAGGGTAATCCTGGCCCCGGTGGCTGGGGTGCTTGGCTGATTGCCGGTGATCGAGAGCGGGAAATTTGCGGTGGTGAGCTCAACACCACCAACAATCGCATGGAACTGATGGCGGTCATCGAGGCGCTCAATGCGCTCAAGCGTCCCTGCGACGTCATTGTGCATACCGATAGCCAGTATGTACAAAAAGGCATCAGCGAATGGCTGGCTGGCTGGAAGGCCAGAGGCTGGAAGACCGCCAGCAAAGCACCCGTCAAAAATGTCGACCTCTGGCAGGCACTCGATGAAGCGCAGGCGCGCCATCGTATTGACTGGCGCTGGATCAAGGGACATGCGGGTCACGAAGGCAATGAACGCGCTGATTCGCTGGCCAACCGTGGGGTAGAGATGGTGCTTTCTGGTAAAGTGCCGACCGCTCTCTGAGAGATTCTGAACTAAGTAGCTTCCTATTTTTCATTTTTAAAATCATCTAATAAGCAACGAACGACACTGGATCCCGGCCTGCGCCGGGATGACGATTTTGAGGCCAACATCTTTTCAAATGTCATCCCGGCGCAGGCCGGGATCCAGCGTCTTTCGTAGTAGATTAGCCGAATGTAAAAATGAAAAATAGGAAGCCACTCAGTCAAGTGACGTACTACTAAACAAACCATGCGCCAAATTATTCTCGACACCGAAACAACCGGACTGAATCCCAAAAGCGGTGATCGCATTATTGAGATCGGCTGTGTCGAGATGCTCAATCGTCGACTGACCGGCAATAATTTTCATTACTACATCAATCCGGAGCGTGACTCTGATCCCGGTGCGCTGGCTGTGCATGGTCTGACGACTGAATTCTTGAGGGATAAACCGAAGTTTGCTGATATCGCTGCAGAGTTTTGTCGTTTTGTGCAGGGCGCGGAAGTCATCATTCACAACGCCCCCTTTGATGTAGGTTTTATCGATGCCGAGCTTGGGCGTCTGGCGCTGCCGGCGTTTCATGCCTGCGTGACAAAGATTACCGACACCCTCGCGCAAGCGAAAGAACTGCATCCAGGCAAGCGCAATTCACTCGATGCCCTGTGCGAGCGCTATGGCGTGTCCAATGCGCACCGTACGCTGCATGGCGCACTGCTGGATTCCGAGCTGCTGGCTGAGGTGTATTTGGCGATGACCCGCGGTCAGGACAGCCTGACCATGGATTTGCACTCTGACGGGTCCGGCGAAAATGGTGAGGGCGCAGTCGCATTGGCAGAGATTATTGTGGTGCCGGCACATCCCGATGAACTCGCCGCGCACGAGGCGTTATTGCAGGGGCTGGACAAGGAAGCCCGGGGTACCTGCCTGTGGCGGCAGCTGGAAAATTGATCGCTTCTGGCGCATGTGCGATAATTCGCGCCGGTTTGGGAGGTTAGCTCAGGGGTAGAGCGATCGCCTCACACGCGATAGGTCGCTGGTTCGAAACCAGCACTTCCCACCAAACCCAAAATAAATTAACCGGCCATCGGGCCGGTTTTTTTATGTCCGGTTGACGCATGCTTACTTCAGGGCTGTCTTTTTCGGGCAATGGCCGCGCCGGGGCGAGGTTTGTTCTGACCGAATTTTTTCGCAATCCGGTTCACCGACGGCGTTTCATTTTTGCTTCCGCCGCGTACTCTGATTGCGCCGGTATCGGATCGAGGCACCAGATGCTGTGGGCCATTGCCAATCAGTTCACTGCGCCCCATGCGTTTGAGACCTTCGCGAATGCTCTCCCAGTTTTCAGGATCGTGATAACGCAGCAGGGCTTTGTGAAATTTGCGGATTTTCCCTATACGGGGTGTCTCCACCGTTTCCGAATCTTTTGAAATTTTACGTAGCGGATTTTTCCGCGTGTGATACATCGTGGTCGCCATGGCCATCGGTGTCGGCAAGAAGGTCTGTACCTTATCGAGCCGAAAATCATTCTGCTTGAGCCACAGCGCGAGATTCAGCATGTCATCATCGGTGGTGCCCGGGTGGGCAGCGATGAAATAAGGGATCAGGTACTGTTCCTTGCCTGCTTCTTTGGAGTATTTGTCGAACAATTCCTTGAAACGGTAGTAAGAGCCCATACCCGGCTTCATCATCTTGGACAAGGGACCGTCTTCCGAATGTTCTGGCGCGATTTTCAGTAAACCACCGACATGGTGTGTGGCGAGTTCTTTCACATACTCGGGTGAGCGTACCGCGAGGTCATAGCGCAGGCCGGAGCCGATCAGAATTTTTTTCACGCCCGGGATATCACGCGCGCGTCGGTAGAGCTGGATCAGCTTGCTGTGATCGGTATTCAGGTTCGAGCAGATGGTTGGATAGACACAGGACAGACGACGGCAGGATTCTTCAATGCTTTTCTCTTTGCAGGCCATCCGATACATGTTTGCCGTGGGGCCGCCGAGATCAGAAATGATGCCGTTAAAGCCTTTGGTCTTGTCGCGAATCAGTTCGATCTCACGCAGGATCGATGGCTCTGAGCGACTTTGGATGATGCGGCCTTCATGCTCCGTGATCGAGCAGAAAGTACAGCCACCAAAGCAACCGCGCATGATATTCACCGAAAAGCGGATCATGTCCCAGGCCGGAATTTTTGCCTTGCCATAGGCCGGATGTGGCGCGCGTGCATAAGGCAGATCAAACACGTAATCCATCTCATCCATCGCCAGCGGCAAGGGCGGTGCGTTTAGCCATACATCGCGATCGGCATGCGCCTGTACCATCGCGCGTGCATTGCCGGGATTGGATTCCAGATGAAAAACACGCGATGCATGCGCATAGCTGATTGGATCTTCTTTGACGACCTCAAACGCAGGCAGGCGAACCACGCTTTTTTCGCGAATTTCTTTTTGTTGCAGAAGACGCTCTTCGCGCGTCATTAGACGGATGGGTTTTTCGGCGGGTGTTGCATTGTCCGCCGGGGTGGCGCAGGCTTCCGGGTCTTTCTCTTTCATTTCATACGGATCCGGGTGCGGCTCGACTTTGCCCGGGGTGTCCACCCGGGTCGAATCGACTTCACGCCAGTCGGTTGCGGGCTTCCATCCGCGTGACACCATGAAAGCGGTGCCGCGCAAATCGCGAATCGTCTTGACAGATTCACCGGCGGCAATTCGGTGTGACAGATCAAGCAATGCGCGCTCAGCATTGCCAAACAAAAGAATGTCGGCTTTGGAATCGGTGAGTACCGAGCGGCGCACGGTGTCGGACCAATAATCGTAGTGTGCAATGCGGCGCAGGCTGGCTTCAATACTGCCGATGACAATCGGTGTGCCAGGGTAAGCTTCACGTGCACGTTGTGCGTAAACCGTGACGGCGCGATCAGGGCGTTTGTTAGGTAAACCACCGGCGGTATAGGCATCGTCGGTGCGGATTTTGCGATCAGCGGTGTATCGATTGATCATTGAATCCATATTGCCGGCAGTCACGCCAACATACAGATTGGGCTTGCCCAGTGCGCGGAAAGCATCGGCAGACTGCCAGTCGGGCTGACTGATGATGCCGACGCGGAAGCCCTGAGACTCCAGAAGACGGCCAATCAGCGCCATGCCAAAGCTCGGATGATCGATATAGGCATCGCCAGTAATGATGATGATGTCGCAGCTGTCCCAGCCGAGTGTGTCCATTTCCGCGCGCGACATGGGCAGGAAGGGAGCAGGCTTCAGATCCGGCCGGTAGGGCGGAAAGGAGCGCAAATTGGCGGGCGTGGGCGTCATACGGTGTGCGGCTATTCGTAATGGTGCGACAGTATGCCAGTCTTGCGGCCTGCGCGTACCGCAGCGCGCCCTTCCGCTGCCAGGGAATGCCCCTGTTTATTTGAAGGGATTGTCGATTTGGTCGGTCGGTGTCAGGCTCAGGTGCTCCGGCAGATCGTGTGCCTGTTGCAGATGTGCGACCGCGGCGTCGATCAGTTCCTTGAGTTGCAGTGCCATGGCCAGCCCTGACTGATCGCGAGTGAGGCTCAGTGAACCGTAAAGTTCCAGCTGATCTACACGGTTCTCGACATTGAGCCCGCCGATGGAGAGAGCCTGAGATTCGTTTTCAAAAGGCTGGAGTTTCATGGAGCCTCCCGGGTAGAGCGTTGCCGTTTCCGTACGCGCGGTTCAGGCAAGGTGGCGATTTTTTCTTTTGCTTCCAAAGGTACGCTGGGAAAAAGTTTGATGCGGATGCGTTTTTCCAGTTCAGCAATCGATACTACTTCATAAATATTTTCGGTGGTATTTGGGGTAATCCAGGCAGCGCCTTCTTTTTTTTCCGCATCATAAACGGCTTTGTAAATGTGGGTGGGTACAAAAACGCGGCGATTGAGGCGCTCGACTTTATCGCCTTCGAAAATCGGGCCGGTCATCACATAGAGTTCGCCGCGCTGATTCGTCATGTGCCGCGTGGCCCCCTCGATGGCAGACCAGAGTATCTGATTGTTTTGCGGCTGCTGCGGCACGATATTAGCCAGCGAGAAGCTCTCGTGTTGCGCGCTGATCGTCGGCATGTCAGCAGCCGGTGCCATATGTCCGCGGTCGTACCCCGAGCGAGCGTAGTCGGCAAGTTCGGCCCGGTCTTCGGGCGGCAGTGTTTCCTCAGGGTGGAACGTATCTTCGCGTTTGACACTTCTGGCCCGACTCAGGCTCTCTCTAGTGAGTTTTTCCGCAACCCACAAGGGCGTACGGGATACACCGGAATGCATCACTGCAAACGCTTCAAAACATAAGCCCACCGTTTTTGTCTGCAGCGCCGGACGCGTTAGCTCAGGTGCGGTCTTGTCGACAAAATGCTCAAGACAGGCGGTCGTCTGAGCGATAGCACCCGTACTGATCAATAGCAGCAGGCAGGCGGTCAGCAGTTTTTTCATGGGAAGGGTCATCGGCGGAACTTGCTGGTTCGAATCGGGCGATCAGACGAAGTTCCGATCGATAGTCGAAGATTCTAGAAAGAAATTTTACTCTATTGAAACTTTGAGCTTTCTTTCGCCAGGGATGTCAAAAAGCCTATGGAGAGTAAAAAGCGCCTACTTCGAGACCGTCGGCATGCTGGTTTGTTGTTGGCGAAGAAGTTCCGCCAGGCGGGAATGACGCTTGATGGCCGTACGCAGTTGCTGGCGCTGCCCCGTGGCGGTGTGCCGGTGGCTTATGAGATTGCGCGGCAGTTCGGGTTGTCGCTATCGCTCTTGATTGTCCGCAAGCTGGGGTTGCCCGGGCACGAGGAGTTTGCTTTCGGTGCAATCGCCAGCGGGGGACATACGGTGATTGATCACGCTCTGTGTGAGCGCATGAGCGTGTCCCCGGCCATGATGCAGGCGGTATTGCGGCGCGAGCAGGATGAGTTGACGCGCCGGGAGAAACGTTACGGCGCAAACCTGTCTGCTGAGGACCTCCGGGGATGCCGGGTGATTGTGGTCGATGATGGCATAGCGACCGGCAGCACCATGTTGGCTGCTGTGCAAGCCTTGCGGAGTTACGCTGTCGCACACGTTACGATTGCTGTACCCGTACTGCCACGCGATGTTGCCCACAAGTTGACGCCCCTGATCGATGCGCTCATTTGCATTCACCAGCCGCAACCTTTCATCGCCGTGGGTCATTGGTATCAGGATTTCCGACAGGTGGGTGATGAAGAAGTGATTGAACTGCTGGCTCAGGCACAGCGTTTGCGTGGCTCGACTGCTTCGATGCATTCGTCCCCTTCGACTACTTAAGGAGAGCAACGTGGAATATCAGACTCGCAGGACCGAGATGCCCTGGTTAAACTGGATCGGTGGAATCGCGCTTGGCGCACTGGCCATGTATCTGGCCGATCCTGCACAGGGGCGGCGACGCAGAGCTTTTTTGCAGGACAAAGTGACCCATGTCACCCACTCGACGTCGAAACGAATGGATCAGGCGCTGCATGATGCGCGTAATCGCTGGTCTGGTGTGCAGGCGAGTGCCATGCGTCTGCTGTCACCACGGCAGGCCAAACCGATTGACGATCATGTGCTGGAAGCCCGTGTGCGGTCTCGTCTCGGGCGCGTGATGTCTCATCTGCAGGATGTCGAGGTTCATGCGCATCAGGGCAGGGTGACCTTGGCCGGAAATCTCGGTACCGAGGAACAGGGAAAGATACTCAGCCTGGTGGCGGCGATTCCCGGTGTGGATTCGGTCAGCGGGCCGGTAACGTTGGAGGGTGAGGCACATCGCCGCACGGGTGCGCGTAGTCCACTGTGGATTGCCGGTGCGGCAGGCGCCGGTCTGCTGACTTGGTACGTGCTGACGCGTGGGCGACCGCTGGGCCTGCTCGCTGCCGTTTCAAGTCTCGGGCTGATGGCACGCGGTCGCGCGGTCGGGCATCGAATTGCTGAACACATCGGCAGTCAGGGTTACGAGGCGGAGCGCACGATCGATATTGCGGCATCACCGGAGGTGGTGTTCGATGTCTGGAGCCGCTATGAAAATTTCCCGCATTTCATGTCGCATGTCACCGAGGTGAGAGATCTGGGACAGAGCCGCTCGCACTGGATCGTTCAGGGCCCCGGTGGTTTGGATGTGGAATGGAATACCGTTCTGACCGCTGCTGAACGACCGCATCGTCTGGCTTGGCGCAGCGAGCCCGATGCCAGTGTCGATCATGAGGGCACGGTACTACTGGAACCCTTGGGCGAGGGCACGCGCGCGACAGTGTCTCTGTCCTGGTATCCCCCTGCAGGTTCTGAAAGCGAGGCACTGGCAGTGTTGACAGGTACGGATCCGCAAAGTGTGCTGGAGGATGATTTGTATCGGATGAAGGACTTCATTGAGCGTGGCCTGCCGGTGCTTAATAAGGCGGGAACGCTGGGCGGAGGGAATGTGCTGCACTGAGCGTGTGCGGGTGGATCAATGAGGTGCTGTGTATTGTACCGATCCGCAGGAACTTCAAGCGGAGTCACTTGTTCAAAATGAGGCCGGATTCTCCGGTTAAAACAACCGTACAGGAGTGAGATCATGATGCAAGCCAATGAAGTGCAGCAGCGTGTCAGTCAGATCAAGCAGACCATTCAGAAAGCTAGTCAGGCATGTGACAGCGCAGGCGAGAGCGTACCGGCCGATCTCAAGAAAAGTATTCAGCAACTCGGCAAGCGATCCGATCAGGCATCGGAAACATTAAAGCAATCCTCGGATGAAGAATCCATACGCCAGTGCGTCGATGAGTTGGAGGAGCTGGGTGACCAGGCCAAGACAGCCTGCGAAAATTCGGCCAATGTCGATCAAAATCTCAAAGACGCTGTGATGAAAGCGCACCAGGAACTCTCCCAGCTTAAACATCAGGTTCATTAATACAGAACCCGGTTTGTCGGCCATGCCGTTCTCACTGCTGGCGGTTTGCATTATCATGCGCAAGCCATCAACAAAAACAGCAGGGAGACAGGTATGGCGGACGACCACCCGCTTTTGTGGACACCGGACGCGGATCGCATTGCGCGTAGCCGGCTGACCCATTTCATGCAATGGCTGGCCAGTGAGCATAGCCTGCACTTTCCCGATTATCAGGCGCTGTGGGCGTGGTCAGTGGAGGACCTTGAGCGATTCTGGTCTCTGCTCTGGACGTATTTCGATATCAAAAGCTCGGCGCCCTATCAAGAAATCCTGACGACCCATGGGATGCCGGGTGCCCAGTGGTTTACCGGCAGTCGCCTGAATTTCGCGGAGCAGCTGTTTCGCTTCAACACCGAGGGTGCCAGCGCCGATAAAGTCGCTGTGGTGGCGGAGTCCGAAGTGCGTGATCGTGTCACGCTCAGCTGGCGCGAGGTGCGTGAGCAGGTGACAGCGGTGGCCAACGCATTGCGCGATATGGGGGTGGTACCCGGTGATCGAGTGGTCGCTTATTTGCCCAATACACCCGAAGCCGCGATTGCTTTTTACGCTTGTGCGAGCATTGGTGCAATCTGGTCTTCTTGTTCGCCCGATATGGGTACGGCCAGCGTGCTGGATCGCTTCCGTCAGATCGATCCCAAAGTGCTGATTGCGGTTGATGGTTATCGCTACGGCGGCAAGGATTTCAACCGGATGGAAGTAGTGGAGACCATGCGCACCGAGCTCAACACGCTCACGCACACCATCCTGTTCCCCTACCTGAACCCGAACGCATCAATGCCGGGCGTGATGAACTGGAATACCTTGCTTGCGCATCCGGCAGCTGAGATGCAATTCGAGCAGCTGCCCTTCGATCATCCGTTGTGGATTGTTTATTCGTCCGGCACCACCGGCATGCCCAAGCCGATTGTGCATGGGCATGGCGGTACGCTGATTGAAACCCTCAAGGCACATGCCTTGCATTTGGACCTGGGCGAGGATGATCGCTTCCTGTGGTTCTCCACCACTGGTTGGGTGATGTGGAATTCCCAGGTTACCGGCTTGCTGGTCGGTTCGACGATCTGTATCTACGATGGCAATCCGGGGTATCCCGATATCAGCCGGCTTTGGCGCTTTGCTGAAGACATGCAGTTGACGTTCTTTGGTATCGGTGCGGCGTATTTTACGAACTGCATGAAATCCGGTATCGAGCCCGGTAAGCAATTCAATCTGTCGCAGCTGCGCACCGTGGGTGCCACCGGCTCACCGCTGGTGAATGAAGCGTATCAGTGGGTCTACCAGCATGTGAAGCAGGATGTGATGCTGGCGTCGATCAGCGGCGGTACCGATATCGCAGCGGCTTTTGTGGGTTCTTGCCCTATCCTGCCTTTGTATGCAGGCGAAATGCAGTGCCGCACGCTCGGCGTGGCCGTTCATGCGTTTGATGATCAGGGCCAGTCACTGATCGACGCGGTGGGCGAGCTGGTGGTGACTGAACCGATGCCTTCGATGCCGTTGTATTTCTGGAATGATGCCGGCGACAAGCGTTATCTCGAAAGCTACTTCGAGCACTACACCGGCTTGTGGCGTCATGGTGACTGGATTCGCATTACGCCACGCGGCGGTGCCGTTATCTACGGACGTTCGGATGCCACGATCAACCGGCACGGCATTCGCATGGGAACTGCCGAAATTTATCGCGTGGTCGAGGATTTCCCCGAGGTGCTGGATAGCATGGTGGTGGATCTTGAATATCTGGGCCGAGAGTCGTGGATGCCTTTGTTCGTAGTGTTGCGTGAAGGGGTGGCACTGGATCAGGCGCTGGATCAGCGGATACGCGAGAAAGTTCGCACGCAGCTCTCCGCGCGTCATGTACCTAATGATATTTATGCCGTCGCTGAAATTCCGCGTACCTTGACAGGTAAGAAGATGGAACTGCCGATCAAGAAACTCCTGTTGGGCATGCCGCTTGAAAAAGTGGCGAATCCGGATGCGATGAGCAATCCCGGCTGTCTGCAGTGGTACGTCGGATTTGCGGCGCAGCGCAAGACGGCCTGAGCGGAAACCCGCGTAGTTTCAGACCCTGTCTCGTCAGGCGCCGACGATCCATCCTTCGAGTGCATCATGGGGTGGCAGACCGTAGTTGCTATCGCGGCGCTGCCAGCCCCATGCCGCGAGCAAGGCGCACAAGACCGCATCGAGCAAATCACCACTGCCATCGTCGAGCAGTGCTTGCCGGTGTTTGCCGGCATCCAGTACGATCGCTTGCGGATAATCACCGGATTCGAGGGCCTTGATAATCGCCAGACGCGTCGCCCGGCGTTCCGGTGTCTGCATAGCGCGCGCGTCATTTTTGTACGAATCGCGCGTAATCGATCGCGCTACCATGCCGGGATAGGCCTCCAGCGCAATGCGGTGCGGATCACCCGCATGCATAAGCGGGATGGACACTTCTGCCGCCAACAGCATGGGCGCACCGGCATGCAGCATGTAGGCGACCGGCGGATTGACCCATTTCATTGATGACGAAGACCCTGAGATTAAATCCGTGGCGCGATGAATGAACTTGCTGCCGACGGGCCGTGCGTCGCACACAGCTTTAAAGGTCTCGCGTAATTCACTGCGCGTTCGCGTGGCCACGTGACGAATGAGTGCAGGCCATTCGGTGGGCCAGCCCAGTTGGGTGATCAGCTCGCGGGGAAAAGAAAACGGAAAATCGAACCCGGCCAGCCAGGGGCCGGGCTGTCGCAACCATTCGGCAAAGCTGTCGAAATTATGCAGCGTTGTCAGATCACGCAGCGTGAATGTGCTTCGGACGAGATCGCCCGAAGCAATTGTGATGCCTTTGCTGCGACGTGGCGCCGAAGTGAAATCGACGCCGTGCAGAAGGGGACTTGCGTGGACCTCTGCGTTACGGTTGGGCATCCGGCAGCACGACATTCACATCCAGCACCTCAAGGTTGCCCTTTCGGTCCAGTGAAATTTTCACGTCTTCCGGATTGATTTTCACGTATTTGGAAATGACACTGATCAGTTCTCGGTGCAGCGCCGGCAAAAACTCGGGACCACTGCTGATATTGCGCTCGTGCGCAATGATGATTTGCAGACGTTCTCTGGCCGAGTTGGCTGAAGACTTCTGATCATTTTTAAACAAGAAGGAAAGTAGTGACATGATCACTTGCCTCCGAAGATACGAGACAGAATTCCCGGCTTTTCATAGTCCGCGAAACGCAGCGGTCGCTCTTCACCGAGGAAGCGTGCAACGACGTCTTTGTAAGCATCGGAGACTTCGCTGCCGGCGATGTGAATCGCCGGATTACCCTGATTGGACGCATGCAGGACCGATTCCGATTCGGGGATGATGCCCAGCAGTGGTATGCGCAGGATTTCCTGCACATCTTCGTAGGAAAGCATTTCACCGGCCTCGACTCGCTTGGGCACATAGCGCGTGATCAGCAGATGCTCTTTGACCGGGACATCGCCGGTCTGAGCGCGTCGAGATTTAGCCTGAATGATGCCAAGGATGCGGTCCGAATCGCGCACTGATGATACTTCGGGGTTGGTGACAATGATGGCCTCATCAGCAAAGGTGAGTGCCATTACGGCACCGCGCTCGATACCAGCGGGGGAATCGCAGACGATGTACTCAAAACCCGAGGAGCGCAGTTCGTCAAGAATTCGCTCGACACCGTCTTCGGTCAGCGCATCCTTGTCGCGTGTCTGCGATGCGGGCAGTACGAAAAGATTATCGCAATGCTTGTCCTTGATGAGGGCCTGCGTCAGCGTCGCTTCGCGATTGATGACATTGATCATGTCGTAGACCACACGGCGCTCGCAGCCCATGATCAGGTCCAGATTGCGAAGGCCAACATCGAAATCGATGACGGCCGTTTTATGACCACGCAAAGCGAGGCCGGACGCGAAGCTAGCGCTGGAAGTGGTTTTTCCGACGCCGCCTTTACCGGATGTTACGACGATTATTTTTGTCACAAAAAACTCCTTTGCTGCGTTTTAGTCAGAAAAAATTATTTCAATTCAAGCGGGCTCATGTCGAGATGCTCATCTCGCAGACGAATTTGCACGGCCTTGCCAGACAGGTCTTTGGGCCAGCCTTCGTCAAAAGTGCGGTAGACACCGGCGATCGAGACCAGCTCGGCCTCCATCGCCAGCGAAAAAATTCGGGCTTGTGCATTGCCAGCGGCACCGGCCAGTGCGCGGCCTCGCAGCGGTGCATAGACGTGGATGCTGCCGTCGGCAATCACCTCGGCGCCGGCATTGACCACGGCAGTCAGAATCAGATCGCAGCCACGAGCGTAAATGCGCTGCCCGCCGCGCACCGGAGTGTCCACGATCATCGTGCCGGGTTGTTCGGTGGCCGTTGCCGCTGCAGATATCGCTGCCGCTTTGACGGTGGGTTCAGGCACCGGCTCCGCTGTCGCGACCGGTTCCGGTCGGGGCGGTGACGGTGGTGATGTCAGCTCAAACTGTCGCGATGCATCGATGTGGTCGATAGCCAAGCCATGTGACCGGATTTCGGCTTCGAGACTGACAGGCACATTCCGAACGGCCACCGGGTTCAGGCGGTGGGATTTAAACAAGGCAATCAAGCGCGGCCAATCGATTTGCCCTGGCACGGGCTGAGGCGAGACCGGCGCAAAGTCGATCAGCGTGAATTCGTCTTCAAAGTAGTCGGGGGTTCCGGCAGTCAGTTGTGCGAGCGCTGAAGACAGCTTGTCGTGGTCGGTGTCGCCCAACAGAGCAGCAACCGCGACCACCGTGGAAATCTTGATTTCCAGGGGCTTCCTGGCTTGGTTCTTTGACATACAGTCCCGGACTTGTAACGACCGCTCTCCGGCTACCGGATGAGTCGGGGCAAGACCGCGCTCGCCGGCCGCTATTATACCCTTGCTGTAAGGCTCGTTTGCGTATGCGCAAAACCCGTCTTTTTTTGGACTCTGACTGCTATGCCAGAGCCTCCGGTCAGCCGCGCTGGCTCGTGTCCGGTCAGGCTTTGGGTGACCGCTGTTTGTGAATTCTCAACGCCATGTCATGGTTGAATGACAAACTGAATTGAGCTGGTCTGGGCAGCGTTTGCCATTTCCATGGTGTTTTTGCATCGGCGCTTGAACGTCTTCCGGACGTCTGCGTCAGTGTTCGCTGACACGATTTTCAGCAGCGCGTTTTCCCGATTCTCCCTCGTCCTCAAGGAGTGATAATGCAAAAAGCACAGCATCACAATCCAGTCGTTGACATGGTTCAGCACCAGCTGGATGCATCTATACAGCTGGCTGATGTCGTCTTCTCCGGCACTGAAAAAATTGACCGGGCAATGTTGGATGTCACGCATCAGGCGGTTGAAAGCCAGCTCAAGCTTGTCCGGGCGATGGCGAATATGCGCGATCCGTCAAAAATCGCCGATCTGCAGTCCGTTATCGCCAACCGTCCCGAAAAGGCGATGCATTGTCAGCAGCAGATCATGTCGGCACTGGTTGAAATGCAAACTGAATTTGGTCGGTCTGTTCGCGACTATATGGATCGTGTCAGCCACAGTGCGGTGGAGCAGGCCGAGTCAGTGCAAAAGCAAGCGACGACCGGACTGAATCAGCCGGGGCAGATGATGGCAAGCCCGATGGTCAGTCCGTTTACAGGCATGATGGGCATTTGGGAACAGGCCTTGCGTGAGGCCAGCCGATTTGCTACTCAGAACATTACTGCGGCACGCAGCACTGCAGAAACCGCCGCCAATTTTGCGCGTGAAGCGGTATCACGAACGGTTGAACACACGGTCGAAGAAATGGAGCATCCTCAGTCTCATAAGCGCAGCACGACACACAAGAAAAAATAATGGCCTCGCCATGATACGGATGGGTTCTGTCGCGAACCCATCCGTATCTTTTTTAGCTAAGCTCAGGAGTCGGGGAGCGCTTGCTGAATCCGACGCTGTTGCATGTCTCGGTCCCGGGTTTGCGTTGCGATGTCATCTGTGGGGTATCAGATCGCTGCGATCGGATTCCAGTCCTTTCCGACTTCCGTTGGTGTTGCGCGTGCGGCCGCTGCTTCACGAGCACGTTTGCCGGCAGCTTTCGAGCGGGAGCTTGATGGGGGAAGACGACGCAGCGTGCGCAGTGCATCAATATCTTTGATGCCGATTGAGCGCTGGTCCACGCTGATCAGACCGATTTCATTGAACGCTGACAAGGTACGGCTGACTGTTTCCAGGGTGAGTCCGAGATAACTGCCGATTTCGTGACGCGTCATCCGAAGATTAAAAAGCTTGCTGGAATATCCCATCTCGGCAAATCGCTCTGATAGCGAGACCAGAAAGCGCGCCACACGGGCTTCGGCAGACAAGGCGCCCAGCATGCTGACCATTGCTTGCTCACGAACTAGTTCGCGGCTCATGACGCTGTACATCGCATGCTCAAGTTCGATGTAAGAGCGCCCCAATGCCGTAAATTTTTTGAAAGGCAGCAGGATCAGGTCGCAGTTTGACAAGGCAACGGCCTCCGACGAATACCGTTTGGTATGAATGCCATCGACACCGAAGAGATCACCTTTCATTGGAAAGCTCAGGACTTGCTCGTTGCCATATTCATCAATGAGTACCGTCTTGAGAAATCCTGAGTGGACGATGAACAGCGTGTCGAAAGGCTGTCCTATCGTATGTATGCGTTGTCCCGTCTTGAACTGCACGTGCTGGAACAAAAATTCTTCATCGTTTACAGCCGGCGCTGCGGGTATGCGAAGAAGGTCGCAGAGCTCTTTCAGGTTAGACCACAATTTTCCCTGTCGTTGCCATCCCGCTTCAGTCGATGACGTGTGCTGGATAGCGTTGTTGGTAACGGAACGAGATTCGGAAATTGGTATAGATGTCATGGTCATCTCCTGATGTTGAGGTCTGAGTGCGTTAACGGTAGTTCTTCATCTCATGCTTTTTCGGCGTGCTCATCAATCTCACGGATACTCAATCAGGCAGGTCCGTTTAAAAATGAACGAATCACGATCTGAAGTATTTGCAGTTTTCGATGTCGTCGAATCAGTGGCGCATAACCCGCTTCGGTTTCTGTGCATCATGCTCTGAACGAGTGGCTAGTATCGCTACAGCTTGTTTCAATGGCTATCAGGCAGCTCTGAATACGGATCGGGTCACCCCTGAGCTTCGCTAGGGCTATTCCTATCTTCGCGCCTTTGTTCGATGAATCATTGATCCTCATGAAATTCAAGGCTTGAATTTTTCAAGCAAGCCGTGAACGACGGCGTAGTGCACCAACTCGGCCAGCGAGTTGCTTCCCATTTTTTGCAGGATGCGAGTCTTGTGTGTACTGACCGTTTTCACAGACAGATGCAGAAGCTCCGCGATTTCCGTTACTGACTTCCCGGAGACAAGGAAGTTGAAGACTTCAAATTCCCGGTCAGAGAGCGATTTGTGTGGCATGTCCAGTCGCTCAGGCATGGCGTCCATGGCGAGCTGTTCGGCAACATCCATGCTGATGTAGGGGCGGCCGCCGTGTACTTTTCGGATGGCTTTCACCAGTTCATTACCGGCACTCTCTTTCGTCATGTAACCCAGAGCACCCGCCCGGATTGCGCGGGCAGCATATTGGTTTTCATCATGCATCGTGAGTACCAGTACGGCTACTCGCGGGAACTCATCCTTTATCTGACGGATCAGGTCCATGCCGCTGCGTCCAGGCATTGACAGATCCATCACCAGTACGTCGAAGTCACCTTTTCGAACGAGTGCCAGTACTTCAAAACCATCACAGGCTTCAGCGATCACTTCGATATCTTCAGTCTGTTTCAGTATGTGTTTGAGGCCTTCACGCATCAGTGCGTGATCGTCTGCGATCACTGCGCGAATCATGGGTTATTCAACCTGTCAGTCCGGCGCTTGGCCTGATTGTTTTTCATGCCTTGCATTTCAGATACTCCAACGCAAGTTACGATGCAATTTGGGAACTATTTTCATCACGGTTTCCTTTTAGTAACAAAATGGCAACACTTGGGATAAATGTATCAGCTTTTGGCATAGCTACCTATATGATTCGAGACGAAAATTTGTTCTTTCCAGGAATTTTGTGCTTGTTTTTTCCCGTTTGTTCCCGGGAAGAACTGAATACGTTTTTGCAAGGAAATATTTAGACCAATACGTTCGACTGTTGACCTCGAGATGAAATCCTTCATCAGGGTTGTGCCGCTGCTACACTGCGCCAGACAAGTTGCTGTATCGAAAGCTAACACCACCGACAGGACGGATGCTGACCCATGAAAATCGGACCCGATGAAATCGGACACATTATTCAGCTGGCGATTGCGCCTGTGTTTTTGCTGACCGGTGTCGGCACCAATATGCTGGTGCTGACGAACCGGCTGGCGCGGATCATTGACCGTTATCGCGCGCTGGAAGAACGGCTCGGTGGGTGGGATGGGCAACCCGTCAGGACAGCCAGTCCTGCTGAGCAGACTGAGCTCAACATGCTGTTCAAGCGAGCGCAGAAAATCAATCGTGCCATTTTTCTTTCGACCACCTGCGCGCTGCTGATCTGTATGGTGGTGGCCACACTGTTCATCGCTGATGCGCTGAATATCAGAATGAGTGTGGTGATTGCCAGCTTCTTTGTACTAGCGATGATGGCGCTGACGGCCAGCTTTGTGTATCTGTTGCGCGAGGTTTTTCTGGCGACGGGTTTCCTCAATGAGCAACACCGGCGCTCAGCCGGCCAGTCGGAGCAAGACTGAGAACCTGTCTCGTCAGGCCAGCAGCGACGTTAGCACTGGCTTGCCATCGACCTGACGAGACAAGCGGCGGCGAGGCCGCCAGCGCGGCTCATACTGCGGCAATCAACTGACAGGTCCGCTCAAAGAGCGAGTGGCCGCGACTGGCGAATGCATCGCAAATGGTCAGGTGATTGATATCCTTCAAGGGGATCTCGCCCAAGTGTGCTGAATGCCACTGGTGAGCAATTAATGCGGTCTGTCGCTTGAATTCATCCGACTCGAGGTCACCTACCGAAGTAATAAACGGAATTCGGTGCGGCAGCGTCATGTAGCCGGGCGAGAGGCGCAGCGCATTCGTCTCGTTAATTTTCAGATCGACGTTCACGAAGTCGGCATAACGAATCGGGTCGAGGTCATACAGACCGGACATCAGCACACCGGCTTTCACCAGATCGGCTGGCAGGTCACTGCCAAATTCCGGCCAGCGCGCGGCCATCATCATCGCTGCCAGATGCCCACCCGCCGAATGACCCGCCACGACGATACGGTCCCGATCAAATTTATAACGGGCTGCATTGCGGTATAGCCAAGCCAGAGCGCGCAGCTGCTGACGAGTGATTTCTTCAATCGATGCATCGGGTGCGAGCGTGTAATTGGTCAGTGCGACATTGAATCCCGCTTCACGATAGCCGGGCACGATGAAGGTGAAATCCGATTTGTCGAGCGATCGCCACCAGCCGCCATGAATGAACACCAGAAGCGGTGCACCCGGCTGAGATGCGGGGAAAAAATCCAGCCGTTCGCCGGATGCGCTGCCGAATGGAATGTCGAGCAAGCCAGTATAGGTACGCCGCACGAGCGCCGAATCATTTTGCCAGCGGCTGAACAACTGCGGATGATCGGGAATCTCTGCCCGGGCATTGTATTGGCGAGTGTAGTAATCCGCTTTGGCCATGGGGGAATCGGGTGATGCGGGGGCGTGGTCGCGCATGAGTTCTCCTGCTCCTGTCGGCCTGTGGCCGTGTGGGTTGTCCGGTACCGAGTCACAAAATTATCGACATGCAGTGTAGTGCATAACACCCGGCGGTCAGAAAAGTGACCGTGCAGACTGCCAATTTACGTTGACGTAAAGGTAAACCATCTTCTACACTTCACTCGTTTTGGTGCTCGCAGGCCGTCTCCGGCTTGCAGTTAAACGGGAAACACGAAGCAGAGGCTGGCCGACCACGCCAGACAACGCCAACGTGTGCTGCCCCCGCAACGGTAAGCAAGTGCATGGTTCGCCATGCTATCCGGATCTCTCGCCACTGTGCCCTACGCATGGGAAGGCTATCCGGATTCACTTGCCAGCCCGGATACCGGCCAGGATAGGTGGAAGCCTTGTGCTTCTGTTGAATCGCGCCTGCGGGGAAGCTGGCGTGATGTCCAAAACTGAGAGTTCCTATGTCCCGTCGTGATTCGGCTCGCTTCCGCGTGGCTGTACTGGCCTGCCTGCCTGTGTTTTGCTGTCTTTTTTTATCGATTAGTCCCGTCAAAGCAGCTGAGCGTTCTCTTCAGCCAGTTACTGTTACCGCGACCAAATATGAGTCTGATACGGACAGGTTGCCAGCCTACGTCACCGTCATCACCAGCGACCAAATAGCTGCATCGAATGTACAGACGATCAACGAAGCTATTATGCGCATTGGCGGTGTTGTCGGCCGCACAAGCCTCACTGGCGGAAACGAACAGAACCTTGATCTGATGGGGTTTGGCGATACCAGTAACCTGAACACCGTGATCGTTGTTGATGGGGTGCCGATGCGCGAGGGCGACGCGACTGAGATTCGTCTATCGGGTATTCCGGTGGAGAGCATCGATCGGATCGAGATTCAGCGAGGTTCAGCAGGTGTGTTGTACGGAGAAGGTGCAACGTCAGGCGTCATTAACATCGTGACCAAGGGCAGTTCCTACGGCAAGACAAACGCCAATTCCGCTGGTGTTTATCTCGGTACTGGTAGCTTCGGCACTCGGGAATATCGTTTGAACGCATCGCGCACGGTGGGTGGGTTTGACCTGCAGTTTCACGGGATGGATCGTCGGTCGGATGGTTTTCGTGCGCATTCTGCGAATGATAATCAAAGTGGTAACGTATCGCTAAAATTCACCGGCAAGATGTTTCGTGCCGGTTTCAATATCAGAAGAGAGGATAATTTTACGCAGACACCCGGCCCGCTCACGTTCAATGAATTCAGTCTTGATCGCCGAGCAGCGCAGACGTCATCGGTGAATAACAATACCTGGGCTGGTGCGAATGTCAGTAGATATGCCACTTTCGCGGAAACCGAACTCGCCGGCATCGTATGGCGCTTCGACGCTCACTTGAGGAAGCGCGATGATAATGCGGTTGCGGTTTTGTTTGGTTCGCCAAACCGGATGAAGTTTTCAGGCGATAACCAGTTTTTTTCCCTCAATGCGAGTCGTTCGGACTCGCTTCACTTTGGGAAAAATCATTGGATTACTGGAGTAGAAAAAAGCGACTGGCGGCAGGATCGATATTTCCCCGACAGTGCTATCAGCAAACATGATTTGCTTAATTCTGAGTCACTGAGTTTTTTCATCAAAGATGATCTCGATATCAAACAAATCGCTACGCGCATCACTGCAGGTTATCGAACTGAACTGAATGAACGATCACAGCTGCAGGTTCAAAATAGCTACTTATTGCGGCGAGAGCAGAGGCGGTCTGCCTGGGAGCTGGGCGCTGCTAAAAATATAACGGTCGATGACGTGGTGTTTGTCCGAGTCGCTCAGAGCTACCGATTTGCCAATATCGATGAGCTTGCAACGGCCACATGGGATGGCACGAAAACCATCGAGCTACGTCCCCAGACTTCGCAGGATAAGGAAATCGGGTGGCGTCATCGAACAGCATCAGATGGGCGTGTAGGTCTGAGAGTTTATGAAAGTAAGCTGGATGATGAAATAATTTTTGATACGGTCAACTTCGCAAATATCAACCTCGATCCCACCGTTCGCCGAGGGATGGACATCGATTTTTCGGTCCCGGTGAGTTCGTCGCTGAGTCTGAGTTCATCCCTGTCGGTCCGTGATGCGCGCTTCCGTTCAGGTCAATATGCCGGGTTGAAAGTGCCGATGTCCGCTCGAGAAGTTTTGTCGGTCCGAATGCTGTGGAAACCTTTTGCCGGGCATGTCTGGGGTGTGGATACTCAATGGGTATCCAGGCAGCAGGTGGCCGGTGATTTCAACAACCAGCACACGATGCCTGGTTATGCGACGACCGATCTCCGTTATACCTACAAGCAGGGTATCGCTGAATTTTCGCTGGTTGTAAAAAACATTTTTGATCGTACCTATTACGCTTATTCAACCAGAGCCTACACGAGTGACTATTCGAGTATTTATAATGCGGTTTATCCGGATCCCGGCCGTGCACTGTGGTTATCAGCGAGAGTGAACTTTTAAACTTCGGATGAGAAATTGCTGACGAAATCGCCTGAAAACGGAGTGGTATCAGGCTCTCCTGTTGCAGGCTGGCGCTGGTGGAGCATCGGTGCCATCACTGGCCTCGGTGCACTGTGGCTAGCTCTAAGCTGTGGCAGTCTGAGTTGCTCTGATTTCTTCTCCCTGTCACCAGAAATTCGCGAAATGCGCGGGGAGCGCGTACTCGCAGCATTTTGCGTGGGCGGTTTATTGTCGCTGGCAGGTGGACTACTTCAGCTCTTGCTGCGTAATCCACTGGCCGATCCTTATGTACTGGGGGTTTCCAGTGGTGCGGCTGCAGGTGCACTGGTTTTCACGATCCTGTTGCCCGGTGCATTGGGCATTTACAGTCTGCAGTTGGGCGCATTGACTGGAGCCGTGACGGCTATTGGATTGCTGTTCCTTTTTGCAGGGCGAGTGTTGTGGGGAGGTCCGATCACTATCGAGCCAGCCTCCTCAGGCATACGCCTGATACTCACGGGCGTCATGATCTCATCCGCTTTCAGTGCATTGGTCAGCCTGATGTTTTCACTATCCCCGGACGTGCAGCTTCGCGGCACCCTGTTCTGGTTAATGGGCGATCTGGAAGGTTCCGATTTCATTGGATTGTCCGTCCTCGCTTTATTTGCAAGCACCACTTGGGCACTCAGTAATGCGGCACTGCTCAATATTCTTTCAATGGGTGAGGTCGGCGCACATCTGCTTGGTCTGCCAGTTCGTCGGTTGCAGGTTGGCACGCTGGTGGTTGCATCGATTGCGACGGCGAGCGCTGTCACTGTCGCGGGTGCCATTGGTTTTATCGGACTCGTTGTACCCCACAGCCTCAGACTGCTGATCGGTAACGATCAACGGCGGCTACTGCCGGCTTCGGTGTTCGTGGGCGGTGTCGTGCTGGCAATCGCTGATCTGCTGGCAAGGACCTTGATCGCGCCCACGCAGCTTCCGGTTGGTGTTATTACTGCGTTGGTGGGTGCCCCGGTATTCTTGTTACTCCTCGCGAGAAGTCGCTCATGAGTACGCTGATCACTGAAAATCTGACCGTCGGCATTGGTAAGCGCATTCTCATCGAATCCCTTAACTGGCGAGTAAATCGTGGTGAGTTCTGGTGTGTCCTCGGACAAAATGGCAGTGGCAAGAGCAGCCTTTTATATACCTTGTGCGGATTGCTGCCAGGGATCAGTGGGAAAATTTTTTTCGGAAACAAAGAGCTCAAGCAACTGAGCGCCAATGAGCTTGCACGCTATCGTGGCTTGGTACAGCAATCACAGGCGGATGTTTTCCCGCATTCTGTGCTGGACGCAGTCATGGCCGGCCGGACACCTTACCGTGTCGGTTCTGACTGGGATTCGGAGGATGACATCAAGGTGGTTAATGCTGCTTTGGAGCGATTCGGCTTACTTTCCTTGCGACATAATGATGTAACCCGTCTGTCAGGCGGAGAGCGTCAGCGTGTCGCACTGGCCGCCTTGATGGTGCAAGACCCGCAGCTGATGTTGATGGACGAGCCAACTTCCCATCAGGATGTCGGCAAGCAGGTGGAGGTGATGCGAGTCGCCCGTGATTTGACGCAACAACGCGCTGTGATCGCCAGTTGTCATGACATTCATCTTGCCGCACGCTTCGCTACGCATTTATTGATCCTGGGTGAAAACAATCACTGGCAGGGTCCAGTGGCTGAACTCTTGAACGCAGACATTCTTCAAGCTGCTTTTGACTGTGAATTCACCCTGCGTGATGGTATTTATCTGGTGAGATGACAGTGCTGTGCGGAGCCCGGTATCTTTATGCTTTGGGCCATAAAATCATTTGCGTGCAGCGAAACAAGGCCAGAGTTTTGCCACCGGCTGTGACCGTCGCATCCCATACTTGAGTCGTTCTACCCAAATGTACAGGCCTTGCTGTACATTCCACCCAGCCATCGCGCGCCGTACCAAGGTGATTACTTTTTAATTCGATCGTTGTAAAGCTTTCTGCGCCCTCAGGTAGACGGGACATGCAACCCAGACCACAAGCCGTGTCAGCCAGCATGATGATGGAGGCGGCATGGAGGTATCTGTTCGGTGCGAGGTGATGCGGTTTTGCCTCAAAGGCCGCTTGTACACCATGCTCATCGACGCTCCGGATATCGAAGCCGAGCAACTCAGGCAGGGTACCCTGCATTCGTTCCTTCAGTTTGGTCGGTGAAATCATTATTTTTCCTTTGGTGCCGAAAGTGATTGAGTTTTTACGCTGCGTAATCGGTCGATGCTGTCACAGAGGATCGCTGTGCCTTGAAGAATACGAGGACTGGCGCGATTGAGCAGTGTGCCGTCGACCGTCAGTAATTGATTTTCTGCGACTGCACGCATCTTTGCATGTCGATTCCAGCGTCTCAGTGCCTCTCTGTGGTTATCCGTGAGGATGATGGCGGCTGGATCTGCCTGTAGAACCGCTTCGATACTGACGACAGGTGCCAGCTGAGGCAAGTGGCCGAAGATATTTTTAGCGCCGCATAGTTGCAAGACCTGTCCGGCGAGATGAGAGTCGTTCAGTGTCATCAGCGGACGCGACCAGATCTGATAGAAAACCGCCACTGTTTCGCGCCCTGCATAACGCGAGCGCAATTCAGACAAGGATTTCCGGAATTTGTCTGCCTCCGTTTTTCCCTGAGGGCTTCCGGCAAGTGCCCCCAATCGCTCCAGCGATGTAGCAATCTGAGAGAAATCGTTCGGTTCGCTGAGAAAAACAGGTATTCCCATAGAACGCAGGCGGGCGATTCCCTGAGCATTGATGCCGCTTTTCCAAGCAACGACGAGGTCTGGCTTGAGTGAGGCGATACGCTCAAGGTCAGGTCGTGTGCCGGTGCCGATTGAGGGGAGTTGTAATGCTGCTGGCGGAAAGTCGCTTTGGTCGGTGGCGGCGATGACACTCTTTCCCGCACCCGCTGCGAACAGCAGCTCGGTCACATGCGGCGCGAGGCTGACGATGCGTTTCGCAGGCGCTGACAAAACAATACGATAGCCGCTGTCATCAATGACGGTTATGTCGGCACGCGCTGTGGTGGCGGTGAGAAAAACGATCAGGGCTGTCGTTACAGCGATATGCCGTAGCGGCCCGGCGATCCTCATATTTCGAGGTTATCGATCAGTCGGGTCGCCCCCAGCTTTGCGGCGGCAAGTACGACCAGCGGTTCGTTCTGAGCGAGATCGCCGGCGCTCGGCGGCTGCAGGTCGATGCGCTTGCGGATGCCGACATAGTCGGGCTTCCAGCCTCGCTCATGTAACCTCTGCATCGCATGACTTTGCAGCATGGAGATATCGAGATTGCCACCACGGATTTCATTAGCGATCTGATTGAGTTCACGGAACAGCGTCGGTGCCTCGGCGCGTTCCTGCTCAGACAGATAGCTATTGCGCGAAGACAGCGCCAGCCCATCCTCGGCGCGATAGGTTTCAGCGGCGATGATTTGTGTCGGCAGAGCGAATTGTCGTGCCATGTTACGGATGATCATCAGCTGCTGATAATCCTTCTTGCCAAACACCGCAACGCCAGGCTGAACGCAGGAGAATAGCTTGAGTACAACCGTGGTGACACCCGTGAAAAACCCCGGTCTGAATTCGCCTTCGAGGATGTTGCCGAGATCGGACGGTGGCTGCACGCGAAATTCCTGTGGCTCCGGGTAGAGGTCTTTTTCGGTCGGTGCAAAGAGTACGTAGACGCCTTCATTTTCCAGCTTCTCAATATCAGCGGCGAAGGTGCGCGGATATTTGTCGAAATCTTCATTGGGCCCGAACTGAAGACGGTTCACAAAGATGGATGCGACGACCGGATCACCGTGTTTGCGTGCCAGTCGCATCAGGCTCAGATGACCGTCGTGCAGATTACCCATCGTGGGAACGAAGACTGTGCGCAGCTGACCGCGTAACTGGTCGCGCAATTCGTCAATCGAGGAAATGATTTTCATCAGGTCAGGACCCGCAGTGGTTGCCAGGCGCTAGCGTATGCTGCCAGCGCCTCAGCAAAGCAGATTAATTCGGCGAATAGGAGAGACGCACGTAAATCGGTGCAAATGCCTCAGCCTGGGTGATCTCGATCAGTGACTCTTTGGCAAGTTCCAGTAGCGCGACGAAATTTACGACGACGACAGGTGCGCCGCGCGAAGGATCGAAAAGTTCGTGGAACTCGACAAATTTCGCCGATTGCAGATGGCGCAGAATCGAACTCATGTGCTCGCGTACGGAGAGTTCTTCACGCGAGATGGTGTGTCTTGCAGTGAGCTTCGCGCGACGCAGCAGATCGCTCCATGCGCTTTGCAGATCGACGACATGGACATCGGGGAAGCGGGTGACGACTGCCTGATCCACGAAAATTTGTGTGCGCACAAAATCGCGACCGACCTGTGGCAGTGTGTCGAGCTGGAATGCGGCTAGCTTCATTTGCTCGTATTCGAGCAGACGTCTGACCAGTTCTGCGCGTGGATCAGCGGCCTCTTCGCCCGAATCCACTTTTTTTGACGGTAGCAGCATGCGGGATTTAATTTCAATCAGCATGGCGGCCATCAGCAGGTAATCGGCGGCAAGCTCGAGGTTGCGCTTGCGGATCTGTTCAATATATTCCAGATATTGCACGGTCACCTGTGCCAAAGGAATATCGAGAATATTGAAGTTCTGCTTGCGAATCAGATAGAGCAGCAGATCCAGCGGGCCTTCAAAGGCCTCCAGAAAAACTTCCAGCGCATCCGGCGGGATGTAGAGATCATTCGGCAGCTTGAACAGCGGCTCGCCGTACAGCTTGGCAAAAGCAACGCCATCAATGACGGTGGGCTCGGCCTCCACACCCGGTGGGAGTTCCGGCAGCTCGGCCACAGTTTCTGCGGGCGTGCTCATTAATGGCTCTGGTACACGTAAGCGGATTGTCGGACCCGTGATTCCTGGGAGCGGCGCACGTGGTCGAGGTCAATCGGCTCCTTGTCCCACAGGCGAGCGCGGCCTGCGCGCTGACCTTCCTCGATGGCAGGATTTTTCTGCTTCATCTCGCCGAGGAATTGGGTGAATTCGGAAACGTAGCCGCTTTTTTTGCTGAAAAAACCCATAAATGACCCGCTAAAAATCGTGAAGGCGTATTTTACCCCGAGAGACTGTCATCGAATCCGCATTCCTGGTTGCGCTCCCGGCCAGGGTTCCAGGATGTAAATGCCCGGGCTGGTCTTTTCATCGGCAGCCGACGCCGCCAGCACCATGCCTTCTGATACCCCGAATTTCATCTTGCGCGGTGCCAGATTGGCAACGAGCACGGTCAGTTTACCTTTCAGGTCTTCGGGCTTGTAAGCTGATTTGATGCCGGAAAAAACATTGCGCAGCCGGCCCTCACCCACATCCAGCGTCAGGCGTAGCAGTTTGTCGGAACCTTCGACGTGTTCGCAATCGACGATTTTGGCAATACGTAAATCAACTTTGGCGAAATCATCAATCCGAATTTCGTCGGCCAACGGTTCGATGCCCGCGGGTGCTGATGATGTCGCGGCCTCTGCAACGGTCTCTGTGGCAGGTGCTTCAAAAAGCTGGTCGAGCATGGTTGGCTCCACTCGAGTCATCAGATGAGTGTAAGGCCGGATCGCGTGCTGGTCGGGCAGGGCCTGCGTCGCATCGCGCCAGCTCAGCGGTGCAATATTGAACAGGGTTTCCACCTGCGTCGCCAGTGACGGCAGTACCGGTTTCAGATACACGGTCAAAATACGGAACGCTTCCAGCAGGCGGCTGCAGACTTCCTGCAGTCTGGCGTTGTTGGCCGGATCTTTTGCTAGTTCCCAGGGTTTGTTCGCGTCGACATAAGCGTTGACTGCATCGGCCTGCTCCATCACCACGCGCAAGGCTTTGCCGTAATCGCGCGCCTCATACAGCGCAGCGACCTCGGTGCCTGCAGCCCGTAAACCAGCAAGGAAGGAATCGTCGCCGGTAGCCCAGCCCATGCTCAGACGGCCATCGAATTTTTTTGCAATGAAGCCGGCTGCGCGACTGGCGATGTTGATGTATTTGCCGATCAGGTCACTGTTAACGCGTGCAATGAAATCTTCGGGATTGAAATCCACATCCTCCACGCGAGCATTCAGTTTCGCGGCGATGTAGTAACGCAGCCATTCCGGATTCATACCGATGTCGAGATAGCGCAGCGGTGAGATACCCGTGCCACGGGACTTCGACATTTTTTCACCGCTGACGGTGATGAAGCCATGCACAAAGACATTGTTCGGCACTTTCATGCCAGCGAAATGCAGCATTGCCGGCCAGAAGAGCGTGTGGAAGTAGGTGATGTCCTTGCCAATAAAATGGTACTGCTCAGTCGACGGATCGGCCATGAATGCATCGAAGTCGCGACCGGTCTTGGCGAAATAATTTTTCAGCGAAGCCAGATAGCCGATCGGCGCGTCCAGCCAGACATAAAAATATTTTCCCGGCGCATCCGGAATTTCGATGCCGAAATAGGGCGCATCGCGGCTGATATCCCAGTCACCCAGGCCGCTGTCGCTCTCCAGCCACTCGCGCGCTTTGTTGGCAACTTCCGGTTGCAGACGTGAAGGATCGAGCGCCCACTGACGCAAAAATTCACCGCACTTCGGATTAGACAGCTGGAAAAAATAATGCTCGGATGATTTCATCACCGGTGCTGCGCCGGTCAGTGTCGAGTAGGGGTTTTTAAGTTCGGTTGGTGCGTACACTGCGCTGCAGACTTCGCAGGAATCGCCATACTGGTCTTTCGCGCCGCACTTCGGGCATTCGCCCTTGATGTAGCGATCCGGCAGGAACATATTCTTCACCGGGTCAAAAAACTGCTCGACGCTGCGGGTCGTGATCAGTTTTGCATTGTCGCGCAGACGACGGTAAATCTCCTGCGACAACGCATGATTTTCTTCGCCATCTGTCGAGTGCCAGTTGTCGAAGGCAATATGAAAACCATCAAGGTACTGCTTGCGGCCAGCGGCAATATTCGCGACGAACGCTTGCGGCGTAATGCCTGCTTTTTCAGCCGCAATCATGATCGGCGCGCCGTGGGCATCATCGGCACAAACGAAGTGCACCTCGTTGTCGCGCATGCGCATGAAGCGGACCCAGATGTCGGCCTGGATGTATTCCATGATGTGGCCGACGTGGAACGCGCCATTCGCATAGGGCAGGGCGGTCGTGACGAAAATGGTGCGGGGATGGGCGGTGCTCATTGCGTGTGGGTACCAGAAAAGGCAAACCGCGATTTTATCAGTGACCACTCTCTGGCAGGGGCCGCCGCCATCAGTCCGGCTCGGAATGCGATGGACCCTCCGATGGATCCCCTTGTAGGACCGTGGAGGGCCATGTTCAGCGGTCCCCAGCAACCGATCTAGCCTTTTCAGCTACGCGCATTGGGGCAGAGGCTCTAAAATAGCGGTTTTCTTGTTGGCGTCCGCGCCCTGATCATGACTGTTCGCACCCGTTTTGCCCCCAGCCCTACCGGTTACCTACATTTGGGCGGCGCCCGTACCGCCTTGTTTTCATGGGCCTATGCGCGTCGCTTTGGCGGTACCTTCATTTTGCGTATCGAGGACACCGATCTGGAACGCTCCACGCCGGAAGCGGTGCAGGCCATTCTTGACGGCATGCAGTGGCTGGGCCTCGATCACGACGAAGGCCCGTTCTATCAGATGCAGCGCATGGATCGCTACCGCGAAGTGATCGCGCAAATGCTGGCTGCAGGTACCGCTTATCATTGCTATGCATCGCCGGAAGAAGTCGAAGCGATGCGTGAACGCCAGCGTGCCGCAGGGGACAAGCCGCGCTACGACGGTACCTGGCGGCCCGAGCCGGGCAAGACCCTGCCGCCGGTGCCCGCTGACCGACAGCCGGTGGTGCGCTTTAAAAACCCGCTGGACGGTGATGTCAGTTGGGAGGATGCGGTCAAAGGCACCATCACTATTTCCAACCGTGAGCTCGATGATTTTGTGATCGCCCGGCCCGATGGCACACCGACTTACAATTTCTGCGTCGTGGTGGACGACTGGGACATGAAAATCACCCATGTCATCCGCGGTGATGATCACGTGAACAACACACCGCGTCAGATCAATGTGCTCAAAGCGCTGGGCGGCACCTTGCCTGTCTACGGCCATGTACCGATGATTCTGGGTGCCGATGGCGAGAAGCTCTCCAAGCGACACGGCGCGGTCAGCGTCATGGAATACCCGGCCCAGGGCTATCTGCGCGAAGCGATGCTCAATTACCTGGCGCGTCTCGGCTGGAGTCATGGCGATGACGAAATCTTCAGTCTTGAGCAGTTCTGCAGCTGGTTCGATCTGGATCACCTGACCAAATCACCCGCCCAGTTCAACCCCGAGAAGCTGGCCTGGCTGAATAACCACTACATCAAGGCCACGGACAACGATGAGCTCGCCAGACTAGCGATGCCCGAGCTTGAGCGTGATGGTGCGAAGCTGGACGATGGTCCGCCGCTGGCGGATGTCATCGCTTTGCTCAAGGATCGCACCAACACGGTCAATGAACTCGCCGATGCCGCCATGCTGTTTTATCGCGAGCCCCGGCCGGATCCGGCGCTGATGACCCAGCATCTGACCGACCCGGCACGTGCCGCGCTCGGACAGTTTGTCAGCGCAGCAGCGGAGACAGACTGGACGCGGGAAGCCATCAGCGCACTGATGAAGCAAGTACTTGCCGACTGCCAGCTCAAAATGCCGCAGCTCGCCATGCCCATTCGCCTGCTGGTCACCGGGCAGCTGCAGACCCCGTCAGTGGATGCGGTGCTGTTTCTCTTCGGACGTGACAAGGTGCTGGCGCGCCTGAAGGTGGGTCTGAACTAATACGGCCGCAGCGATTTACAGCGGGTAAAAGATTCGGCTATAATCCCGCTTCTGCAGCATATGGGGGTATAGCTCAGCTGGGAGAGCGCTTGCATGGCATGCAAGAGGTCAGCGG
>CAZXDB010000013.1:1529-44059 GCA_964639465.1 uncultured Bifidobacterium sp. | reverse complement strand
GCGAGGAGGATGCTCAGTACCGATAAGACGATCATTAACTCGATGAGTGAGAAACCAGCAGGTGCTTGGGCTGATGGATGGGATGCGACGCTGCCAATGGCATCAGTCAACACGTCGAGCTCCGCTTGTTAATCCAGCAGTTAAATGGCGCCTTACCCCAAGCCGCAGGTACTTGGGTTGTCTTCGTATTACCATTCTGATCGAGCGTAAAAACAAAATCAGACATCACACCTTTTGAATTACCCGTTGCCTTCAGCAAAAACGACTGACCGCTATTTTCAGCGGAACACTCAAACGTGAAAAATTTATCGGTTGGCATGGTGATAGCGCAGCCTTTAGCATCGCCATAAGCTTGATTATCCTGATAGTGCTGTTCCAGGCGCATTGCAAGCGAAGAGAGAGTGCTGGTGGCTTCGGGAATGCGAGCACGCAGGATGTGATCGCGATAAGCGGGCACTGCAATCGCAGCGAGAATTGCGCCGATAGCTAGCGCGATCATCAGCTCAATGAGAGTAAAACCTTGATTGGAAGGCGAAGACATGGCGTGAAACCACACGGCGTGAATTACGGCAACAGCTTGCACCGGGTAAAACTTGGTCGCACCAAACGTTTAAGAAAGCACTAACTATTTAAAATAAAGATTGCTGATCGGTAGGTTGTGCGATTGTCGTCGCAAGAAATTGTGTCTATGCTTTTTTTGTCTGCTGAAGTACGCAGGCTTCAATCACACGGAGATCATTGTCGCGCGCAAAGCTGTGCAGGAAGTGATACGCCATCGGTTCGAGCGCGTATAGCCTTGCATCAACCAGAACGGACCTTACACCCTCGATCAGCGCTGGCTGCACGTAGGGTGAGTATTGAAGGTGGCGGTCATAACCGGTGCTTGCATCCGGATGAAAGCGCGACATGATGCCGCACAGCCGATCGGCCCAGTCACTCGGTCGAAAAAGTTGATTCTTGCCTGTCACGCCCTGGATGATGAAGTCGGTCGGGGAGAAATTCGTGTCAGAACTGAGGGTCGCCATGAGGCAGACAGTCTTTCAGGATAGCGATTGAGTGCGCACAGCAGGCAGGATGCGGCGGTGCAATATTATCGCTATCTTACCGAAGACTCGATGATAAAAAAAGCAAGACCACCGGATTCTCCTGAATTTACGACTGATAAACGCAGATCGGATCAGACATCAGGTCAGTCGCTGGACGAAACCCGGCTTGTCACCCCAGCCACTTCGATACCGTCACGAGAAGCAGCAGCAAGACCCAGAGCAGCAGTGCCCGCCAGATCAGTCCGACAGCGCTTTGCAGCGCGCGTTGCGAGGGCGGATCGCCTGGCAAAATTTCGACTTCCGAGCTTGAGGGTTCCAGTGCTGCGATGTCCACACCTGGCAGCTCGGGCGCATATTCGGCCGGCGTGCCCAGACGTACGCCCATCGCACCACCACCGGCAGACAAGAGAATGCCGTTGGATTCATTGCCCCAGCGCCGCGCAAAATTGCGCCAAGCGTAGATGGCATCCTCGAAATTACCGACAATCGCAAAAGCGATGGCCGTTAGTCTGACAGGCACCCAGTCGATCCAGTAAAACGCTTTCTTGGCAAAGCTGCCGAAAGCTTCGTTACGTAAATGTTCAGGCACATTCCACGCACGAGCCAAATATTCGGCAACGCGATAAAGCACGGCACCGGCCGGCCCCATGGGCATGAGCAGCCAGAAAAATACGCCGAAGACATGACGGTGGGTGGTCGTCAGCGCATTCTCAACGGCCAGCCGGGAAATTTCCTGCGCATCAAGCTCGAGCACATCCTGCCGGGTCCATTCGGCCAGCAAACGACGGGCTTCCATCAAATCATTGTTGTCCAGCGCGAGCTGGATTGCGGTGAAATAGTGGCTGTAATGCCGAAAGCCCAGGGTCAGATAGACAATCACAATCGTCCATGCCAACTGCGCTATGGGACCAGCCAGCGCACAGAGCCAATAGATCAGCAGCGTGGGCAGCACCAGTGCCAAGATCATGACCACCCAAGCCAGACGGCCATGCTCGGCGCGACCGGCATTGAAGCTGTGCTCGATACGCGCGGCCAGCAAGACAATCCAGCCGTAAATGGGATTGTCTGCCCGGAGCGGCCTGAACTGCTCGATCAGCAGCACACAGAAAATGGAAAAAAGAGTCATTGCTTGCTCTGGATTAACAGACAGCCCATACGATAGCGCAGCAGGTGCGCAGAATCAAACCGAAGACCTAAGTTGGCTCAACGCTTTCCCCGATTCTCGCGTCATACCCGCAGAAAATGATAAAGATTTCGCAGCATGGATGCCGTCGCGCCCCAAATAAAGTAGTTTTCAAAGGGCATTGCATAAAAGCTGCGGCGACCCGGGCGATTCGGAAATTCGGCACTGCGTCGCTGATGATTGGCACCATCCATCAGGAAAGCCAGGGGTACTTCAAAGATTTCCGCAACTTCAAATGTGTCAGCGGCCAGATCGAAAGGCGGCTGAATCAGCGCGACCACGGGCGTGACACGAAAACCTGTGCCTGTCAGGTAGTCAGGCAAGGTGCCGATGATTTCGATGTGCTGCCGGGACAGGCCGATTTCCTCTTCGGTCTCGCGCAAGGCCGTTGCGATCGGATCGCGATCCTCGGGATCAACCCGCCCCCCGGGAAAACTGATCTGCCCGGCATGATCAGTGAGATGGGCGGTGCGCAGCGTGAGCAGCAAGGTCATGCCCTGCGGACGATTGACCAAAGGGACCAGCACCGCGGCGGGCACCGGAGCGGGCGGCAATTCGCGCCAGGCCTTGTCTTCAGTGAATTCCGGCGTCCAGGGCAAAGCCTGCGTGAATCGTTCACGCAGCCATGAGGTATTCAGCCGACGCGCATCTACCGGCGGCTCGCCGCCCAGCGCATCGATAGGTGCGAGTGAGGGATCGAAAGAGGACATGGTCAGGTTGGGCAAAGAAAAAGGGCACACTTGGTGCCCTTTTTCAGCAAATGCAAATACCTGATTACGCCGCCGATGCAGCGCTGGCGCGACGATTCGGCAGTTTTTCGCGAATACGCGCCGACTTGCCGGAACGTTCGCGCAGGTAGTACAGCTTCGCACGACGCACGTCACCGCGACGCTTGACCTCGATCGATGCGATCAGCGGCGAGTACAGCTGGAACGTACGCTCAACGCCTTCGCCGGACGAGATTTTACGAACGATGAAGTTCGAATTCAGTCCACGGTTGCGACGGGAAATAACGACGCCTTCATAAGCCTGTACGCGCTTGCGGTTGCCCTCAACGACGTTGACGTTCACGATCACGGTATCACCGGGCGCGAACTCGGGAATATTCTTGGCCAGACGGGTAATTTCTTCTTGCTCGAGTTGCTGGATCAGATCCATTTTTAAGCTCCTTGACCATCATGCCGGCGCCTTCTCATGCTGTGCCCGGTAGAGGATGGGGTTAACAAATTCAGGCTTGCGCCTGCGCTACTGCATCGGTACTGCCTTGCACTGCACGGACTTCACTTTGATTCACTTCGTCCGTCAAACTTCATGACTTCGCCATCATTTTTTTTAGCAAGACTTCATCAGCCTTGCCGAGCAATCCTTGTTGCCGCGCCTTGTCGATCAGCTCGGGGCGCTTTTGCAGCGTCGCCTGCAATGCCTGCTCACGTCGCCATGTCACGATCTCGGCATGGTTACCGCTGAGGAGCACCGGCGGTACCGCCTGACCTTCGTATACTTCAGGCCGTGTGTAATGCGGACAATCCAGCAAGCCCTGCACAAAACTGTCTTCCACCGCCGAGAACTGATCACCGAGCACACCCGGCAGCTGTCGTATCAGTGCATCCATCAGCGCCATCGCGGGCAACTCACCACCGGAGAGCACGAAATCGCCGAGGCTGATTTCTTCATCCACACACCGGTCCAGCAAGCGCTGGTCGACGGCTTCATACCGACCACACAACAACACCAGCCCTTGGGTCGCCGACAGCTGCATCACCTTCTGATGATTCAGCGGTGCGCCCTGAGGCGACAAGTAAATCGTCCGCGGCTTCGACAAGCCCAGTCGCGCCTGCCTTGCGATCGCCGCACTGATCGCCGCTTCCAGCGGCTCGGCCATCATTACCATGCCCGGTCCACCGCCATAAGGCCGGTCATCCACAGTGCGGTGCTTGTCGATGGTGAAATCCCGCGGATTCCATAACGACAGCGTAAATCGTTGCTGCTCATACGCACGCCGCGTGATACCCGACGCGGTCAGCGCTGAAAACATCTCGGGGAAGAGCGTGATCACATCAAACTGCATACGCTGCACTCCCATGGCGACGGATGCGGCCAGCACCTCGCCATTCTTGCCATTCTTACTCTTACCAGACCCGGCGCGCGTTAATAATCGCTTTCCCAGTCCACCGTAATTTTTTTATCCACCTGATTTACCGTCGTGATGAACTGCCCGACAAACGGTATCAGTATTTCCCGCGCCGCTGGCTCAGCAAGCACAGACACCACTTTAAGGATCGGGTGTGCGCCGTTATCCATTAGTCCAACAACTTCGCCAAGCACTTCACCACGCAGATTTTCTACCTGATGGCCGATCAGATCGACCCAGTAAAATTCGTTGTCATCCAATGCCGGAAAGTGTGAGCGACGGATCTGTATCGACGACCCCTGAAGATTTTCAGAAGCTTCCCGGCCTTCGATACCCATCAGGCGGGCCACCAAATCTTCCCCCTGAGCGCGCACTTGCAGAACTTCCACATCGTGCAGCACTGGTTTGTCCAGCCACCAGGTTTTCGCGCTGAGCAGCGCGCTGGCTTCGGGGGAGTACGGTCGGATTCGTACCCATCCTGCGATACCAAAAGCGCCAGACACATGCGCTACCAGAACCAGATCGTCGGGAACCGGCGTCCCCGGACCACCTTGCAAACTCACATCAGGCAGCTTTTTTGCCAGCCGCTTTCACCAAACGCTCGACGGTGGGCGACAGCTGCGCGCCGACATTTTGCCAGTGAGTCAAGCGATCCTGCTTGATGCTGAGGGTTTCAGCAGCGCCGGACGCGACCGGATTGTAAAAACCGATACGCTCGATGAACCGGCCATCGCGGCGGTTGCGCGAGTCAGTAGCAACGATGTTATAAAACGGGCGCTTCTTGGCGCCACCACGGGACAGACGAATTACGACCATAATCTTCTCGACAAAAGGGGTGCTGGTACAGGGAAAGACCGCGATTATAGCGTTTTTCACCTGCCGGCAACAAGCTCATCAAACGACCAATTGCCCAAAGGCCGAGGTTAGCGCACACTTCCAGCTTTCCTGGCGGCTTCAGACGATGCTTTACCAAATCAATCATTAATTTTTTGCTATGAAATCTATGCCCGCCGACTTCATCCCCGTTACCCACAAAAACAAGACACTCGCTACTTTCCTCTCGTTTTTGCTGGGTTTTGCCGGAGTTCACCGCTTCTATCTGCACGGTCTGAGCGACCGCTGGGGCTGGCTTCACGCGCTCAGCCTGCCACTGACTGCCGCGCTACTCTCAGCGAATCCGGAACTGCCCCTGCTGATGAATACGGCGCCCCTGGTGCTATCGATACTGATCGCCAGCATCGAAACATTTGTGCTGGGCCTGATGCCGGACGAGAAATGGGACGCGCGCTATAACCCGGCCTCAGGCCAGACATCCGACAGCCGCTGGCCGATCGCGCTGATGATGGTGCTGAATCTGTTTTACGGCGCGACACTGCTGCTCACCGTGCTGGCGCGGGCTTTCGATCTGATACTGACTGGCGGTGCCTACGGTTGAGCGCCTGACCACGGGTAGCCATCGGTTCAGACGCCACAATCCTCAGTATTTGTTTGGAAATGGTCGCGCGGTAAATTTTCAAACCGACATTCAGAACTGTTCTTCGCTTAGCGCCAGAACACCGGCGCTGCCTTCAACGATAGCAATGCGCGACGCGTCTGCCTGAGACAAAAAGTGGTCAGCGAAAAAGCGTGCCGTGCCGAGCTTGGCGCGATAAAACGCGACATCACCCTCGCCAGCTTCGGCTTTGCTCGATGCGATCAGTGCCGCGCGCGCCATCTGCCAGCCGCCAAAAACAATACCCGCCAGTTTCAGATAAGGCACGCTGCCGGCAAAGGCTGCCTTGATATCGGATTTGCCGGTCGCAGCGATGTAATCGACCACCTTCTCGAGTGCGATGGTGGCCGCCAACAGACGCTGGCCGATTGCCTGCAAGTCCGGTGATTTTGCCGACGCCAGTTCCGCTTCGGTCTGACGTATTTGCGCGATGATGCTACGGGCCAGTGCGCCGCCATCGCGCAAGGTTTTACGGCCCACCAGATCATTGGCCTGAATCGCGGTCGTGCCTTCGTAGATCGTCAGGATGCGGGCATCGCGATAGTATTGCGCCGCGCCGGTCTCTTCAATAAAGCCCATGCCGCCATGCACCTGAACGCCGGTGGATGCGACCTCAATCGACAGCTCGGTTGACCAGCCTTTAACGATAGGCACCATGAAGTCATAGAACGCCGCATTCGATTTGCGCGTCGCTTCATCGGCATGATGGTGACCGGCATCAAAAGCCGCTGCGGTTACATAAGATAAAGCACGCGCTGCTTCGGTCTGCGCGCGCATCGACATCAGCATGCGACGCACATCCGGATGATGAATGATGGCAACAGGTCCGGCCGATCCCGCCAGATCGCGCGATTGCACACGATCCTTCGCATAAGAAACCGCTTTTTGGTACGCGCGCTCTGCCACCGCAATACCCTGCATGCCAACCGCAAAGCGAGCCGCGTTCATCATAATGAACATGTACTCGAGACCGCGATTTTCTTCGCCCACCAGATGACCAATCGCACCACCATGATCACCGAACTGCAGCACCGCCGTCGGGCTGGCCTTGATACCGAGCTTGTGTTCTATCGACACACAATGCACATCATTGCGCGCGCCCAGAGAGCCATCGGCATTGACGAGAACTTTAGGGACGATGAAGAGTGAAATGCCCTTCACACCCTCGGGCGCATCGGGTGTGCGCGCCAGCACGAGATGGATGATATTCTCAGCCATGTCATGCTCGCCGTAGGTAATGTAAATCTTCGTGCCGTGAATTTTGTAACTGCCATCACTCTGCGGCAAGGCACGAGTGCGAACCAGCGCGAGATCGGAGCCCGCCTGTGGCTCGGTCAGATTCATCGTGCCGGTCCATTGACCTGAAATGAGTTTTTCAAGATAGAGCGATTTTTGCTCGTCACTGCCGGCGGTCATCAGCGCCTCGATCGCGCCATCCGTCAGCAAAGGACACAGCGCAAACGACAGGTTGGCCGAATTGAGCATTTCAATGCAGGGTGTCGCCAGCAATTTAGGCAAGCCCTGACCGCCAAATTCAACCGGATGCTGCACGCCCTGCCAGCCCGCCTGACCAAAGGCCTTGAAGGCTTCTTTGAAACCCGGGGTCGTGGTGACCTGACCGTCATGCCAGTGGCTCGGCTCCAGATCGCCTGTCCAGTTAAGCGGCGCGACAACCTCTGAGCAAAACCGTGCATTTTCTTCCAGAACCGCCTCAGCCGTTTCAGGCGTCGCATCTTCACAGCCGGGAAGCTGGCTGACAGCGGCCAGTCCCGCGAGTTCGTTCATGACGAACACCATGTCTTTCAGTGGTGCGGCGTAGTTCATGCGGTCTCCTGAAAATTATATGCAATGGCAGTCATGCCAGACGGCCAGACAATCAGCCCAGTTCTTTGACTAGCGCGGGTACTGCCTCAAACAAATCACCGACCAGACCGTAATCCGCGACGCTGAAAATCGGCGCTTCCGGATCCTTGTTGATCGCAACAATCGTTTTTGAATCCTTCATGCCGGCCAGATGCTGGATCGCGCCGGAGATTCCCACTGCGATATACAACTGCGGCGCGACGATCTTGCCGGTCTGTCCAACCTGCCAGTCGTTGGGCACATAACCGGCATCGACCGCTGCCCGTGACGCGCCCATGGCGGCACCCAGCTTGTCGGCCAGCGGTTCGAGAATCGTGAAATTTTCTGCCGAGCCCATACCGCGACCACCGGAGACAATGACTTTGGCGGCAGTGAGTTCGGGACGATCGGATTTGGCCAGCTCGCGCGACACAAAAGCGGATTTGCCCGAGTCACCGACGGCGCTGATTTTCTCGATCGCCGCATTGCCGCCGGCAGCAGCGGCATCAAAACCGGTGGCGCGCACCGTGATGACTTTGATTGCATCGACAGACTGTACGGTGGCAATCGCATTGCCCGCATAAATCGGACGCTCGAACGTGTCGGGCGACTCGACTTTGGTGATCTCGGAGATCTGACCGACATCGAGACGCGCCGCAACGCGCGGCAGAATGTTTTTGCCGTAAGCGGTCGCAGGCGCCAGGACATGCGTATATGAGGCCGCAAGTGCGAGCACCTGCTCAGCCACATTCTCTGCGAGACCGTTGGCAAATTGCTCGCCTTCGGCGACCAGTACCTTGGTCACGCCCGCCAGTTGCGCAGCGGCGGCAGCGGCGGCATCACAAGCGTGACCGACAACCAGTACGTGGATTTCATCACTGCAACGCGCTGCTGCAGTCACTGTGTGGGAGGTACTCGCCTTGAGCGAGCTGTTATCGTGTTCAGCAATGACGAGTGCGGGCATGACAGAGTGTCCTTGATCGTTCAGATGACTTTGGCTTCATTCCGGAGTTTCGCTACCAGTGCGGCAACATCCGGAACCATGGTGCCTGCCGTGCGTTTGGCTGGCTCGGTAACTTTCAGGGTCTTCAGGCGGGGTGCGACGTCAACACCCAGTGCATCGGGCGACATCACATCCAGCGTTTTTTTCTTGGCCTTCATGATGTTGGGCAGCGTCACATAACGCGGCTCGTTCAGACGCAAATCCGTCGTGACGATGGCCGGCAGCGTGAGGGACAGCGTCTCCAGACCGCCATCGACTTCACGCGTAACCACGGCCTTGCCATCTTCGACCACGAGCTTGGATGCAAACGTTGCCTGCGGCCAACCCAGCAATGCCGCGAGCATTTGACCGGTCTGATTGCAGTCATCATCAATCGCCTGCTTGCCGAGAATGATCAGTTGAGGCTGCTCTTTGTCGGCAATGGCCTTGAGCAGTTTGGCCACAGCCAAAGGCTGCAGCTCAGCATCGGTCTCGGCCAGAATCGCGCGATCCGCGCCAATGGCCATGGCGGTGCGCAGCGTCTCCTGGCACTGTGTCACGCCACAGGACACGGCAATCACTTCACTGGCCTTGCCCGCTTCCTTCAGACGCATGGCTTCTTCGACGGCGATTTCATCAAAGGGATTCATGGACATTTTGACATTGGCAATATCAACACCCGTGCCATCGGATTTCACGCGCACCTTGACGTTGTAGTCGACCACGCGCTTGACTGGGACCAGTACCTTCATTGGGAGTCCTTGGGATGAGATTGACGTTAACGTAAACCGAGATTATAGATAAGAAAGACCAGTCGCGCAAAATTTGCGCACGGTCGTTCGGTTATCTGATGACATCGCACCGAATGCTGCTTGTTTACTTGCGCTTGAGGTAGAAGGTGAATTCCTTGCCCGCCTCTTCATGCCCCAGCAGCTCATTGCCAGTCTGGCGCGCAAAGGCACCAAAATCGCGCACCGACCCCGGATCGGTGGCCAAGATGCGCAGCACATCGCCGCTTTGCATGTCGGCCAGCGCTTTTTTGGCTTTCAGGATGGGCAGCGGGCAGTTCAGTCCGCGCGCATCGAGATCTTTTTGAAATTCCATCTTTAGGCTCTCACCAAATTACTCATTGACGGGCGCTTGTGCGCCCCAATCCAGAAACTCCGGCTCCAGCCCCCGTTGGCGCATCCAGTCGGCCATCGCATAGCCGGTACCGGCATGCCAGGGACGCAGTTTTTCGGGCGATACGAGACGGACCTCCACCAATTCAGGCGACAGCCGGATCTGTCCCGAGGCCTTGACGTGATACGCAATGATCAGCTCATTCTTTCGTATGAATTCGTAGACGCCAATCAGCGTCGTGATCTCGGCGTGCAACCCGGTTTCTTCTTTAAGTTCACGCGCGATGCCCTGCTCGGGTGTCTCGCCGCGCTCCATGAAACCGGTGATGAGCGCAAAATTTTTCGGACCCCACGCCGCATTCCGTGCCAGCAGGATTTTCCCCTCGATCTCCACCAGAGCGGCAAGCACCGGCAAGGGGTTATCCCAGTGGGTCCAGTGGCCGTCCGGGCAAGCTAGACGCGGCTTGTCGCCATCGGCGCCCGCCTCGCTGTCGGTGCGCAGCACCAGTGGCGTAGCGCACATGGGGCAAAAACGAAAATCCACTAGCTGACGCGCTCGCCAACCCAAGCGCTAACACCGGCCAGCGCTGCCGGCAAGGCACTCGGGTCCGTACCTCCAGCCTGCGCCATGTCGGCGCGACCGCCGCCTTTGCCACCCACTTGTTGCGCGACGAAATTCACCAGTTCGCCGGCTTTGACTTTGGTTGTGGCATCGGTGGTCACACCCGCGATCAGCGTCACTTTGCCATCCGCTACCGAGGCCAGCACGATGGCAGCGCTCTTGAGCTTGTCTTTCATCTTGTCCATCACCTGACGAAGCGTCGCCACATCCGCACCGTCGAGGGTGGCTGCCAGCACCTTGATGCCATGCATATCCACCGCCTGCGCGAGCAACTCGTCGCCTTGTCCCGATGCCAGGCGCGCCTTGATCGACGCCAGCTCTTTTTCCAGCGACTTCACCTGATCCTGCACTTGCGCGATGCGTTGCGTAATTTCTTCCGGCTGAACTTTCAGTGCCGCGGCCGCTTCATTCATGCGCGCCGACAACGACTGAACGAGCGCCAGTGCGTTTGCGCCGGTGACCGCTTCGACGCGACGTATGCCTGCCGCCACGCCCCCCTCGGAAACAATCTTGAACAAACCGATATCGCCCGTGCGATTGACGTGCGTACCACCGCACAACTCGGTGGATGAACCAATATCCAGCACGCGGACATGGTCGCCATATTTTTCACCAAACAGCGCCACTGCCCCCTGGCGAATCGCATCGTCGTAGGACATCAGCTGCGCATTGGTCGCAGCATTGTCGAGAATTTCATGATTGACGAGCGCCTCGACACGACGAATCTCATCCCCTGTCAGCGGCGCATTATGGCTGAAATCAAAACGCGTTTTATCGGCATCCACCAGCGAGCCTTTTTGCACCACATGACCACCGAGCACCGTGCGCAGGGCCTTGTGCATCAAATGCGTGGCCGAGTGGTTGCGCATCGTGGCTGCTCGCACCATCGCATCGACCCGAGTGCTGACTTTATCGCCCACCGCCAGCTTGCCACTGGCCAGCGTGCCATGGTGACCAAACACATCGGGCTGAATTTTTTGCGTATCGCGAACTTCAAATGCGGTGCTGCCGGCTTCAATGACACCCACGTCGCCCGACTGACCACCCGACTCCGCATAAAAAGGTGTGCGATCGAGCACCACGATGGCTTCCTGTCCCGCAGCCAGTGCCTGCACTGCTTTGCCATTGACATACATTGCGAGGATCGATGCCTCGTCTGCTAGCGCGTCATAACCCTTGAACACTGTTTTCGCACCGGCGTACTCAAGGCTGGCGGCCATTTCAAACTTGCCCGCCGCGCGCGCTGCGGATTTCTGCTTTTCCATCGACTCTTGGAAACCCGCTTCATCCAGCGTGACATCACGCTCACGACAAATGTCAGCGGTCAGATCAAGCGGAAAACCATAGGTGTCATACAGCGCAAAAGCAGTCTTCCCATCAAGACGCATCGGATCTTTCGACAGCGCGCCTTCGAGAATTTTCATCCCGTTTTCCAGCGTCTCGCCGAAACGTTCTTCTTCCTGTTTCAGCACCAGTGCCACGCGATCCGCAGCCTCCGCAAGCTCGGGATAAGCCGCACCCATTTCCGCAACGAGGTCGGGGATCAGCTTGTAGAAAAACGGTTTCTTTTGTCCAAGCTTATTCCCATGACGCAGCGCGCGACGAACGATACGTCGCAGCACATAAGCGCGTCCTTCACTGCCGGGCACCACGCCATCGACGATCAGGAATGCGCAGGCGCGAATATGGTCGGCAATCACGCGCAGGGAGCTGTGACTGAGATCTTTGGTGCCGGTTTCACGCGCCGCGGCTGTGATCAGTCGCTGGAACAGGTCGATTTCATAGTTGCTGTGGACATGCTGCAAAATGGCCGCGAGCCGCTCGAGACCCATGCCAGTATCGACGCAGGGCGCGGGCAGCGGTGTGAGCGTCGCTTTGCCAGTGACCGGGTCAATCTGACGGTCGAACTGCATGAACACGTTGTTCCAGATTTCGATATAGCGGTCGCCATCTTCCTCGGGACTGCCGGGCGGACCACCCCAGATATCGGGTCCATGGTCATAAAAAATTTCGGAACAAGGACCGCACGGGCCGGTGTCCGCCATCTGCCAGAAATTATCAGAGGCAAAGGGCGCGCCCTTGTTGTCACCAATGCGCACCACGCGCTCGGGCGGCAGACCGATCTCTTTGACCCAGATGTCATACGCTTCATCATCGGTGTGGTACACGGTGGCCCAGAGCTTTTCAGCCGGCACCCCGTAGACTTTGGTCAAAAGCTCAAAGGCCCACTTCAGCGAATCGCGCTTGAAGTAATCGCCAAAAGACCAGTTACCCAGCATTTCGAAAAAAGTGTGGTGGCGTGCGGTATAGCCGACATTTTCCAGGTCATTGTGCTTGCCACCGGCGCGCAGGCAGCGCTGCACCGATGCGGCACGCACATAGTCGCGCTTGTCGGTGCCAAGAAAAACATCCTTAAACTGCACCATGCCGGAGTTAGTAAACAACAAGGTGGGATCATTGCCCGGCACCAGAGGAGATGACCGTACGACGGTGTGATCTTTGGAGGCAAAAAAACTGAGGAATTTATCCCGTATTTCAGACGAGTTCATGAGTGCTTGATTGACCGTTTTCTGAGCGACGGGGCAAGCCCCGGAAAAGCCGAGATTATACGTGAAGGGCCTCCACCCTTCTCTCACGCACACTGCGTCACCGGTCGGAAAATTGCTGAAAAAATAAGATCAGTCAGCATTCTCAAAGAAACTGGCACCAATCAGGTCAGGTCTGTCGGTGCAGATCGCGTCAACACCGAGACATCGCAACGCACGGGCGCGTTCAGGCTCGTTCACGGTATAGCAGAGCAAGCCAAAACCTGCGCTCTTAACCGCTTTGGCCTGCGCCGCGTTAAGCGAGCGCGCATCCACATGCAGGGCGACCGCCGCCAGCGCATGCAACCGGCGCTCCCAATCATCGGGAATCGTATGAACAAGCAAAGCGCGCGGCACCTCAGGCGCTGCTGCCTGCGCCGCTCGCAACGCTCCCAGCGAAAAGGAAGACAGCAGCACACTCCCCGCTGGCAAGCGCTTGCAGACCGCTGCGACCTGTTGCCCGGTGTACGCGTCCATGCCGGGTACGGGTTTGATTTCGACATTCATCCACAGGCCATGGGCGAGGCAGAAATCGGCAGCGGCAATAAAACCCGGCACCGGCTCGCCGACGAATGGCGTTGAATGCCAGCTGCCGGCATCCATGGCTGACAATTCATTCACCGTGAAATCCGCGATACTGCCTTCACCGCGAAGCGTACGCCCCAGGACTGGATCATGCATCAGCACCAGTCCGCCATCACGAACAGCCATCACATCGAATTCCACCGCGCGAAACTCGAGAGCAACAGCACAGCGCAAGGCGGCAATGGTGTTCTCCGGTGCCAGCGTTCCGCCACCCCGATGCGCTAATACGCGGGGATAAGTCCACATCGTCTGTCTCCTGCTTGTCAAAAGGCTTGAGAGGATCCAGCGTCTCACGCACTGTGCTGCCTACGGTAAAATTGCTGTCTATTCTTCTTCGCCTTGCCATCATCCCATGGGTAACGACAGCAGTCATAACGCGCCGGCGGCGCCATCCAATTTTTTGCGCGCCATTGTGGATGCCGATACCGGTAGCGGCAAGTATGCGGGCCGCGTTGACTCACAAGGCAAGGCACTGCCGACGGTCATCACGCGCTTCCCGCCCGAACCCAATGGCTACCTGCACATCGGTCACGCCAAATCGATCTGCCTGAATTTTGGCATGGCACGCGACTACAACGGTCGCTGTCATCTGCGGTTTGACGATACCAATCCGACCAAAGAAGAACAAGAATACGTCGACACCATCATTGACAGCGTGCAGTGGCTGGGGTTTTCCTGGCAACACCAAAGCGATGCACATCAGTATTTCGCCAGCGATTATTTTGATCAACTGTACGAAATGGCCGAATGGCTGATTACGGCGGGTCATGCGTATGTTGACAGCCAGTCGGCCGAAGACATGGCGGCCAGCCGAGGCAGCTTCAGCGAACCGGGCAAGAATTCGCCGTTCCGTGATCGCCCTGCGGCCGAATCTCTAAATCTGCTACGCCGTATGAAGGCTGGCGAATTCAACGACGGCCAACACATTCTGCGCGCGAGAATCGACATGGCCTCGCCAAACATGAACATGCGCGACCCGGCAATCTACCGTATACGCCATGCGCATCATCATCGGACCGGCGACAAGTGGTGCATTTATCCGATGTATGACTACGCGCATCCGATTTCGGATGCGATTGAAAACATCACCCACTCGCTGTGCACGCTGGAGTTTCAGGATCATCGTCCGTTCTACGACTGGATACTGGAGCGACTGGCCGAAGGTGGATTTTTCAAGAAGCCACTACCGCAGCAATATGAATTTGCACGCCTGAATCTGACCTACGCGATCACCAGCAAACGCAAACTCCTGCAACTGGTCGAAGAAAAAATTGTCGATGGCTGGGACGATCCGCGCATGCCTACGATTGTCGGCATCCGCCGTCGCGGATTCACGCCAGCCTCTCTGCAACTGTTTGCAGAACGTATCGGTGTGGCGAAATCAGACAGCTGGATCGACATGAGCACGCTGGAAGGCGCATTGCGTGACGATCTGGATGACAAGGCAGCGCGTATCGTCTGTGTGCTCAATCCGCTCAAGCTGATCATCGACAACTTCCCCGAGGGGCAAACCGAAGATTGCAGCGCACCGGTGCATCCGCATCATCCCGAGCGAGGCAACCGGCATTTCCCAATCAGCCGCGAGCTGTGGATAGAGCAGGAAGATTTCATGGAAGTCCCCGAAAAAGGCTACTTCCGTCTTTTCCCGGGCAACAAGGTGCGGCTTCGTTATGGCTATGTGATCGAATGCACGGGCTGCGACAAGGATGCGTCGGGTAAAGTCATCGCGGTACATTGCAACTACTACCCGGACAGCAAGAGCGGCACCGACGGTGCCTCGACCTACAAGGTCAAAGGCAATATTCACTGGGTATCGGCAACGCAGGCTGTTGAGGCGGAGGTGCGACTGTATGACCGCCTGTTCACCGACCCGCACCCGGATGCAGGCGGCAAGGATTTCAAGCAGTCACTGAACCCGAACGCAAAATCGGTGATCCGTGCCTACCTCGAAGCCGGCGCCGACCAAGCCAGCCCGGATGACAAATTTCAGTTCGAGCGTCATGGCTATTTCGTGGCTGATCGCGTGGATTCCCGACCCGGCAAGCCCGTGTTCAACCGCATCGTGACCTTGAAAGACAGCTGGGGCAAATAAGCACAACAAGAAAGGCGGCGCAGCGACTGCGGCGCGTCACCCGCCTTTTTTCGACGTTGCCTCTTTCACCTTGTCCGCGGACAGATCGGCGGATTGTTCGATTTTGCCCCGGCTGCTACGCGCCCGTCTGTCCCAGCTTTGGATGATTTCGCTGGCGGTATCTCGCCCGCCCAGACCAAAGGCCAGTCCCAGCGCGAGCGCGAATGCGCCCACAATCGCCATGAACAGTGTATTGACCAGCGTGGTGGCGACACCAATCTGACTGACGGCCACGACGACCGTAAATGCCCACACTGCAGCCGACGCGAGCTTGGCCAGAAAATCGGGATTATCAAGATCGGCTTCCGCGGTAGCGCCACGCACGAGCTTCGATACGGCATTGGCCGCAATACCGCCGATCACCAGCACCACCAGTGCGACAGCGAGATTGGGCAACCACAGCAATAGGTCGCGCAGCACCTCGGACACCGCCGGCAGGCCCAATGCGTCAAAAGCCACCACCAGCACAATCAGTCGGACGAACCAGTTCGCAATCGACGCAATCATGCCGGACGAATCGGTGTCGGCGCCTGTCTTGCTGACGAAATCAGCGAAACCGGATCGCTCAGCCAGTTGATTAAAACGCGCCTTGCGCAACACCATTGCGATCGCCTTGGCCAGCAGCGCAGACACAATCCAGCCCACAATGATGATCGCAATAAAACCAATCAGGCGCGGTATGGCCGCAAAAAACAGCGCCATGGCGCTGGTCAGCGAGGCCATCAGCGAGGCGCCCCAGTTCGTGACTTGTGATTCCATAATTTTCCCTTGATCGGACGAGACCGTTGAAAAGGTCTAGACTCTCAATTTGCCGTATCGATCGCAGCGTTGTTTGACTCTCCACATTCTTCCTGCATGAACTTTGAGAAACTGATCTTCATTGACCTGGAAACCACGGGCGCGAATCCGGCGGTGGACCGTATTACAGAAATTGGTCTGGTCGAAGTCGACCGAGCGGGCGATGCTGTTCGCTGGTCCAGCCTAGTCAACCCTGGCGTATCGATCCCGACCTTCATTCAGGGTTTGACCGGCATCAGCAATGAAATGGTGCGACAGGCACCGTCGTTTGAACAACTCGCGCCGGAGCTGCATCAGCGACTGCAGGGTGCTTTGTTCATTGCGCACAATGCCCGCTTTGATTACGGATTTCTTCGCAATGCTTTCAGCGAAGCAGGTTATGCATTTCGCTCGGATGTGCTGTGTACCGTGAAACTTTCACGCAAGCTTTTTCCTGAAGAGTCACGGCACAATCTGGATGCCCTGATTACGAGACACGCGCTGAACCCGGATGCACGGCATCGCGCACTGGCGGATGCCGATCTGATCTGGCAGTTCTGGCAGAAAATCAGCCAGCAGTTACCGCAAGAGACGCTGATGTCCGCGCTCGAGACCTTGCTGCAACGTCCCACTCTGCCGTCACACCTGCCGAGCGATACGCTCGACACCCTGCCCGACACTCCCGGCGTTTATTTGTTTTATGGCGAAAATGACTTGCCGCTCTACGTCGGCAAAAGTGTACATTTGCGTCAGCGTGTGATGTCGCACTTCAGTGCCGATCACAAGCTCTACAAGGAAATGCGGCTATCACAGCAATTACATCGCATCGAGTGGCGCGAGACGGCTGGTGAAATCGGGGCATTGCTGCTCGAAGCGCAACTAGTCAAATCGCTGCAGCCCATTCATAACCGCAGACTGCGTCGTCAGGGCAGCTTGTGTGCCTGGCGCCTGAAAGACGATTCACCCGGCGCGCGCCCCGAACTCAGCTACGCGAGCGATGCCGATTTTGGTCGCGCTGATACCGTCTACGGTTTGTTCAGTTCTCGACGCAAGGCCGAAAGCACTCTGCGCGAACTGGCGGAACAACATCAGCTCTGTCTGGTGCAGCTGGGTCTGGAAGGGAGAGCTCAGCCGGATAAACCCTGTTTCGGATGGCAACTGCAACGCTGCCAAGGCGTTTGCGTCGGCAAGGAAGCCGAAGCCCGGCATCACGCACGCCTGATCAGCGCACTCTCCGGGCTTCGTGTGCAGACCTGGCCGTACGAGGGTGCGGTGGGGCTAATCGAACAAGGCAGCCGCAGCAGCAAGACGGCTGTACATCTGGTGAATAACTGGTGTTACCTGGGCACCGCCGAATCCGACGAGGCACTGCATGAACTGATGGAAAAATCGCCTACGCGACCGGTGTTCGATATGGACACTTACAAGATTCTCCGTAAAGCTTTGATGAGCCGAGATCTCAAAGTGCGCAAACTGAGCACAGCAAATCTGGAAAACTCATCTTAATTTGATAATCTTCTTCCGAATTTTCACCCGATTGGCTTTTCATCGGTGAAATTTCCTTCCCCCGCGAGAAGCGCCGCGATATGATGTATTGACGTCTACGCAGCCGGTCCAATAAAAAAACTACCGGGCGCAACACCCAAGCCATGGGGATGTTTGCGAATCCGGCCGCTGCCCGACCTCCCTCACAAGTCCGTTTTTAGCGATCTGTCCCTTGCCGGACAGGGCCGCGCGCTGGATGCCCATGCACTTCGAAAATATGTCGGTACACGAATCGGAGAATGGCTTGACCGGTATCAAGTACGCGAGTCAGCCCATCGTTAAGATGGACCGCTTTTCGCAAACTGACTTTCCAGGGCAATGCAACCCGTGAAGCGCAGTTGTTTGATTTACAGGACATGAACTCAGTCACCAGGAAAAATAATGGATGAGATTGTTATCGTCGCTGCCGCCCGAACCGGCGTGGGCAAATTTGGGGGCACCCTGGCCAAGATCCCCGCGACCGAGCTGGGCGCCCATGTCATCAAAGGCCTGCTAGCCAAAACCGGCGTCGACCCTGCCCTCATCAGTGAAGCGATTCTCGGCCAGGTGCTCACCGCCGGCGTGGGTCAGAACGCTGCCCGGCAGGCAGTGATACGTAGTGGCCTGCCAGACCATGTACCGGCAATGACTATCAACAAAGTGTGCGGCAGCGGTCTGAAAGCGACACATCTGGCGGCACAGGCGCTGCGCTGCGGTGATGCGGAAATCATCATCGCCGGCGGTCAGGAAAACATGAGCGCATCGCCCCATGTCCTGAATCACTCTCGCGATGGATTTCGCATGGGCGATGCCAAGCTGACCGACACCATGATTGTCGATGGTCTGTGGGATGTTTATAACCAGTACCACATGGGTGTGACTGCCGAAAACGTCGCGAAAAAATACAACATTTCGCGCGCTGAACAGGATGAATTCGCGCTTGCCTCACAAAACAAGGCAGAGGCTGCACAAAAAGCCGGCAAGTTCAAGGACGAAATCTTGCCGCTCGAGATTCCCGGCAAGAAAGGCAGCATCATTTTCGACAGTGACGAGTACATCAAGACAGGCAGCACGCTCGAGGCCTTGTCCTCACTGCGCCCGGCATTTAACAAGGAAGGCACTGTCACTGCAGGTAATGCGTCGGGCATCAATGACGGCGCGGCTGCCGTCATGATGATGAGTGCCAGCAAAGCTGCCCAGCTCGGCCTCAAACCGCTGGTGAAGATACGCGCTTACGCATCCTCCGGTCTGGATCCCAGCATCATGGGCATGGGTCCGGTGTCGGCCAGCCAGTTGTGTCTCAAGCGCGCGGGCTGGACACCCAGCGATCTGGATCTGCTGGAAATCAATGAAGCCTTCGCTGCGCAGGCGATCGCCGTCAATAAAGAAATGGGCTGGGACACCAACAAGATCAACGTGAATGGCGGCGCAATCGCGATTGGACACCCGATCGGCGCCTCGGGCTGCCGCGTACTGGTGACCCTGATTCACGAAATGATACGCAGGGATGCAAAGCGCGGTCTGGCCAGTTTGTGTATCGGTGGCGGCATGGGAGTTGCGCTGGCGATCGAGCGCTGATTTTTTACGGGCGGTGCAGCCTGGCTGTAGTGCTTGATGACTGACATTAAAGAGGGGAGAAATCTGATGAGCAGAGTCACTTTGGTTACGGGCGGCATGGGCGGTCTGGGTGAAGCCATTTGCATGAAAATGGCAGACATGGGATACGACGTTGCCACCACCTTCTCGCCTGGCAACACAAAAGTAGCTGCATGGCTGGAGGAGATGAAAGAAAAGGGCTACAACTTCCGTGCATACCCTTGTGACGTTGCCAGCTTCGAGTCCGCACAAGAATGCATTGCGCAGATCAGCAAGGACATGGGACCGGTCGACGTGCTGGTGAATAATGCTGGCATTACGCGCGACATGACCTTCAAGAAAATGGATAAGGTCAATTGGGACGCCGTGATGAAAACCAATCTGGATTCGGTTTTCAACATGACCAAGCCGGTCTGCGATGGCATGACTGAACGCGGCTGGGGCCGGATTATCAATATCTCGTCGGTGAATGGTCAAAAAGGTGCTTTTGGCCAAACCAACTATTCGGCTGCCAAAGCCGGCATGCACGGTTTCAGCAAGGCACTCGCGCTGGAAATCGCGCGCAAAGGCGTAACGGTCAATACCATCTCACCCGGCTATATCGGTACCAAAATGGTGACGGCTATTCCGCAGGAAGTCCTCGACAGCAAGATCATTCCGCAGATACCCATGGGACGACTGGGCAAACCGGAAGAAGTCGCCGGACTGGTCGCCTATCTTGCCTCCGATGAAGCTGCGTTTCTGACAGGTGCGAACATTGCAATTAACGGCGGACAGCATATGCAATAAAGCCACAGGACTGACGCATGCTGGCCTATCGCTGGCATGTGTCAGCGCGGACGTAGCTTCGAGTTCTGGTAAAATCCAGCCCGCGCCTCGGTGGTGAAATTGGTAGACGCGCCGGACTCAAAATCCGGTTCCGCAAGGAGTGTCGGTTCGATTCCGACCCGAGGCACCATCAACAGAAAACTAAGCAGCTCTAATAACCCCTGCCCTTTCGGCCCTGTGCCGTGGTCAGGGGTTTTTATTTTTTATCTTCGGCATTTTCATCCGACTGCGCCGCTGTCTCTTCCGATGAGGGCGCTTCCAGTGCCGGCGGGCTCCCCTCCGTACTCTCTGTCGCGCTCTCTGCGGCTGCGGCATCTTCCGGCGATGCGGCGGCGGCTTGCGGGTTAGCTTCCTGCGCAGCTGCCTTATCCTCTTTTTTCTCCGGCAGCCCCGGCCGTTTCGGGCGTTGCTTGCTGCGCTGGCTCATCACCATCAGAACGGTCGCCACCATTGTCACCATGGCGAGCATGATGATCACCGACATGGGCAGCACCGCTACCACGCCCATGAAACCAATCAACAAAAACAACACCAGCGGTAGTGCTGCCATTTCGGCGACAAAAACAAACGGCGTCACGAATGCGCACATCAGTAAAATAAAACTGATCCATTGCGCCGTGAAATCGCGACTCAGCAGCGCATGAATGCCCACGCTCAGAAACAACAGACCAATCGGAAAGCGTACCCACCAGTGACCCCAGAATTTGCGGCTGGCGACTCTGCCATCGCTAATATAGAGCCGCTGCTGCGCGAGTGCCTCATCGGTCCATTCCCAGCGCTTGGACTTGAACAACTGCCTGCCCGTCGAAATGATCCAGAACATCAACCCGTAAACCCATATCATCAACGGCAAGACCCAGCTGCCGGGTCCGGACTGGGTAGTAAACGCATACCAAGTCTGGATGACGGCGGGCGTGCCCAGGGTCACGAAGGTGGGTATGGCCGCAACCGATACCCGCTCATGCGCACTGACGGGAATCCACTCGCCGTTAACACCGGGTTCTTTTTTCATTCGCTCGAACTGCCTCTAGATTGACGTTTACGCACTGCCATCCACAGTGCAATGACCACAGCAGTGATCATCATGACCGCGGCAATAGTACCGATCAGAGGCATAGTTTGTACAACCCAGCCGATCAGCGCAAGCACGGTGACACTGATGGCGACAATGAACACCAGCAGCAAAGGTTCGCGCCAGACCCACAAGTTAATCAGCGCCAGCACCACGGTACCGACCAGCCAGCTGCCCGGCATCTGCATCGCATGAACCACCAGCACCCAGTACAACAACACGATCAGTGCCACAGCCAGCGGCGCCCGGATCAGCGGATGGGAAGGCAGTTGCCATTCGTATTCTTCCGGGATGGACGAGATCGGGCGCGGCAGCTGCGGCTCGAACAAAATGCCATCGCGTCGCCAGCGACGCTGACGGCGCCTATCCGACCAGTGGGTCCAAACGAGGGTCAGCAAAAGTAAGCCCGCGATGATCAGCCAGACTGCAGCCGTGCTTGTGACCAAACCAAGAGTCCGGGCGAGGAAGCCCGTACCAATGATCGCAAGAAGGAAGAGCGCCCAGCGCAGTCGGCGCGAGCGGCGGCTGCGAGCATCTTCCTCGCCTGCACTGCCCATCGCTCCAATGCCGCTGTCTTGCTTCATCAAGCCGCTTTCAATTTGCCTGGAAACGCCAGAAGTCATTGATATTGAAGGATTTTCTGGCCCTTAAAATGCGGGACTATTCTAGCATCGCCTTTCTTTATAGCAACTTGAGCGACTGAGGCATCGGCTGCCCTCGCTGTTTTCAACCGGGACGGACCGTGCGGATGCACGAGCCAGAAATAAGAGCCTCTCCGTCAAATGGGTGCTCGACATCAGCGCCGCCAAAACAAGTAACTGACAAAATGTGTCAATTAATGACAAATAATTATTTTCAATGACGCATATTGTCAGTTTCTGTTCTCGTCTTTGCAGCGTCGAATTCATCTATTTTTATTCGTTGCGCAGGTTGGTGGGAACTTCATTGGTTGATATACCCATCAGTGAGGCGATAAAAGAACAGAGAAGCTCGGATTTTTATTTAATACATTGATCCGATCGAATAACGGCCACTTTTTACTCTGAAATTTTAATAAACGCTGCGATAACACTGAGACCCTTAGTCGGAAACTGATGTGGCACAGACCTTGCCCTTGCGCACGAATCCACCTGTTTCGTGGATTTCACAGTCAATTCAGTTTTCACCAGGGAGTGTCATATGAGAAGTAACTACCGCAGCGGCCCCACCGGCGCAGCACAACAAGGTTTTACATTGATTGAATTGATGATCGTCGTTGCGATCATTGGTATTTTGGCGGCGGTGGGTATTCCTGCTTATCAGGATTACACGGCGAAAGCGCGTATTGCCGAAGGTCCTACACTTGCCGCGCCCGCCAAAACAGCACTCGGCATTGCGTGCAGTGATGGCACACTTCAGGCAAGAGCCGCCGGTTTGAATCATGATGATCTTGGCCTACCCGCTGCCGATAAAATCACTGGCAGGAATGTCACCGGTGTGACGGTTGCTGCAACCAGTGGAACCGTTGCCACCATCACGATTGCTTACAACGGCAATATTCCGGGCGTTGAGGCGGGCCAAGATATTGTTTACACAGGTACTTGCGCACAGGGCTCTGGCATGACTTGGGGCATCAGCGGATCTATTCCCCCCCGCTTGCTGCCACGCATCTAATTAGCACATCCCATTTAGTCATCGCTTAAAACAAACAGGGAGCCCTCGGGCTCCCTGTTTTTTTCATCTGCCACTTCAGAGCGCAGCTTTGAGCAAGCGCCCCATCTCAGAAGGATTACGCGTGACCTTGATACCGCAGGCATCCATGATCTCCAGCTTCGCCTGCGCAGTATCCGCCCCACCGGAAATCAAGGCACCCGCGTGACCCATGCGTTTGCCCGGCGGCGCAGTGACACCGGCGATAAAACCGACCACCGGTTTTTTCATGTTGTCCTTGATCCAGTACGCCGCATTGGCTTCATCCGGCCCGCCAATCTCGCCGATCATGATGACCGCATCCGTATCCGGATCGTCGTTAAACATTTTCATGATGTCGATGTGCTTGAGGCCGTTAATAGGATCGCCACCAATGCCAACGGCTGACGACTGCCCGAGACCGAGTGCGGTCAGCTGACCCACGGCTTCGTAGGTCAGCGTACCGGAGCGCGACACCACACCGATGCGGCCTTTTTTGTGAATATGCCCCGGCATAATGCCGATCTTGATTTCATCGGGCGTGATCAGACCAGGGCAATTCGGTCCGAGCAACAGCGTCTTGCTACCGGACTTGGCCATTTTGTCTTTCAGAGCGAGCATGTCGCGCACCGGAATACCTTCGGTGATGCAGATCGCCAGATCCAGCTCGGCCTCAACCGCTTCCCAGATCGCATCGGCCGCACCGGCAGGCGGCACATAAATGACGGAGACGTTTGCGCCGGTTTTTTCTTTGGCTTCGCGCACATTCGCATAAATCGGAATGCCTTCGAAATCTTCACCGGCCTTTTTCGGATTGACGCCGGCAACAAAACATTCCTTACCATTCGCATAGTCACGGCACATACGGGTATGGAACTGCCCGGTTTTACCGGTAATGCCCTGAGTTACAACCTTGGTGTTTTTATTAATCAGAATCGACATGATGTGTCCTTGCGCAATTAGTGAGCGTTGGCTGCAGCAACGACCTTCTGCGCAGCTTCTTCCATGGTGTCGGCGGCAATGATGGGCAGACCTGAATCCGCGAGCATCTTCTTGCCGATATCTTCGTTTGTACCTTTCATTCGTACGACAAGTGGCACGCTCAGCGATACCGCGCGCGATGCGGTGATCACGCCTTCGGCGATCACATCGCAGCGCATGATGCCGCCGAAGATATTCACCAGAATGGCTTTCAGGTGCGGATTCTGAAGCATGATTTTGAAGGCTTCGGTCACTTTTTCTGCCGTTGCGCCACCACCCACATCGAGGAAGTTGGCCGGCTCGCCATCAAAGAGCTTGATGGTATCCATCGTGGCCATCGCCAGACCAGCGCCATTGACCAGACAGCCGATATTGCCGTCGAGGGAAATGTAGGCAAGATCAAATTTCGATGCTTCAACTTCAGCCGGATCTTCCTCATCCAGGTCGCGATACGCAACGATCTCGGGATGACGATACAGGGCATTCGAATCGAAATTGAATTTCGCATCCAGTGCGATGACTTTGCCATCGCCGGTAATAATCAGCGGATTAATTTCGGCAAGTGATGCGTCGGTTTCCCAATAAGCGTTATATAAGCCCTGCAGCTGCTTGCGCGCATCAGGGATAGATGCCGGCGGCACGCCGATTTTCGCAGCAATATCATCGGCCTCGGCGTCTTTCAAACCCGTGGCCGGATCGATCGCAACTTTGTGGATCAGTTCCGGATGCTTTTCAGCCACTTCTTCGATGTCCATGCCGCCTTCGCTCGACGCCATCAGCACCACACGCTGAGAAACACGGTCGGTCACCATGGAAACGTAGAGCTCCTGACGTATATCTGCGCCCTCTTCGATCATCAGCCGACGCACTTTCTGTCCTTCGGGGCCAGTCTGATGCGTAACGAGCTGCATGCCCATGATCTGGTTCGCGTATTCGCGTACCTGATCCATGGATTTGGCCACTTTGACACCACCGCCTTTGCCACGTCCGCCAGCATGGATCTGCGCCTTCACGACCCAGACCGGCCCACCCAGCGTTTCGGCCGCCTTGATGGCTTCATCGACGCTCATGCACGGAATGCCACGCGGAACGGTGACACCAAATTTTTTCAGGATTTCTTTACCCTGGTACTCGTGAATCTTCATGCGGACTTCCCCCTAACGCACTTTGGTTTTGAATGATGTTCCGTTAAATGATCAGCGCTGAGGTGATGCCTTGATCACCCAGCGCGGATAATATTTTTCGACCGCCGGTCCGTCGCGCCGCAGCGCGTGACAGCGGTCCAGCTGAAAGGGCGCTTGTGCGTTTTCATCGTTGCTCTCGCCATCGCGGGTCGGCAGCACGTCACCAGCGAATGCCTGTATCGCAGCAGTCGGCAACACACTGCTCAGTTCGGTCAGATGAGTGCAAGCTTGAATACCGCCGAGCCGTTCGCGCAAGTTGTGGCGGAAGCTCTGTATGAGGTTCAAGCCGATGAGTTTTTTGTACACAGACGCGTTCGTGTCGCAATAACCGGGATAAGGCACGGCATCGGACACAGCTTCTGCATCGACGATATTCAGTTGGGTATCTATGGTGATTCGGAGCCAGAGATCATGAATCGGCTCATTGGGTGCGCGCTGGCCGGAGGCGAGCTCGACGACACGAGGTTTTATATCGGTAATGTGGGCATCAATATCCCACAGGCCGTCATCGCGCTCAAAGGCCTGCGCCACGATGCTGCGCGTATGACGCGGCGTACGTGAGATTTTGGAGGCAGGCAAGGGCATAAGGCAAAGGCGCTGATAACCGTAGAGGCTGGCGCTTGATGGTCAGTTGTGCAGCCTGTCGCAGTTTCTACGACTGGTGCCGCTTATGCGGCGCTGCAAAGCTGCCAAAGTGTAGCACAGGCACGTATGAATTCCGCCCCAAAATCAAGTCGTAACAATGGTTAGCGCCCTACTCGTACCCGGTCTCAGGGCGACATTAATTAAGGTTCGGAATTGTGTTGTTTTGCGCGTCTCATAACCGCACTGATCGCGGTTGAGGAAAATCCGCGCCGCTGCAAAAATCGCATTTGTTTTGCCGCTTCTGCAGCCAGCTCTGCCCGCTTGCCAAATTTCTTTTCCCAGACCTCCCAGGCACGCTGGTCTTCATCGAGAATCAGCGTGCGTCTCAGGCCGGAAACAGTCGCCTCATCCACCCCATGACTTTGAAGTTCAGACACGATGCGGGAACTGCCATAACGCCCGACACGGCGATTGACCAGGGATTCAGCGAATCGAGACTCGGAAAGAAACTTTGAAGCCTCCAACCAATCAAGCACGGCTGGAATATCGTCGGTTTCTTCCGCATGACGCGCCAGTTTGCGCGCCAGTTCCTGCCGGCTGTGCTCACGCGCCGCAAGATAACGAAGCGCCCGAGCCTTCAGACTGGGCTTAGGGCGCGCCATCAGAAGCCTCAGTCCTTATTCGCCGCTTTCCTTCATTTCCGCAAGGGCTTTGGCTGCCTTGCGCGCCGCGGCCGGCGACATCTCCGGTGCTGCATCCGCGCCGGAAGCTGACTCGGTGGCAGCCTCTGCTTTGGAAGGCTTTACCTTGGCAGCTGCGGACAAAGCCGGCAACTCGGGAACACCGAGATGCGCCCTGACCTTGTTTTCAATCTCGTGAGACAGTTCCGGACGTTCTTTCAGATACTGACGAGCATTGTCCTTGCCCTGACCAATGCGCTCGCCGTTATAGCTATACCAGGCGCCGGATTTCTCGACGATTTTTGCCTCGGAACCGATATCGAGGATTTCGCCTTCGCGTGATGTGCCTTCTCCATAAAGAATGTCGAAATGCGCTTCGCGGAAAGGTGGTGCAACTTTGTTCTTGACGACTTTGACCCGGGTCTCATTACCAATGACCTCATCGCCGGATTTAATGGAGCCGGTGCGACGGATATCCATGCGCACCGATGCATAAAACTTCAGCGCATTACCACCAGTGGTGGTTTCGGGATTACCGAACATGACGCCGATTTTCATACGAATCTGGTTAATAAAAATCACCATCGTGTTCGTACGGTTAATCGAGCCGGTCAGTTTACGCAAAGCCTGCGACATCAGACGGGCCTGCAAGCCAGGAAGCGAATCGCCCATATCGCCTTCGATCTCAGCCCGGGGCGTCAGAGCAGCCACGGAGTCGATAACGACCAGATCCACGGCACCGGAACGTACCAGCGCATCGGTGATTTCCAATGCCTGCTCACCGGTGTCTGGCTGGGAAATCAGCAAATCATTGAGGTTGACACCCAGCTTCTGCGCATAGGTGGTGTCCAGCGCGTGCTCGGCATCAATAAAAGCGCAGGTGCCACCGAGTTTTTGCATTTCGGCAATAACTTGTAATGTCAGTGTCGTCTTGCCTGATGACTCCGGGCCATAGATTTCCACGACACGTCCCCGCGGCAGCCCACCGACGCCCAGCGCCAAATCCAGACCCAGTGAGCCGGTGGAAACGACCTGCACTTCCTCAGCGACCGCGCCATCCAGGCGCATCACCGAGCCCTTGCCGAACTGCTTTTCAATTTGTGCGAGGGCTGCGCCAAGTGCCTTGGCTTTCTCAGAGTTTGAAGCTTTTTTGTCATCCATGAATGCTCTCTCAGTTCGGTCAGTGGTTTGTCTGCGGGGTGGGTGGGGTGCCAAAAGCGCCAATCAGTACTGTATAAAAAAACAGTGGCTTAAGCAAGCCTATTTTCAGTGGGATGAATCAGGGGCACGCTGCATAAATCGGCGTTGTGTGGGGAGCCAGCATCGCAGCGCGACGCGAGACCCTGAAAAATCAAGGGGTTAGCACGATTTTTTAAGCCGGACAAGTGCCAGGCGTTATCAGATCAGCGTTTTGTTAATAAAAAGAAAACTTAATTAAAATGGCACTACAGATGCTTTGTTGATGGCAACCCCCAAAGCCAATAGACTAGCAGCAGGGTGCAGGACAAGCACTCGCGAGTGGTCTGCGATGGCAGACCGCGAACACTCCCATTGAGACAAACGCATGCGTATTCTGCTCGCCGAAGATGACAGTGTACTGGCCGATGGGCTGACACGCTCGTTACGCCAGTCCGGCTATGTGACGGATTGCGTCAACACCGGACAAGCAGCCGACAATGCGCTGTCGACCCAAGACTTCGACCTGCTGATTCTAGATCTGGATTTGCCGGTGATGCACGGGCTGGAGGTCTTGCGACGCCTTCGCTCACGTGACTCGCGAGTGCCGGTGCTCGTTCTGACTGCTGCGGATTCCATCGAGCAGCGGGTCAAAGGACTCGATCTGGGTGCTGACGACTATATGGCTAAACCTTTCGCGCTCTCCGAGCTGGAGGCGCGAGTGCGGGCGCTGACCCGGCGCGGCGCGGGTGGAGGCCCGACCGTCATCCGGCACGGCCCGCTCAGCTTTGACCAAGTAGGTCGTATCGCCTACCTTAATGAACACATGATCGACCTCTCCGCGCGCGAGCTGGGATTGCTAGAAGTTCTGCTCAAACGCAGCGGACGTCTGGTCTCGAAAGAACAACTGGTCGATCATCTGTGCGAATGGGGCGAGGAGGTCAGCAACAACGCGATCGAAGTCTATGTTCATCGCCTCCGCAAAAAAATCGAAAGCGGTGGTGTGCGTATTGCCACCGTGCGAGGTCTGGGCTACTGCCTGGAGAAATTCGCATCAGCGCAAAATTCTGAAGCCGGCGCCGCCTGAAGTGACGGCGAATTCTGACCGCAGCCCGGCGGGTGAAGCCCCTGTCCCGGAAACGACGCGAGAGCCACAGAACCAACGCTCGCTGTTCGGCGAAATCCTTGACTGGATGCTGATACCCTTGCTGCTGCTCTGGCCAATAAGCATCGGCGTGACCTACCTGATCGCCAAATCGATTGCCAACGAGCCTTTCGATCGCGCGCTCGAAGATCGCGTGACCGTGGTCGCGCAGCAGGTCAAGGAAGTCGATGGCGAGGTCAGCGTCGAGCTGCCCCATGCAGCCAGAGATATTCTGCGCGCGGATGACATGGACAATGTGTATTTTCAGATCCGCGGCGCTCAGCACCAAATGATCTCGGGCGACGTGGATATTCCCTTGCCCGACGAAGAAGACAAACCCGCTCCCTGGTCAGTGATGCTGCGCGATGCGCAGATGCGCAATGCTGACGTGCGCATCGCATCGGTGTATGTCAACCTTCAGCCAGCACGTAACGGTCACCCTGAAATGGAAGGCCCCCGATATGCACTGGTGCAGGTAGCGGAAACACTGGAAAAACGTCACCAGCTGGCCAATCAGATCATCAAGGGCGTTATCCTGCCCGAATTCATCATTCTGCCGATTGCGCTCACGCTACTCTGGTTTGCGCTGGTGCGCGGTCTCTCGCCGCTGACGGCATTGCAGGAACACATACGTTCGCGACGCCCGGATGATTTGTCTCCTATTGATTCGCATACCGTACCCGAGGAAATTTCACCACTGGTGCGGTCGCTCAATGACATGCTGGCCCGTCTGTCACAAAGCATCCATTCGCAGAAACGATTCATTGCCGATGCCGCTCATCAGATGAAAACACCGCTCGCAGGCATGCGCATGCAGTCGGAGCTGGCGATGCGAGAGTCAAGCCGCGAAGAAATTCAGCGTTCGCTCGAGCAGCTGTCAAAAAGTTCCGAGTCAGCGACCCGGCTAGTCAATCAGCTGCTGGCCTTGGCGCGCGCGGAGAATGATTCGCCGCAGGCTAACTCGCTGGATCTGATCAATTTGCGCGCGCTGGTGCAAGATACCGTACGCGACTGGTTTCAGTCAGCACTGACTCGACAGATTGATCTGGGCTTCGAAGAAGATGAAATCGCACTCTCGGTACGCGGCAACGCCACCATGCTGCGTGAAATGCTCAACAACCTGATTGACAATGCACTGCGCTACACGCAGCTCGGTGGCCGCGTAACCGTACGCATTCGCGCTGACACTGAGCATGGTCTGGCAGTACTGGAAGTAGAGGACAATGGCCCCGGCATCGCCGCGACCGAGCGCACCCGTGTGCTCGAACGTTTTTATCGCATCCTTGGGAGCGAAGTCGAAGGCAGCGGACTGGGGCTGTCGATCGTGCGCGAAATTGCGCAGCGACATCAGGCCGATATCGATTTATTCAGCAATCCCCGCGCAACTGATCCGCACTTCCCGGGTCTGCTGGTACGCATCCGTCTGCCGATGGTTTCAACCACTGCGTCGACCACCGCATCGACCATGGCATCCAGCGTAAGCCTGCATTGATGCCGCCCCCAGTCCGTCATTTACCCGTCCATGCTGTTCGCTTCTGGCAGCGCGTCAGACTACTTACTTTTATCTTGCTCATGATCTGGCTGCTGGTGAGCTTTAGTTTCGCTTTTTATGCGCGCGAACTGGTGGGTCTTGCCGTGTTTGGCTGGCCCTTGCCGTTTTACATGGCTGCGCAAGGCACAACACTGGTTTATCTGGCGCTGATTGGTGTGTATGCACAGGCGATGAAAAAACTGGATGCGCTGGCAGCAGCCGAGGCAGCCGATGAAAACTGAGAGCTTCACTCGACTGCTGGTTCGCTATTTCAGCCTGTACACCGCGGGCTTTGGTTTTCTGCTCATATCGCTGGCGATCCTTGAACATGAAGGCTTTCCTCGCTTCTGGCTAGGTTATTTGTTCTTGTTTTCGACGATCGTCGTGTATGCATTCATTGGTGTCTTTAGCCGCACCTCGGATGTGAATGAATACTACGTCGCTGGTCGTCGCGTACCCGCTTTGTTCAACGGCATGGCCACTGCAGCCGACTGGATGTCTGCGGCGAGTTTCATGGGGCTGGCGGGTGGACTGTATTTGCAAGGCTTCGATGGTCTGGCCTACATCATGGGTTGGACCGGTGGCTTTTGCCTTGTGGCTCTGCTGATTGCGCCTTATCTTCGAAAATTCGGTCAGTACACCGTGCCTGACTTTCTGTCCGCACGCTACGGCGGAGAAAACGGAAGCCATACGGTGCGACTGCTCGCAGTGATCGCCACCCTGATCATTTCATTTACCTACGTGGTTGCGCAAATCTATGGCGTCGGCCTGATCACCTCGCGCTTTACAGGCATTGACTTTTCAGTCGGTATTTTTCTTGGTCTGGCCAGCATTCTCGTCTGTTCTTTTTTGGGTGGCATGCGAGCGATTACCTGGACACAAATCGCGCAGTACATCATCCTGCTGATCGCCTTCATGATTCCCGTCTCCTGGCTGGCGATGAAGCAGACCGGCATACTGGTGCCGCAAATCGCGTACAGCTCGGCAGTTGAAAAACTCACGGCTCAGGAAAAGCTACTGGCCGAGAGCAAGAGCGAACAACAGGTACGTGCTTTGTATCGGGAGCGTGCAGAGCAGTACGACACCAGGCTAGCGACACTACCGCGCTCATGGGATGAGGGACTGACAGAAGCTCGCCGGCGCCTGCAAGTGCTGCAAACCAGTAATGCATCGCTCATTGAGATCAAGGCAGCGAACCGGGCACTGGCCGAGTATCCTAAAAGCCCGGAAGAAGCGCGACTTGTCTGGTTGCTTGCACGTGATGCCGATCTCGCGCGTTCGCAGCCATTGCAGTCTCACACACAGCCTTTTCCAGCGGCAGACAAAGCCAGCTCTGACATACAGCGCAATAATTTTCTGGCCCTGATTTTCTGCCTGATGCTGGGCACAGCCGCATTACCGCATGTGCTGGTACGTTCATACACAACACCGTCAGTGCCGCAGGCCCGCACATCGGTTTTCTGGGCGCTGTTTTTCGTCTTGCTGCTGTACACCGCATTTCCTGCGCTCGCCGTGTTGGTGAAATATGAAATCTACAGCTCGCTAGTCGGTTCTTCATTCGCGGAGCTTCCAGGCTGGGTCAGCTACTGGGCCAATATCGACAAGCTCAAACCTTTAATCAGCATCACCGACATCAATCAGGATGGTCTGGTACAGCTGGCGGAAATTGTCATCAACGGCGACATGGTGATGCTGGCCACACCCGAGATTGCCGGCATGCCTTATGTGATTTCGGCTCTGATTGCCGCCGGCGCGCTGGCCGCTGCACTCTCGACTGCTGATGGTCTGCTGCTGACCATCGCCAGCGCACTCTCGCACGATACCTATTACAAGATGGTGAATCCCGAGGCCTCGAGTCAGAAACAGGTCACGATCGCCAAGCTCATTCTGCTGGTCGTGACGCTTTTGGCTGCTTACATCGCATCGTTCCGTTCCGGCGACATTCTGTCCATGGTCAGTATTGCGTTCTCTCTGGCAGCATCCACCCTGTTCCCTGCACTGGTTTTGGGCATTTTCTGGAAACGCGCCAACCAGGAAGGTGCAATAGCGGGCATGTTGACCGGATTTTTCGTCTGCCTCATCTATCTGGTGCAAACCAATCCCGCCCTGGGCGGCAGCAGCGCAAACCAATGGTTTCATATCGCGCCGGCATCCGCTGGCGTTTTCGGCGTACCGGCCAGTTTGATCGCCATGATTGTCGTATCACTACTCACGCCACCCCCGGGAGCAAGGGCGGAAGCACTTGTCGAACGGCTGCGCAGTCCCTGACCATTCCCTTGCTGGCATATTTCTTGATAGCTCCTTCACTCATCAATGATGCCAGCGGTGGAGTTACAGCGGATGTCGGGCTTTTTCAATGAGATGTACAGCAGCGATGGCACGCAGGTTCGTCCCCACTATCGAGAATTCGAGCACTGGCTGAGCCAGCAGGCGCTCGACATGCTTGAACGCAAGCGCATCGAGGCTGACCTGAATTTTCGCCGGGTCGGTATCACCTTCGCGGTCTACGGCAGCGATGCGGGCACCGAACGGCTGATTCCTTTCGATATCATTCCACGCATCATTCCGTCCGCTGAATGGTCGCAGCTTCACCTTGGTCTCAAGCAGCGGGTGAAGGCACTCAATCTTTTCATTCACGACATCTACCATCAACAGAACATCGTCAAAGCCGGTGTCATTCCTGCCGAGCAGATCTTTCGCAATGCCCAGTATCGTCCCGAAATGCAGGGCATTAACGTGCCCTCGGACATCTATGCGCAAATAGCCGGCATCGATATCGTGCGTGCCGGTGAAGGCGAGTTTTATGTACTCGAAGATAATCTGCGCGTGCCTTCCGGTGTTTCCTACATGCTGGAAGATCGGAAGATGATGATGCGGCTCTTCCCCGAGCTATTTGCACGTCACAAGATCGCACCAGTCGCGCACTATCCGGACCTACTGCTGGACATGCTGCGCTCAGTGGCGCCGCAAGGGGTGGATAATCCGACGGTCGTGGTGATGACACCGGGCATGTACAACTCTGCCTATTTCGAGCATGCCTTCCTCGCCCAGCAGATGGGTGTAGAACTGGTCGAGGGACAGGATCTGTTCGTCAACGATAATCATGTGTACATGCGCACCACGCGCGGGCCGCAGCGTGTGGATGTGATTTACCGGCGCGTCGATGACGATTTTCTGGATCCGCTGGTGTTTCGCGCTGATTCATCGCTGGGGGTGCCCGGACTGTTATCGGTCTATCGCGCCGGTCGCGTCGCACTGGCCAATGCCATTGGCACCGGGGTGGCGGATGACAAATCCATTTATCCCTACGTGCCCGACATGATTCGTTTCTATCTGTCGGAGCCGCCCATACTCAACAACGTGCCGACTTATCAGTGCCGGAAAAAAGAAGATCTGCAGTACACGCTGGATCACCTGGCCGAGCTAGTCGTCAAGGAAGTTCATGGCGCAGGCGGCTACGGCATGCTGGTCGGACCAGCATCGACACGTGCAGAAATCGAAGATTTTCGTCAGCGATTGCTAGCAAAACCGGACGGCTACATTGCACAACCAACGCTGGCCTTGTCGGCCTGCCCCACCTATGTCGAGTCGGGCATTGCACCTCGCCATATCGATCTGCGTCCCTTTGTTTTGTCCGGCAAAACCGTCACCATGGTGCCCGGCGGGCTGACGCGTGTGGCATTGAAGGAAGGTTCGTTGGTCGTCAACTCATCCCAGGGTGGCGGCACTAAGGACACCTGGGTACTGGAGAAATGACATGTTGAGCCGGACCGCTGATCATCTGTTCTGGATGGCGCGCTACACCGAGCGTGCAGAAAATACAGCGCGCATGCTGGATGTGAACATGCAAACCCAGCTGCTGCCGCAATCAGCGGAAGCCGCCGAACAGGGTTGGCGCGCCGTACTGGGCATCTCGGAATTGCAACCGGCCTTCGACGAAAAATACGGACTGCTGACGCGTAAGGATGTCATCGATTTTCTGGTGCGCGATCCCGAAAATTCGTCATCAATCGCCGCCTGCCTGACCCAGGCACGGGAAAACGCACGCGCGGTCCGTGGCACGCTCACGACTGAAGTCTGGGAAACGCAAAACACGACCTGGCTGGAAATGAATCATCTGCTACGGGATGGCATCCTTGAGCGCGACCCCGGCGAGTTCTTTGAGTGGGTCAAGCACCGCTCGCATTTATCGCGTGGCGTAACCATCGGCACGATGCTCAAGGACGAGGCGTTCTATTTCATTCGTCTGGGTACTTTCCTTGAGCGTGCGGACAATACAGCTCGTCTGATCGATGTGAAATTTCATGGTGCGGATCGTCAGCTACTGACAGCGACTGACCTGGACTTTTATCACTGGGCTGCGGTACTGCGTTCCGTGTCGGCATTCGAGACCTATCGCAAAGCCTATCGTGATGTCATCACGCCCGAGCGCGTGGCCGAACTTCTGATTCTGCGGGGCGATATGCCGCGCTCACTAATGGCCTGTCTGGCCGAAGTGGTAAACAACCTTGCCCAGGTGCGCAATGACGTCTCGCGTGACACCGAACGTTTTGCGGGACGACTGCATGCCGATCTCCAATTCAATAGCATCGAGGACATCATGCAGCATGGATTACATGATTTCCTGACCCATTTTCTCGAGCAGATTTATGAACTCGGCAATCGGGTCAGTCGCGATTTCCTGCTTCCGCTGGCCGCATGAAATCCGCCACACTCGCGATCCGTCACGAAACGGTTTATCGCTATGAAAAGCCCGTCGGGTATTCGATACAACAGCTGCGCCTGACGCCGCGCATCGAGCCGCTGCAACGCATCAGCCAGTGGCACATTGCCACCCCCGGCAAACGGCATGCGATGCAAGACGCGATGGGCAATCACAGCGAAATCCTGACTATCGTCGTGCCGCATCAGGAAGTTCGTATCGTGGCCAGCGGTGTGATCGATATTCAGGCGCCTGACCGCGGGCGCTTGCCGGAAAAAATGCTGCTCTCGCCGCTGGCTTTCACAGTCCCGACCCGACTGACAGAACCGACGGAGGCGATACGGGCATTCGCGGCCGACAAGCTGCCCGCCCGCCCGGACAGCCACCAGCTGCTGGATTTCAGTCAGGCGATTTGCGACGCGGTCAGTTATGAATCAGGTGCCACCGGCGCCCGCAGCACCGCGGGTGAAGCGCTCTCGCTGGGTAAAGGTGTCTGCCAGGATCATGCGCATCTTTTCATCGCCTGCTGCCACAGCGCCGGCATACCGGTACGTTATGTGTCCGGCTACATTGATCCCGGCGAAGTACCGCACAGTGCCAGTCATGCGTGGGTGGATGTCTGGGTTGATGACGTTGATTTCTCGGGATGGATCAGTATTGACGTCACCCATGCGCGTTTTCAGCATGCCGCCTACTGCCGGCTGGCAGTCGGGCGTGATTACGAATCCGCGGCGCCAGTGCGCGGTATGCGCCGTGGTGGCGGTGATGAAGTGCTGGATGTTCGCGTCGATATCAGCCAGCGATGAAAATCATCCCTTGCCCGGAGGCGCTGAGAGCCTCAGTTAAAATGCCATTTTCTCTTTTCGATTGCTTGTCATGACTTATTGCATCGCCTTACGCCTGAACGCAGGACTGGTCTTTCTGTCGGATTCGCGAACGAATGCAGGCGTGGATCAGATTGGCACGTTCCGGAAAATGAGTGTGTTCGAAAATCCGGGCGATCGCATGATGGTCCTGATGAGCGCCGGCAATCTGTCGATTTCCCAGTCGGTCAGGCAGATGATCGCCGAGTATCTTGCGCCGGACGGCACCAGTATCTGGACCGCTGCTTCGATGGTCGAGGCAGCGCGCATTGTCGGTGAATGCATACGCAATGTGCACAAGCGCGATGCCGAGTCGCTGGAAAAATTTGGCATCGACTTCAACGTCAGCCTAATTTTCGGTGGTCAGATCCGGGGCGATCGATGCCGCTTGTTCCAGTTCTACTCAGCAGGGAATTTCATCGAGTCGCATGATGAAAATCCTTACTTTCAGATCGGTGAATCCAAATACGGCAAGCCGATTGTGGATCGCGTGATCTCACCACACACGCCACTGGATGAAGCCGCGAAATGCGCGCTGATTTCGATGGACTCCACCCTGCGTTCGAATATCTCGGTTGGCTTCCCGCTTGATTTGCTGGTCTACCGCGCAGACAGTTTGTCTGTCGGACGCTTTGTCACCATCGATGAAAAAAATCAGTACTTTCAAATGATTCGCAGCACCTGGGGTCAGCAACTAAAATCTGTTTTCGAAAGTATTCCTGATCCGGTGTGGAATGCCGCACCCGAAGCCACGAGCAATGTCTTGTCAACCAGCGCTCATCTGACTCAACCGGTTCGTATTGCGCCACCCACCTCGGTCGCCCGAACTGAATCACAAACCACTCAGCAACAAACGCTAGCACAAGACGATATACGCAAACATCAGTACTGATGATCGAACTATCGTTTGAACGCACAAACGTAAGCTGATTACTGAGCAGCACTGAAGCCGGTATTTTCTTCAACATCTGCGCAACACCTAACGCAATTCGACTGACAGCACGCCACAGCAGCCACTAAAATCCGCCGCCTTGATTTAACTCTTGGTTCGCGATCATGTCGGTGAAGCTGCTGCATTACATTTTCCATTTCTTTTTCTTTCTCTTTTTTCTATCCGGGCTTGGCACGCCGGTCTTGTCGGTTGCACAAACCATCGAAGCCGAACAACTGCTGAGACAACAGGAGCGCGAACGAGCGCTGCGTCTGCAAAATGAAACACAGAAGCCAGCGTATTTGCAGACACCCGTACTACCCTCCCCGCTGTTACCTGCTGACGAAACACCCTGTCAGGTTATTCGCTCGCTGACGATGCAAGGCGATGCGAGCGAACACTTTCAATGGGCCATTGCGGCCGCTGAACGTGATGACGATCCGGTGCTCGGTCGCTGTCTCGGCGCCTCCGGTATTGCGATCGCCGCGCAACGGGTGCAACAAGCCATCCTCAAGCGCGGTTATGTCACCACACGCGTTCTGACCGAAACGCAGGAGCTGCATAACGGCATTCTCACGCTGACATTGCTGCCCGGTCGTATTCGTCATATCCGTTTTGCCGAGGGTACGGCTTCCCGTGCAACGCTGTGGAATGCGATGCCTGCACAACCGGGCGATCTGCTGAATGTGCGCGAGCTGGAACAGGGGTTGGATAATCTGAAACGATTGCCCAGTGCCGAAGCCAATATCCGCATCGTGTCGGCACAAGGCACCGATGCCTTGCCAGGGCAAAGCGATGTCATCATCGAATGGACGCAAGCCCTCCCGTTTCGCCTGAACCTCTCGCTGGATGATGCAGGCAGCAAGTACACCGGCAAACGTCAGGCAGCAGTCACACTGGCCTATGACCACTGGTGGACGCTGAACGATCTGTTCTACGTCAGCGTGCATCAGGCCGTGGGCGGTGGTTTGTCCGGCGAGCGCGGTGCGCAATCGCATACCGTGCACTACTCGGTGCCCTGGCAAAACTGGCTGCTGTCGGCCACAGCCAGCGCCTTTGAATATCACCAGAATGTCGCCGGCCTGAATCAGGATTACACCTACCGCGGCAATGGCAACAACCGTGAGCTGGCCATCACACGTCTGCTCACGCGCAATAGCTTCAGTAAAACCAGTGCGAGCTTGCGCTGGTGGTCGCGCTCCTCACGCAATTTCATCGACGATGCAGAAGTCAATCCCCAGCGACGCGACAACGGCGGCTGGGAGCTGGGACTCGGCCAGCGTATGCGCTTGGGCGACACTTCGCTCGATGCCAATGTCTCCGTGCGACGCGGCACGGGCGCCTTTGGATCACGTCCGGCACCTGAACAGGCGTTTGGCGAAGGCACTTCACGCATGCAGATCCTGCGCGCGGACGCAGCGCTGTCGGTGCCCTTTCGTCTGGCATCGCAACGTCTGCGCTACATCGCGGGCTGGCGCGCGCAATGGAATGGCACGCCGCTGATTCCCCAAGATCGTTTTGCCATCGGCAGTCGCTACACCGTGCGCGGTTTCGATGGCGAATTGCTGCTGTTTGGCGACCGCGGCTGGGTGTTGCGTCAGGAACTAGGACTGTCTGTGCCGACCCTTCGCAGCGAACTCTATACCGGCGTTGACACCGGCAAGATCGGCGGCCGGTCTGCTGAAGACATGATCGGCACCCGACTCACCGGTGCTGTGATCGGCCTGCGCGGCAATGCAGCGCGCGTGTCATGGGATCTGTTTCTCGGCCGTCCGCTCGCCAAACCCGAAGGCTTTCGCAGTGCCAGCACCACCGCTGGTTTTCATCTCAGTCTGAATTTCTGAAGGAGCGCACATGACGCTACGTGATATCGCGCTGGCGTTGGCCAGCCTGTTGACGAGCGCGAGTGCCATCGCGCAGATCATCGCTGCACCCGACGCGCCTGCCAACCAGCGCCCCGTCATCCTTGAGACGAGCAACGGTTTACCGCAAATTGATATCACCGCACCCACGGCGGCCGGGGTATCCCGCAACAGCTTCCGGCAATTCGATATCGATGCCAACGGCGCAATCCTCAACAACGGCCGCAAAGCCTCTCTGACCGAAACCGGCGGCTGGGTTGCCGCCAATCCCAACATGGCCGGCGGCAGTGCGCGCGTCATTCTGAATGAAGTCCACAGCAGTGATCCGAGTCAGCTGCGGGGCTATATCGAAATCGCCGGTGGCCAAGCGGAACTGGTGATTGCCAATCCGGCAGGTATCACCTGTGAGGGTTGCGGCTTCATTCAGGCATCACGCGTTCAGCTGGTCACCGGCACACCTGAGTTTCAGGGCGCGAGTGTGACGGGTTTTACCCCCGGTGCAGGCGGACTGCGCATCGAAGGCAACGGTCTTGACGGACGCCGTGTCGATGCTGTGACCTTGCTCTCGCAGGCGATTGCCATCAATGCGGGACTCTGGGCTAACGATCTCAGTGTCAAACTCGCGCGCCCGGTTGAGGATACGAGCACTCAGACTTCACCTGTTTTTGCGTTGGATGTCGCAGCGCTGGGCGGTATGTATGCCGGAAAAATCTGGCTGGTCGGTTCCTCGCACGGACTGGGCGTTCGCAATGCCGGCGGGATCACTGCGACGGGCACCTTAACGCTCAGTATCGATGGCAAGCTGGAAAACACCGGACGACTCGACGCTACGCAGCTCGTGCTGCGTGCCGATGCAATCGACAATCTGGCGACCGGCAGCATCACCGGACAGGATGTCGCTATTGGCGCACGCCGCCTGAGCAATGTCGGACATCCCGATGCGGCACCACTGATCGCTGCAGAAAATCAACTCGACATCGGTGTCACAGACATTCTGAACACTGATGAGGCATTGATTTTTTCTGCCGGCGACATGCGCATCGGTGGTGCACTGGATGACAACGATCGGGCCATTACTTCATCCGCTTCACTGATCAATGCAGACGCGACCATCGAGTCCCTCGGTGATCTGGACATCCGCGCCGATCATCTCTACAACCTGAACAAAGGCGTCAGCACCGAAGAACGACAAATCGGAGAGACGACGACATTCAGCTATCTGCAACCGCAAGGCAGTAGTGAAAAAAGTCTGTTATCAGACTTCCGATGGGAGAGCTGGAGTCGCGCTGGCCGCTATCGGTGGAAAACCAACCCGGATCAAATCTCTGATGGCGTTCTGGGAAAGACACCGCTACCCGGCGTCGGTGAAGAATCTTGTGTCGATCTCAACGGACAGGAAAGCTGCACGCCCGTAGCCGGCGCACTGTATTTCCGTGACGACCCGGCATGGAATTATTTCGGACTCATTCCGCCGGATGAAGCACCACCCCAACCCGGTGACGCACCAACGCCACCCGCACTCCAGCCGCCGCCCGCACCTGCCAGCTCGGTTGATATGGCAAGCGCGGAATACCAGTCATGGTTGGCACAAAAAATCGCGTATGACCAGACTTGGTCTGACTACCACACCGCCAAAGCCAGCCATGAGCAGCAGGTCAGTGCATTCAACGACTGGGCTGCAGCAACCGATGCGCGGCGCGAAGCGCTCGATCAGGCCATTGCAAACTACAACCAGAGTTTTGCGGGCGAATACATCACGTCCTGGACGCAGTACATCAATCTGCAACGGTCCGAATTCGAAACCGTCGTCACCGAAACTCATCCCGGAAAAATCATCGCGGGCGGCGATATCACGCTGGTTGGTGACGAACTCGTTAACGACCGCAGCAAGATTCTCGCAGGTGGCCAGCTGCGCGGCAGTCTCGGCAATCTGAGCAACATCGACACGCCCGGCACGCATCGGTTTCAGGAATCAGGCACCAGTCAGCACACTCGCAGCCGCTGGCGCGGTGGTTTCAAGCGCTATCACCAACGCGACTGGGGACCACTGCTGCCGTATCTGCCGGCCGATGTGATCACCACCACATCGCTCGGCACCGTTGAAGCAAAAGATCAATCACAGGCAGTCGAGGCGAATTCGCTGCAAACGCTAGCCGAAGACACCCTTCAGATCAATCAGGCACTGGCGAGTCTGAATCCGGACAGTGGTCCGCTACTGGTCACCGATCCGCGCTTCACACAGTACCGGCGCTGGCTGAGTTCGGATGCCATGCTCACGCAACTGAGCCACGACCCGGCCACGATGCAAAAGCGCATCGGCGATGGCTTCATCGAACAAAAGCTGGTGCGCGAACAAATCGCCGAATTAACCGGCCGTCGCTTCCTGCCCGGTTACACCGCCGATGAAATGCAGTATGCGGCGCTGATGGAAAGCGGTCTGCATCATGCGGGCCGGCTGGAACTGCGACCCGGCATTGAGCTTACCCGCGAGCAGGTCGCGCAACTGACGAGTGATCTGGTCTGGCTGGTCGAGCAGGACGTCACGATACCCGGCAAGAATGGCCAGCCTTCACGCACCGAGCGTGTGCTGGTGCCGAAGGTCTATCTGATGCCGCGTGACGGCGATCTGCTTGCCACTGGCGGGCTGATCAGCGCTGACCGAATTGATCTGGTTGTCAGTGAATCGCTGAACAACGCAGCAACGATTGTCGGTCACGGCAACGTCCGACTCGATACCGGCACGCTCAATAACAACGGTGGCGATATCCGCGGTGAGCGGGTCATCATCAGCGCTCACGAGGACATCAACAGCCAGGGCGGCAGCGTTAGTGCAAAGAACGATCTGGTGATTGTGGCCGGCCGTGATGTGACGCTGCAAAGCACGACCCACAGCAGTCAGCGCAGCCAGCGCGACCGCACTACCAGCAGCACAGCAAGCCGAACCAATCTTGATCGCCGCGCATCACTGCATGTCAGCGGCGATGGAAATCTCGTGGTTTACGCAGGCCGGGATCTCAGGCTGGACGGCGCGCAAATCAGCCATGCCGGTGAGGGAAAAACCCAGTTGATTGCAGAGCGCGATCTGCAATTGCAAACCGTCGGCACCCAGTCCAGCACTGCCAGCCATTCGCGTCGCCATAGCGCCAATTTTCTGCGTGAATCAGAGCACAGCGAAGTCGGCACTCGCATCGACACTCAGGGCGATATCGATATGGTCGCTGGCCGGGATGTTCAGGCGCGCGCCGCCAGCATCAGCAGTACACAGGGGCTGATTGATATCGCCGCTGGTCGGAATGTGCAGCTGGAGGCAGGCGAATCAGGAAAAGAATTTGCGCAGGGATCGCAATACAAACACAGCGGTGTCATTGGTTCAAAAACGATCACGCAGCGCTTCGAGGAAGAGCGCACTGATGCGCTGGAGACGCTGGTCAGCGGTCGTGATGTCCGTATCAGTGCTGGGGAAGATCTGCAGATCAAAGGCAGCATCGTCGTCGCTGATCGTGATACGCAGCTTATCGCCAGCAATGACATCAGCATCGGTTCTGCCACCGATAGCGCACGTATTTCCACCTACGATCATCAGCGCAAGTCCGGTGTTTTTTCCGGCCCGGGTGTGAGCGTCACGGTCGGTAAGCAACAAACGGAACACACCTCGGAAGTCAGCAGCACCACACAGCAGGCCAGCCTCATCGGCGCGGTGCAGGGC
>CAZXDB010000013.1:0-1429 GCA_964639465.1 uncultured Bifidobacterium sp. | reverse complement strand
GATGAGGCGGCCGGCATCGGCATCACCGGCAGTCAGATCAGCGCTGGCAAGGATGTGCGCCTGCATAGCGACGGCACCATTGATCTGAGCGCGCAAGCCAACACCGCGACGCAGACCAGCACCAGCAAAAGCAGTAGCAATGGGGTCGGTGTCGCTGCGACGGTCGGTAACGGCAGCGCAGGCATTGGCGTAGCAATCTCGGCCAGTCGTGGACGCGGCAACGCCGATGGCGATGATCTGAGCTGGACGCACACTCGCATCGAGGCCGGACAACAGGCGGATATCAGGGCTGAGGACGATGTAAAACTCAGAGGCGCGACCGTCACCGCAGATCAGGTCACCCTGCGCACCGGCGGTGATCTGCATATCGAAAGCCTGCAAGAAGTCAGCCGCTACGCCAGCGAGCAAAAGCAAGCCAGTGCGGATGTCCTCATACCGGTCGCGGGCACCCCTTCCGGACAGCTCAGTGCCGGCCAACAGCAAGTCGACAGCATTTACCAGAGCGTCAACGAGACGTCGGGCATACGCGCCGGTGACGGTGGCTTTGATATCACCGCGAATGGCGACGCGACGATCATCGGTGCCGTCATCACCAGCACCGATGACGCACATTCCTCCGGTAAAAACAAATTCAGCAGCGATACGCTGACCACCAGCGACATCAGCAACCACGCAAGCTACTCAGCCAGCGCCACCAACGTCACGCTCGGCGCCTCGCAGAAAACCAGTGGCTCATTCACCCCCAGTAACACCAGCGCAGGCCATGCGACCGACGGAGACCGTGCCGATAGCGTGACCCGTGCCGGCATTACCGGTATTGCCGGTGACACCAATGTGCATACCGGCGACGCTGATGCACCGCTAACGAGAATTTTCGACGCCGGCAAGGTCGAGCGTGAGGTGAGCGCGAACGCGCAAATCTATCAACAGTTCGGTCTGCAGGCCAGCAAAGCGATTGGCGACTACGCGAACCATCAGCTGGCACGCGCTGACGAGCTGCGGGCGCAGGCAAGGCGCACCGACAACGATGCCACACGTGCGCAGCTGCTCAGGGACGCCGACACGCTTGAAGCGCAATGGGGTGACAGCGGTACGGCGCGCGTATTCGCCCACACCCTCGTTGGCGGCCTGACCGGCGGAGTCGATGGTGCGGCTGGCGCCGCCGCCGGCACGCTCACTGCAGCGTATCTCGGTGAAGCGCTGAGAGACGCCGGTATAGACGACACACTGGCCGACAGCCTGACCGCACTCGCTGCGACGACCGCCGGCGCACTCTCCGGCAACGTGCCGGGTGCCGTCGCAGCGCTGAATGAAGTCGCCAATAACTACCTGTCGCATGCTGAAGCAAGGCGCTACGCCGAACTGAGCGACAAAAAGCTTTTCGGCCGCTGCGATGCCGCCTGCGAGAGTGAACTCAAAGCGCTCAAGA
>CAZXDB010000012.1:36321-47775 GCA_964639465.1 uncultured Bifidobacterium sp. | reverse complement strand
TAAACCATGCTTCCGTCACCAGCTCAGTTGCACGCTGTCGTGCCGCAGCTAATTCAGTGCATTTGGTTGAAGTTCTCTCCCACTTACCATGTACCTTGTAGCGTACATGCCATGCAGGTGTAGTCGGACGACGAAACAGCGTCGCCTTGCCCTCGAGTATGTGTATGGTGTCTGGGCTTTTTTGGGGCATTGTGCAACGGGCTAGCTGCTTAAATTTTGAGCAAATGTGCTGCCCGCAGCGTACGATGGTTTGATTTTTTGTGCAACGACTGTGCAACGCCAAAAACAAGAAAAAACGCCTTTTCAGAGTTGGAAGGTCTGAAAAGGCGCATGGATACTGGTGCCCGAGACGAGAATCGAACTGGTACGCCCCCTCTCGGGTAAGCGGCGGATTTTAAGTCCGCTGTGTCTACCAATTTCACCACTCGGGCCGCATGAAATGCGGGTGGTTTGCTACCTGAGGACGTTATTGTAAGCTGGCATCAGCCCTTACGTGTCACTTAACTAAGAATTCACGATCTCGATCACTGATTAATTAAAATCTGCAGGTCGGCTCAGGAGAGTCACTTTCGGAGGCTCGAATTCCAAGTCGACTGACATTCCCAACTGCTCATCTAATCGCCAAGGTATCGTTACTCGGCGTTGATATCGCTCGAAAATTTTCAGGTCATGAGCCGTTTTATGTTTGTCTGTGGCGGCACGTACTGGGGCATGCTTTGCGGCTCTGGTGTTTTGGTCACACTTTTTATTTGAAACGGTTGTCGTGCTCATGACCCACCTCGCCGCACATATCGAATGAAAATAAAATGCGAGGAATCGCAAGCTTATTTATCAAAAAAGAAATTTTAAGCAATTCTCGCTTTAGCGAAAAGGCTTTTCTCCAAAAAGCAAAAAGCCCACCTGCATGGGTGGGCTTTTTGCTTGAGTGTATTGGAGGCGGGGGTCGGGATCGAACCGGCGTCGACGGCTTTGCAGGCCGCTGCATAACCACTTTGCTACCCCGCCGTGGGAGCCGTATTGTACCCGTGAAGCCCATACTTTGCTCAGGCTTTGCCGTGATCCGGCACAAGCGGGTTTCGTTAACGAAAAAGGGAAGCGGTTTAAGCTTCCCTTTCGAATTCGTGGAGCGGGAGAAGAGTCTCGAACTCTCGACCTCAACCTTGGCAAGGTTGCGCTCTACCAACTGAGCTACTCCCGCGTAAAACAGAAACGGGATTATAAAGGATCGAGGCATTCTGTCAAGCACGCTGCTAATCCAGTCCCGGACGCTCCTTGATCAGAGGCCAGGCACGGCGCAGGTAGTAAACCATGGACCAGAGGGTCAGTACTGACGCAACGTAAAGCAGGATGGTGCCAATCAGCAGCGTATCAATGACCCCGAACAAGGGCGCTTTGTAGAGCAGCATGGGTATCGCAATCATCTGAGCGATGGTTTTGACCTTCCCCAGTGAGCTGACCGCAACAGACTTGGAAGCACCGATCTGGGCCATCCACTCGCGCAGTGCTGAGATAGCGATTTCGCGGCCGATGATGATGAAGGCGATCACGGCGGTCGTGCGGCCCAGCTCCACCAGCAGCAGCAGTGCCCCCGCGACCATAAGCTTGTCGGCGACCGGGTCCAAAAAGGCGCCAAAGGACGAGGTTTGATTCCAGCGTCGGGCGAGATAGCCATCGAACCAGTCGGTCAGTGCCGCCACGACGAAGATGATGGTCGCTGCCAGCCCACGCTCGTACTCGGTCAGCCAGTCGGACGGAAGATAGAAGACACCCACGACCAGCGGTATCAGCGCGACACGCAACCAGGTCAGCAGGATGGGTATATTGAATGGCATGCGGGTAATTTAATGCAACTGCCGGTAAATGTCTTCAGCGAGTTGTCGGGAAATGCCGTCGACGGAGGCCAGCTCTTCAACGCTGGCGTCCGCCACCCCGCGCAGACCACCAAAACGTGCCAGGAGTTTCTGGCGACGTTTGGCACCGATGCCCTCAATCTCTTCCAGACGTGAAGTCTGACGGGCTTTGGCGCGCTTGCTGCGCATGCCGGTGATGGCAAAGCGATGCGCCTCGTCGCGTATCTGCGCAATCAGCATGAGGGCGGCGGATTCCTTGCCCAATTCCAGCGCTGCGCGGCCATCGGCGAAGATCAGCGTCTCCAGACCGACCTTGCGGCCCTCGCCTTTGGCGACACCGACGATCAGGCTGATATCCAGCCCCAGTTCAGCGAGCACCTGACGGGCGATCTCTACCTGGCCTTTGCCGCCATCGATCAGCACCAGATCCGGCATCTGGCCTTCGCCATTGGCAACTTTCTCATAGCGCCGGCTGAGTACCTGACGCATCGCTGCGTAGTCATCGCCGGGGGTGATGTCGGTGATGTTGTAGCGCCGATACTGACTGCTCTGCATCTGATGATGGTGGTAGATCACGCAGGAAGCCTGGGTCGCTTCGCCCTGGGTGTGGCTGATGTCAAAGCATTCGATCCGCAGCTCGTCCATGTCAGCCGCATCGAGCCCCAGCGTATCGGCCAGCGCATGGGTACGGATCTGTTGCGAGCCCTGCTCCGAGAGCAGCCGCGCCAGCGCAATCTCGGCGCCCTTGACGGCCATCTCCTGCCATTGCCTGCGCTGGCCCTGCGGCTGGAACACCAGCTGGATACGATGGCCGCACTGCTCCATCAAAGCCAGCATGAGCTCGGGTTCGTCCAGGTCCAGGTTGATGATCAATGTGGAGGGAATGAATTTGTCGAGATAGTGCTGGGCAAGGAAGGCTTTGAGCACTTCAGCCTCGACTTCGGTGTCGGCCGCGATCAGGGCCATGTCCACCTGGGTGGGAAAGTAGGCGCGGTCTCCGAGATGGCGGCCACCCCGCACCATCGCTAGGTTCACGCAGGCGCGACCGCCCTGCACCACCACGGCAATGATGTCGATGTCGGCATCGCCTGCAGTTTCCATGCTTTGCTGATGCAGCACACGCGAGAGCGCCGTGATCTGGTTGCGTACGATAGCGGCTTGCTCGAATTTGAGATCGGCTGCGTACGCCTGCATTTTGGTTTCGAGTGAACTCATCAGCTCGGACTGACGTCCGCGCAGAAATTGTGCGGCATTATCAACATCGACCGCATAATCCTCTTTGCTGATGAGGTTCACGCAAGGACCACTGCAACGATTGATCTGATGCAGCAGGCAAGGCCGGGTGCGGTTGGAAAATACCGAGTCTTCACAGGTTCGCAGCAAGAAAATCTTCTGCAGAATCTGCATTGATTCCTTCACTGCCCACGCGCTGGGAAAAGGACCGAAGTACTGATTTTTTTTATCCACCGCGCCGCGGTAATAAGCCATGCGCGGGAACTCACCTCCCGAGAGCTTCAGATACGGGTAAGACTTATCGTCGCGAAAAAGAATGTTAAAACGCGGCTGCTGGGTTTTGATCAGATTGTTTTCCAGCAGCAGTGCCTCGGCCTCGCTACGGGTGACCGTGGTTTCAAGGCGCACGATGCGCTCGACCATCATGGCCGTGCGCGGGCTGGTCAGTGTTTTCTGAAAATAGCTGGAAACACGTTTTTTGAGATCACGCGCCTTGCCGACATAGAGCAATTTGTCTTGCGCATCGAAGTACCGATAGACACCCGGCAGGTGCGGTAACGCGGCGACCGCCTCGAGCAACGCTGCGCGCGGATCAGGGAGTTCGGTGGTGGGGGTCTCCGACATGGCGATGCTTGGGGGTTTATACCGCCTTGGAAAAATCTGCCAGCACGCCTATCGCAGCGCGATACTGAGCCTCTGCCTGCAGCGCGTTCCAATCTTTGGCGATCGACGAGGGAGTGAGCGCCTGAATGCGTTGTGCGGACCGGTGCGCATCGAGGCTGACCGAAGGATCGAGTCCTTGCAACAACTCGTCGGCTTTGTCGGGCGAATTACAGACCAGGACCATGTCACAACCCGCAGCGAGCGCCGCATGCGCGCCATCCACGACAGTACCGGCAACACTGGCGCCTTCCATCGATAAATCATCACTGAAAATCACACCATCGAAACCCAGATCATTGCGCAGCAAGGACAGCCATTTTCGCGAAAAGCCCGCTGGATGCTTGTCAAATTTCGGATAGATCACATGCGCTGGCATCACGGCGGACAGGCTCATGCCCAGCCAGCCGTAGGGCGCGGCATCATCTTTGAGAATAGCTTTCGGATCGCGCTCGTCCACGGGAATGGCAATGTGTGAATCCGCTGCCACAAAACCATGGCCGGGAAAATGCTTGCCGCAATTGGCCATGCCGGCCAGTGCGAGCCCATGGTTCAGGCTCTTGGCCAGCAAAGTGACCACGCGCGGATCATGATGGAAAGCGCGATCACCAATCACCTCAGACGCACCGTAATCCAGATCCAGCACGGGCGTGAACGACAAATCAACGCCGCAGGCACGCAGCTCGGCAGCAAGCACATAGCCGACTGCGGTAGCGAGCTTGCAGGCCGCCAGCACATCACTGTCCCACAACTCACCCAGCCGGCGCATCGCCGGCAGACGCGTGAAGCCATCGCTGCGGAAACGCTGCACTCGCCCACCTTCATGATCAACAGCGATCAGCAGGCCAGGACGTTCGGCGTGTATCGATTCGCAAAGCGCGGTGAGTTGCGCGCGGTTGGCGTAATTGCGCGCAAACAGGATCACGCCACCTGTCAGCGGATCGCGAATCCGACGGCGGTCTTGTGCATCAAGTTCGGTACCGACCACATCCAGCATGACCGGGCCGGGCAATTGAGTCTGGACTTGCATGTTCATGATTTCTCCACAACGACGAACGCAACGACGTATTCTGCCTCATCGGTCAGTGAGACCTGCGCACTAAGACCTTTGGCTTGCATAAATTCGGACAGCGACCCACTGGTGACCACTATGGGTTTGCCACTGGGCGCATTAAGGAACTGGACTGCGCGCCAGGTCATGGGCATGCGCATACCCAGACCGATGGCTTTGGAAAATGCTTCTTTCGCCGCGAAGCGCGTGGCAAGAAAACGCAGACCCCGTGCTTCAACTTTTTGTTTGCGGCGCTGATATTTTTCCATTTCCTCGGGACCGAGAATGCGGGCTGCGAATCGATCGCCGTGCCGGCTGAGGACGGCTTCGATCCGCGAAATTTTGAGGATATCGGTGCCTATGCCGAAAATCATAAGCGCATCGACTCCCGGCGGGCCTTGATCATCGCTGCCTTCATGTCGCGCACGGCGTTTTCCCAGCCGACGAAGATGGCCTGCGCTACGATGGCATGACCAATATTGAGTTCGGTGATGTCGGGTATCGCCGCAATCGCCTGCACATTGGTGTAATGCAGGCCATGGCCAGCATTGACCTTGAGGCCGTGGGTTATACCAGCCTGCACAGCACGCTTGATGCGTTCCAGTTCGTTTAATTGCGCATCGCCCTCGAGATCGGCGTAGCGGCCAGTGTGCAGCTCAATCACAGGCGCACCCGCTTCAGCCGAGGCTTTGATTTGCTCGGCATCGGCATCAATGAACAGCGACACCCGTATGCCCTGCGCTGCCAGCCGCTTGCAGGCGGCGCTGACGACATCGAAATAGCGAACGACATCCAGGCCACCTTCAGTGGTGACTTCGTTGCGACGCTCGGGTACCAAACACACGTCTTGCGGGTTGATTCGGCAGGCGATGTCGAGCATCTCTTCGGTGACGGCAGATTCCAGATTCATGCGCGTGGTCAGACGCGGGCGTATGGCCTCGACGTCCGCATCCTTGATATGACGCCGGTCTTCACGCAAATGCAGGGTGATGACATCGGCACCCGCCTGCTCGGCCAGCAGCGCAGCTTGCAGCGGATCGGGATATTGCGTGCCGCGCGCATTACGCAGTGTGGCTACGTGATCGATATTGACGCCAAGATCAATGCCGGCAGCGTGAGGATGAAGGTAGCTCATGAGAGTCTCGGGGTTTTTTCGTTGATTCAGCGTTCGTTAATTCAGCGTTGATTCAAAGTTGAAGAAGATCGATCAGGATTTGCCGGGTATTGAGCGGCATGCCGCCCAGATGATGCGCAAGCAAATGCCGCATCAGAAATTTGCTTTGCAGCTGCGTCGTGCTGTCGCTGTAATCACCCGCTTCCATGTCCAGCAATGTCTTTCCAATCACTGAGGGTGAAGTATCACTCGCCAGCGCAACACGCGGACCGCGCTCGGGATCGACGGCATAGGTTTTTTCAGGGTCAACAGGCTGTCCGGTTTGGGCGCAGATGCCCAGATGACCGGACACACCTGTTTCCTTCAGCAGCGACAATTCGAATTTTCTCAGAACAATCGCCGGCGGCTCTTCATGCGCCAGCTGGTTGAGCGCCGATACATAGTGATCAAATAAGGTCGCATGCGGATCATCACGGGCCAGCAGTTTGACCAGCAGTTCATTCAGATAAAAACCGCAAAGCAAGGCAGCACCCTCCAGCGGCGGCAGCCCGCCCACCCACTCGGCCGACATCAGGGTCCGCACTTCGGATTTACCGGTCCACGCCAACTGCAGCGGCTGAAAGGTTTGCAATACACCGCGCAATTGGGAGTGCGGACGCTTGGCGCCTTTGGCGACCAGCGCGACGCGTCCGTGATCGCGAGAAAACAAATCGATGATCAGGCTGGTTTCTTTGTACGGATAGCTGTGGAGTACAAAGCCTGGCTGATTGGCGACGCGGTGATCACGCTCAGGTACCCGCACCCGTGAAGCGCGCGTCGGTGCGGGTGACACGGGAACTGTCGCGTTGTCGATGTCGTTGGCAAGCACGGTCATGCCGGCCTCACTCGTACCCGTAGGCGCGCAATCCGGCTTCGTTGTCTGCCCAGCCCGATTTCACCTTGACCCAGATTTCCAGATAGACAGGGCCACCAAAGAGCTTCTCCATATCCAGTCGCGCCTGTGTCGATATTTCTTTCAATCGTGCGCCCTTCTGACCAATCAGCATGGCCTTGTGCGCATCGCGGCCGACGAGAATCGCGGCAAACACTCTGCGCAAGCGACCCTCTTCTTCGAATTTTTCAATCACGACGGTGCTGGTGTACGGCAGTTCATCACCGACAAAACGAAATACTTTTTCGCGCACGATTTCAGCGGCCAGAAATTTTTCACTGCGGTCGGTAATGTCATCTTCCCCAAAGACCGCCTCGGCGACAGGCAGATAATTGCGAATTTCTGCTTCAAGACGATCAAGCTGAAATCCCTGCTTGGCCGAAACCGGCACAATCGCCGCAAAATCACGACGGGCCGCGATTTGCTGGGCAAAGGCCATCAACGGCGCTTTATCCTTCATCCGATCGGATTTGTTAATCACCAGGATGACGGGCACGTTGGTGGGCAATAAGTTCAGCACTTGCTGGTCAGCTTCATCGAAATGCCCCGCCTCAACCACGAACAACACGACATCGGCTGCGGTCAAGGTGCCACTGACGGTCCGGTTGAGGGTTTTGTTCAGCGCATTTTTGTGACGTGTCTGAAAACCGGGTGTATCAATGTAAATGAATTGCGTCGCTTCTTTGGTTTGTATCCCAGTGATGCGATGCCGGGTGGTTTGTGCCTTGCGCGAGGTGATGCTGACCTTCGCACCGATCAGGTGATTCATCAACGTGGATTTGCCGACATTCGGCTGTCCCACAATGGCAATGTAGCCGCACCGGAATTCAGCTGCAGCGTTGGGAGAGGTCATGCTGATTTACTTTGATTGGCAGGCACGGATGGACTTTCATCGGCCTCAAGCGCCAGCGCATCCTGCTCGCGGGCTGAGGATATTTTGGCCGGCTTGCCCGGGGCGGGGACAGTCTCTGCGCGAGCAGATTTTTTGGCTGGCTTGTCGTTTGCCAGCGGCGCGTCGGGCTGAAAGGTCGCAATGCCGGCGAGCTTGAGCTGCGTGGTGCGCTGTCTGGTTTTCTTTGGCACCGCAGGGGCTTTGGCCAGCGCCTGCTGCACGGCTTCGAGCGCCAGTTTAGCAGCGGCCTGTTCACCCGCCCGGCGACTGCCGCCGGTACCAAACACCTGAATGTCGAGCTTGGGCACCAGACATTCGATTTCGAATTCCTGATTGTGTGCGGCGCCATGGGTGGCGACGACGTTGTATTGCGGCAGCTGTATTTTTTTACCTTGCAAAAATTCCTGCAACAGCGTCTTCGCATCCTTGCCCAGGGTTTTCGGGTCAACGGTTTCCAGTACCGGCGCATAGAGCGCGCGTATCACACGGCTGGCGGCATCAAAACCGGCATCGAGAAAAATCGCGCCGAACAAGGCCTCCAGCGTATCGGCCAGGATGGATGGACGACGGAAGCCGCCGGATTTGAGTTCACCCTCACCCAGCCTCAGACATTGCGATAACTCGAGTCGCTGCGCAATTTCAAACAGCGATTGCTGCTTGACGAGATTGGCACGCAAACGCGACAGATCACCTTCGTCGATTTTGCCGAAGCGATCGAAAAGCAAGGAAGCGACCACGCAGTTGAGTACCGAATCCCCGAGGAATTCCAGACGCTCATTGTGCAAGCTGCTGTGGCTGCGATGTGTGAGCGCCTGCTGCAGCAAGGCAGCATTGCTGAAGGTGTGGCCAAGGCGGCTTTGCAGAGTAGCGATATCCATCGGCATCGTTTGCGATCAGTTCGCGGCTTTCTCCGGGACGGCTTGAGCAGTACTTCCCCGATAATCGATCAGCAGACTGGCCGGACCGACCAGCGGAATTTTCTTTTGATACGCAAAACTGACTTCCATCTCCGGGCCTTTGCCAGCAATCTCCAGATCCTTGCCTTCGATGGAATCGATGTAACCGGCAGCGGCCAGCTTGTCGAATGCTCGCCTCACTTCATCCGGGTTACTGGTCGTCATCGATGCCGCCGATACGGCTTTACCGATGGCCCAGTACTCGATGACGCTAGGCCCGGCCCGCACCGCCAGCACACCCGCAGCACCCAGCAAGATCAATGTGCTGAGAAAACCAAGCAGCGAGAAGCCGTGCTGCCTTTTATCTGACCTCAGCCGCCGCATTTGGGTCCGGACCCGAGGTGTCATCGGAAGCTACCAATGCGTTTGAGGTCGCCCAGATTCATCCAGACAAAAAATGCTTTTCCGACAATATTCTGATCCGGTACGAAGCCCCAATAGCGAGAATCCAAACTATTGTCTCGATTATCGCCCATCACAAAGTAATGTCCAGCCGGAACCGTACACTCGAAGCCTTCGAGGTTGTAGCTGCACAGCTCATGCTTGGGAAAGGGGTCAGGGCTGGGCACGTAGGCCGGAATCCGGTTGTCATTCAGTATGCCGTGTGGCACCCCGCTCAGGTTTTCACGAAAATGGCTGTAGTACGCCAGTCGGTCCTCATCCAGATAGTCGGGCAGTGTTTCATAGGCCACTTCCTGGCCATTGACCGTCAAGCGTTTGTTTTTATAGATGATTTTGTCGTTGGGCACACCCACTACCCGTTTGATGTAATCCAGAGAAACATCTTTGGGGAATTTGAACACCATCACGTCGCCACGCTCCGGGTTATTAATGCTGACGATTTTTTTATTCACGATCGGCAAGCGTATGCCATATGTGAACTTGTTCACCAAAATCAGATCGCCGATGACCAGGGTGGGCACCATGGAACTGGACGGGATTTTGAACGGCTCGAACAGGAATGAACGGAACAGAAAAACGGCCGCAATCACGGGGAAGAAACTGCCGGTATACGCGATCCAGCCCGGCTGCCGGTCCAGCTGCGCGACCAGCTCGGCACGCGCTGAGGGGTCGGGCTTGACGCCGGTCTCGGCCAGACGCGCATTGCGCGCATCAAATTCCGCCAGTGCCGCTTGCGCCGCCTTGTGACGCGCAGGGGCCAGCCGGAACCGATCAATGGCCCAGATCACACCGGTCAGGATGGTCAGCAGGAACAGGATCAGCGCAAAATTACCCAGTATCGATTGCAGTGTCATTATTTTTCATCCACCTGAAGGATTGCGAGGAAGGCCTCTTGCGGTATTTCAACCGAACCGACCTGCTTCATCCGCTTCTTGCCCGCCTTTTGCTTTTCCAACAGCTTGCGTTTACGGGAAATATCGCCGCCATAACATTTGGCCAGTACGTTCTTGCGCAGCGCTTTGACGTTTTCGCGGGAAATGATGTTGGAGCCAATCGCCGCCTGAATAGCCACATCAAACATCTGACGCGGGATCAGCTCGCGCATTTTTGCCGCTACTGCTCTGCCCCGGAACTGACTATTCGAGCGGTGAACGATAATAGCCAATGCATCGACTTTTTCGGCGTTGATCAGCATGTCCACCTTGACCACATCGGATGACCGGTATTCCTTGAATTCGTAGTCCATCGAGGCATAACCACGCGAAATCGATTTCAGGCGATCAAAGAAATCAAGCACTACCTCTGCCATCGGTATTTCGTAAGTGAGTTGCACTTGTTTGCCGTGGTAAGTCATGTTGATCTGGACGCCGCGCTTTTGCGTGCACAGCGTGATGACCGAGCCCACATATTCCTGCGGCATGTAAAGATTCACCGTGACGATCGGTTCCCGCACTTCTTCAATGCGTGACGGGTCTGGCATTTTCGAAGGATTGTCGACCATGATCATGGTGCCATCACGCATGACGACTTCATAGATTACCGTGGGTGCGGTGGTAATGAGGTCCATGTTGAATTCGCGCTCGAGACGTTCCTGCACAATTTCCATGTGCAGCAAGCCGAGGAATCCACAACGAAAACCAAAACCCAGCGCCTGGGATACTTCAGGCTCGTACATCAGCGCCGCATCATTGAGCTTGAGTTTTTCCAGCGAGTCGCGCAGTGCATCGTATTGATTGGATTCAACCGGGAACAAACCCGCGAACACCTGCGGCTGAATTTCCTTAAAGCCCGGCAAGGGCTCGGCCGCGGGTCGCGATGCCAGCGTGATGGTGTCGCCCACCTTGGCAGCTTTGAGTTCTTTGATACCGGCGATAATGAAACCAACCTGACCGGCTGACAGGTTTTCACGCTGAACCGACTTAGGCGTGAATACGCCAACGCTTTCGACCAGATGCTGTGCACCGGTGGCCATCAGCAGTATTTTTTCTTTCGGACGCAGCGTGCCGTTGATCACACGCACCAGCATCACCACACCCACATAATTATCGAACCAGGAATCAACGATCAGTGCCTGCAATGGCGCATCGGTGTCACCCTTCGGTGGTGGTACTCGTAGAATCAGCGATTCGAGAACGTCCTGAACGCCCAGACCGGTTTTTGCAGAACAATGCACCGCATCGCCCGCTTCGATACCGATGACTTCTTCGATCTCGGCAATCGCGTTATCCGGATCGGCTGAGGGCAAATCGATCTTGTTCAGTACCGGCACGACTTCCACACCCAGGTCGAGTGCGGTGTAGCAGTTCGCCACCGTCTGTGCTTCCACACCCTGAGAGGCGTCCACCACCAGCAGCGCGCCTTCGCA
>CAZXDB010000012.1:0-36311 GCA_964639465.1 uncultured Bifidobacterium sp. | reverse complement strand
CCCTACACCCGTGCCCTGATCGAGGCGGTACCGACCCTCGATCGAAACAAACCCCCGGCAATTCTTGAGGGTGAAGTCCCTTCCTTTACTAATATGCCCGTGGGTTGCAGTTTTCAAAACCGTTGCCTCCATTGTTCTGATCAATGCCAGCAAATGCCAGCCACCACCAGCAGCGCGCCTTCGCAGGCCGACAATGAACGGCTCACCTCATAACTAAAGTCGACGTGACCGGGGGTATCGATCAGATTGAGGTTATAGACCTCGCCGTTACGCGCCTTGTAGGTCAGCGCTGCGGTTTGTGCCTTGATCGTGATGCCGCGTTCGCGCTCGAGATCCATCGAGTCGAGCACTTGCGCTTCCATCTCGCGGTCGGACAGTCCCCCGCATAACTGGATGATCCGGTCAGCGAGTGTGGATTTGCCGTGATCGATGTGGGCAATAATTGAAAAATTTCTAATGTTTTGCATACTTGCCGCAGATACAAAAAAAGCGCTCTGAACGGGGCGGATTCCCCAGTGAGCGCTTTGTTTTGAAAGCTTTCCAGACCCGGCATTTTACCGGATTTGCGCCCCGCAAGCCCGTCTCAGACGGTTTGCCCTGTCAGGAAAGTCCGAACCTTGTTTTCATTAAGGAAATAATTGCACAATTGCTGAGGTGCCTGCCCCTCATCCACCCCCACCAGGACCGGTACCAGCTCATCGTAACGCTCGACCAATTCGGGATGCTGATCGACATCGACGACGTCAATAAGCGGCTGTTTACCGCACAAGGCGCATAAAGCGCGCAATGCCTGGTACATGTCATCGCACAAGTGGCAATAGCTGCGCGAGTAAAGAATGAACCGCTTGGACATCATGACCGGCAGACAGGCAGAAAATAAAAAAAGGCCACGATGCTCATCGTGGCCTCGGATACGAAAGACATCAAGGCAGAGGCGCAGGTCTCATCGGTACGAACTGCGAAGACTCGCCGCGGCGGACCAGCAGCAAAGCGTTACGCTTCGGATCCAGTTTGGCGACCAGCGCATTGAACTGGCGCGCATCCTTGATATCGGTATTGTTCAGGCGCACGATCACATCGCCCGGCTGCAAGCCCGCACGACCGGCAGGTCCATCGGCCATTTCGACTACAACGCCGCCGTCCATGCGCATCTCGCGCTTTTGTGCTTCGTTCAGGTCAGTCACGGCGAGGCCAAGCGCATTGAGCGTCTGCTCCTGTTTGGGCTTCTTCTCTTCTTTCTTGGCAGTCTGATCAGCTTCCATCTCGGCCACCGTGACCGCCAGATCACGCTTGGTACCTTTGCGCAGTACCGTCAATGAAGAACTGGTGCCTGGCTTGGTATTGCCCACCAAACGCGGCAGATCACCGGACTTCTCGATGATCGCGTTGTTGAAATGCGTGATGATGTCGCCGGCTTCAACCCCTGCCTTTTCAGCGGGGCTGCCCGGTTCGACCCGTGCCACCAGCGCACCCTGAGAACGCGGCAAACCCAGCGATTCGGCAACTTCTTTCGTCACTTCACCGATTTGAACACCGATGCGACCACGCACCACGCGCCCTAATGTTTTGAGTTGCTGCGAGACCCGCATGGCTTCGTCAATGGGCACCGCGAAGGAAATGCCCATGTATCCGCCGGAGCGGCTGTAGATTTGTGAATTGATGCCAACGACTTCGCCGCGCATATTGATCAGCGGGCCGCCGGAATTACCGGGATTCACCGCCACATCGGTCTGGATCAGCGGCAGGTAATCACCGGTGTCGCGCGAGTTGGCGGAAATGATGCCGGCGGTCACCGTGTTCTCCAGACCAAACGGCGAACCAATCGCGATCACCCACTCGCCAACGCGCAACTTGCTGGAATCACCCATGGTCAAGCGTGGGAGGTTGTTGCCTTCAATCTTCACCAGCGCCACATCGGTACGACGATCCGAGCCGATAATTTTGGCCTTGAATTCACGCTTGTCAGTCAGGGTGACGAACACTTCATCTGCGCCTTCGACAACGTGCGCATTGGTCAGCACAAAACCGTCAGCGGAGATGATGAATCCCGAACCTACGCCACGCGGGACCTGTTGTTCTTCCTGCGGCGACGGGCGGCGACCACGCGGCGCAGGACCTTGCCGGGGCGGCACGGGCTGCCCGAAAAAGCGACGGAAAAACTCCTGCATTTCCTCATCTTCAGGGCTGCCCTGAACGCCGGGCTGCATCGCTTTGGATTTCTCGGTCGTTCGTATATTGACGACCGCCGGTCCGACTTTGTCAACCAAGTCGGTGAAATCCGGCAATACGGCAGCATGGGCCATACCCGGGGCCGTCAAGCCAAGACCCGCAGGCACAAACAGGACAGCTGCCGCGGCAAGAAAGGCGGCGGAAAAACTGCGGTTTACCTTGATCATCATTTTCATGGAGTCTTATTTGGGGTCGGGACCGGCAAATTCAAGCGATTCAGAAATTTGCCGGATGGAAACTAAAGGAACTTCACCGACAATGGTAAGCCAAAATTTACCGTGCCGCTTGCCCAGCATATTTAGCGAACCCTGTTGCAGAGGCAAGCCCTCATGCCGCGGCGACCACGGCTCGATAAACACGGAAACTCCGGCGAGACCGTCGGAAAATACCAGCTGAATAACCTCCCTCGGTTCGCCAGCGCTGCTATCGCGACCTAGGACGCGTTTGACAGTCCGGATCTGCTGGAAGCCACCGGGTAGCCAGCCTGCCTTCCAGCCAGAAGGATCGAAGATAGTGACCGGTGAGCTTTCAATACGCCAGCCACGCGTATTTGCGTGACTGGTTTTGATATGCGACGACCGAACCCCGCCCAACACCAGTTGGGTAAAGGCGATCTGCTCGATCACCTCGCCTTTTTCGCTGAGGGTTTGTGCGCGCAGGAGCAGGCCCGACGATCGGTCCAACCAGAAACGATAGCCGTAACGCAGCGCGTCACGCGGCTCAAGCGCAATGCCCCGAACCGATCGCCCTGCGACCCGATCGGCTGCCAGCGGACGCACCGAGTAATGGCGGATCAGTACTTGCGGTTGTATGGAGCGCAGGTCGGGAAAATTGCGCTCACTGCCACCCTGTTCGACGAGGATACGTCGCTCTGCCGGCAGGTAGTGAACAATCTCATCGCCATTGCGGATAGTTTCCTGCGACGCGCCGTCTAGCACTTCAAGTTTTTCAATGATGGATTTCGCCGTACGCATCCGTGTGATGCGCGACGTTCTGACCTGTGCTCCCTGCTGATACACGAAGGTACCGGAGTAATCGAGTTTTTGCGCTGCCTGCTGGGATTGATCAAGCCAGCGAAGCGGATCAGCCTGAGGATCAACACGCTGCGATTGGGACAGCGGCGGGCCGGCTGCCGCTGCATTCAGTGCCAGTGAGGCTGCACTGACGAAAACAACTGATGAGAAAAACGCAGCGCCGCACGCAGGCACATCGACCCGAGATGAAATCCGCGCAAACTTCAGCAGCACTTTGCGCAGCGTGGCCGGTCCGAGCATGATCTTAGTAATCGGATGAACTGTTCAGATCGACTGGCCGGGCCAGTTGTGTCGTGCCATACAGCGACGGATGTGAGCTGTGGTGAATGCGAATGTAATCATTGACGGCGGGCACATGCGGCTCGGACGCGTTGACGTTCGAGGGTGCAATATCTGCCTTCGCAATCACCGCCGCATGGGAAATCGCTTCTGCAACCGTCGCTGGCGCTACGGGGTCAGGCGATCCATCCCGCATGATTTGCGGTGCGATCACAAAGCCGGTCAGCGCAGCTGCCATCGCTGTCACCGCCACGGGCCAGACCTGAGCCAAACGATCGCGTAAGCGGCGCCGGGGAGCGAGCAGCGGCGGTTCGGCAGCCAGACGCGCAGAAAGCTGAGCGGTGAATCCCGCACTGAGCGGCAGGGCCATCGTTTCCGAGCGCAGTGTGTCACCGATCTGGTGATACATGTCCCAGTCCGACCGGCCGTCGGATGCTTTCAGTACCGCCATGATCGTCTCAACTTCGTGATCGGGCAGTTCACCATCCGCGAATGCGGATATCTGCTGTTTGCTTGATTCACCGCTGGCCATGACATTCTCTGCTTTCGTAATCTGATTATTCAATTTTGCTTTTTCATTACTCACCAGCGCTTGTCAAGGGCCGTGTCGAGCAAAGGCCTCAGCTTGTCGGCAATGGCTTCCCGCGCACGAAAAATACGACTGCGGACAGTACCAATCGGACATCCCATCACCACAGCGATCTCATCGTAGCTCAGACCTTCGATTTCTCTCAAGGTAATGGCTATTCTGAGCTCCTCGGGCAACGCTTCCATCGCCATGTTGACTGTCTCGGCAATTTGCTTGGTCGCGAGCATGGATTCCGGGGTGTTGATATCTCTTAGATGCTCTCCGTCATCAAAAGTTTCCGCCTCTTCTGCATCCGCTTCGGTCGACGTCGGTGCGCGCCGACCCTGCGTGACCAGATAATTTTTCGCCGTATTGATGCCAATACGATAAAGCCAGGTGTAAAAAGCCGAATCGCCCCGAAATTGTGGCAAGGCACGATAGGCTTTGATGAAGGCCTCCTGAACTACATCCTCCGCCTCGGCCTGATCGCGAACAAGTCGCGAAACCAGGCGCATCAGCTTCCGCTGATACTTGGATACCAGGAGTTCGAACGCCTTCTTGTCGCCACGCTGGACGCGATCAACTAAAAGCTGATCAATGTCGCGTTCTGTTGTCAATCCCCAATTCCTCTTGCTGATGTCAGAGCATCGTCTGACCACTCACTGAGCGACATCAAAAAAGTTCAATCGAACTGAGATTCGCTATAGGAAGATGCTGATGCGGGGCGTGTATTTTGCGCCGCTATCCAATGACATGCAACGCATACTGAACGGAAAGCATTTTTCGTCATGCTATCGCGCAGTATCGGCAAGACAATGACTTTTCCTGATCCGTTACGCAGGCGAAGTATCAGCATGGACGACCACAGCGTTGAATCTTTCAGCAACTGAACAACCTCGCTTTTATCCCCGATCTGTTTTTGCTGACCAGCACCGTGAATGAAAGCGTCATGGCTAGTGTGGGTCAATCGGATCTGTCCGGTTGCAGTTATATCAATACGAAGGGCTTTCTCCTGCGTGCGACAGGACAAGGCGAGTAGATACCCGGCGAAACCGCAAAGCAGACAAGCGAGCACTTGCGCGATATCGGGTGGTCTTGGCGAGGCCATCATCATCAGCTGCCATGCCGTGACAAACAGCACACAGGCCATCGCTATCTTGAGCAGATACAGGATGCGAGAAGGCCTGACGACAGCCGAGGTGGCAATCGACATCAGTAATCAGAAGGGGAAGAAGCGAAGCCCATCGCCGTCATGGGTCATGACAGGCGATGCGCTACAGATCAGACTTTGGAAAAGACGAGACTGCCGTTGGTACCACCAAAGCCGAATGAGTTTTTCAAGGCGACACTGATGGGCATTTCGCGCGCGGTGTTGGCACAGTAATCGAGATCACAGTCGGGATCCTGATTGAAGATATTGATGGTGGGTGGTGAGATCTGTTTGTGTACCGCCAATACGGTGAACACCGATTCAAGACCCCCGGCACCACCTAGCAGATGGCCTGTCATTGATTTGGTCGAATTGACGACGACTTTCGCAGAGGCGTCACCCAGTGCACGCTTGATGGCCACGGTCTCTGCCACATCGCCGAGCGGGGTCGAGGTGCCGTGCGCGTTCACGTAATTGATCTGGTCTGCATTGACACCAGCGTTGCGCATCGCAGAGAGCATGCAACGGCGTGCGCCATCACCATCTTCCAACGGCGCGGTCATGTGATGCGCATCGGCACTCATGCCAAAGCCGAGCAGCTCTGCATAAATTTTTGCGCCACGGGCTTTCGCGTGTTCGTACTCTTCGAGCACCATCACGCCAGCACCTTCACCCAAGACAAAACCATCGCGGTCGGTATCCCAGGGACGCGACGCGGTGGCCGGGTCCTCATTGCGGGACGACAGCGCACGGGCCGCGGCAAATCCACCGAGACCGAGTGGCGATACCGTCGATTCTGCACCGCCGGCAATCATCACATCCGCGTCACCATACTCAATCAAACGCCCGGCCTCGCCAATGCAATGCAAACCGGTGGTGCAAGCGGTCACGATGGCCAGGTTGGGACCCTTCAGGCCGTATTTGATCGACAAATGACCGGAGATCATGTTGATGATCGATGCAGGAACGAAGAACGGGCTGATACGACGAGGACCGCGATTGGTCAGTTCGGCGTGAGTTTGCTCAATCATCGGCAAGCCGCCAATACCCGAACCCACCAGCACGCCGATGCGCTCGGCATTGGCCTCACTGACTTCAAGGCCGCTGTCCTGCATTGCCTGCATGCCGGCCGCCATGCCGTAATGGATGAAGGTATCCATATGACGCGCCTCTTTACCGGGGATGTATTCCTCGATATTGAAGCCCTTCACCTCGCCCGCAAAATGCGTGGAAAAGGCAGAGGCATCAAACTTGGTAATGGTCGCGATGCCGGATTTTCCGGCAATAAGCGCGTCCCATGAGGCAGCGACTGTGTTACCCACAGGTGATATGCAACCGAGCCCTGTGACAACAACCCGGCGACGATTCGGACGAGTCAAACGATACTCCTGGAAACAATCAGAAACAGATCACTCAGGCCTTGACGTTCGCCTTCGCGTAGTCAATCGCTTGCTGAACGGTGGTGATTTTTTCAGCCTGCTCGTCGGGAATCTCCATTTCGAATTCATCTTCGAGCGCCATGACCAGCTCAACCGTGTCGAGCGAATCAGCACCGAGATCATCAACGAACGATGATTCGTTTTTAATGTCGGCTTCAGCCACACCAAGTTGCTCAGCAACTATTTTTTTTACGCGTGCATCGATGTCAGACATCTTGGTCCTCCGGAGTGGGTTACATAAAGTGCGCGCATTTTATCAGGTTTGCGCGGTGCAAATTAAGTTTTAGCTTTTGCTTTTATTAACAATCTGGCTCGACAAACATCTCGTTTTGGCGTCTGCCTGCTCAGCCGCCGCTCATATACATGCCGCCATTGACATGCAAGGTACTGCCAGTGACATACGAAGCGGCATTTGATGCAAGAAAGGCCACGGCAGCAGCAATATCCTCAGGCAGGCCAAAGCGTCCGGCCGGTATTTGCTGAAGCAAGGCGGCGACTTGTTGTTCAGTCAACGCCCGAGTCATGTCCGTGTCAATGAACCCCGGTGCCACGCAATTGACGGTAATGTTGCGGCTGCCGACTTCGCGCGCCAGCGCACGGCTCATGCCGGCAACACCCGCTTTGGCCGCAGCGTAGTTCATTTGCCCCGCATTACCTGCTGAACCGACAACGGACGTAATGTTGATGATCCGTCCGTACTTGGCTTTCATCATGCCCCGCAGTACCGCACGCGACAAACGCCCCACAGCCGTCAGATTGGTGGAAATCACGGCATCCCACTCGCTGTCTTTCATGCGCATGGCCAGCTGATCCTGCGTCACACCTGCGTTGTTGACGAGAATGCTGATACCCCCTAAATCCTTGCCCAAGGTATCCACGAGCTGACCTGCGGCCTCTGCATCATTCACATCGAGCACCACCCCGCGCCCTGCCTCGGGCCGGACTGCTTTCAGATAATCTGATATGGCCGCTGCACCCGATTCGGTGGTTGCGGTTCCCACCACGGTTGCCCCTCGCTGCGCGAGTTCAATGGCAATCGCACGACCGATACCGCGCGACGCGCCCGTCACCAGCGCTACCTGTTTTTCCAGTGTTTGTTGAATCATTGTCACTTGCTCGCCTCCAGAAGAGCATCCATGGATGCCTGATCGACAAGGGCATCAGCGGCCAATGTGCCGTCGATACGTTTGGTCAGGCCAGTCAGCACCTTGCCAGGGCCACATTCGATGAGTCGGGTAACACCCAGTTCAGCCATTTTCTGCACGGTCTCGACCCAGCGAACCGGACTAGCCGCCTGACGCACCAGCGCATCGCGAATGGCCGCAGGATCGTCAACGATCGCGACATCCACGTTGTTGATGAGAGGCAGCTGGGGCGATACAAAGCTGACGCCGGTCAGATAATCGCGCAACCGGTCCGATGCCGGTTTGAGCAACGACGAATGAAACGGTGCAGACACGGGCAGTGGCAGCGCACGTTTCGCGCCTCTGGCTTTGGACGCTTCGCAGGCACGCTCAACGGCTGCCTTGTGCCCGGCAATCACGACCTGCGCGGGCGCATTGAAGTTGACCGGTTCAACGACCTCGCCCTGTGCAGCTTCGGCGCATGCGGCTCGTACGTCGTCATCGGACAACCCCAGAATCGCCGCCATGCCGCCCTGCCCCACCGGCACGGCTTCCTGCATGGCCTGCGCACGAAAGCGCACCATCGGCACCGCGTCTTTGAACTGAATGACACCCGCAGCCACCAGGGCCGAGTACTCACCCAGACTGTGACCCGCCACCAGCCGGGGCAGCTTGCCACCTGCCGCGATCCAGGCACGATAAAACGCCACCGCACAAGCCAGCATGACCGGTTGCGTGTTGGTGGTGAGGTCCAGATCTTCCTTGGGACCTTCGGCAATCAGTTTCGCTAGATCGAACTGCAACGCTTCGGATGCTTCGTTCAGCGTGTCGCGAACGGCTGCGTTGTCAGCAAAACCCTGGAGCATGCCAATGGCTTGTGAGCCCTGGCCAGGAAATACGAAAGCAAATGAAGTCATGATTGGGAAATATCAGAATCGGGCCAGTACCGCGCCCCAGGTGAAGCCGCCACCGACGCCTTCCATCAGGAGATGTTGTCCGGCTTTGATGCGACCATCGCGCACGGCGACATCGAGCGCCAGTGGAATTGATGCAGCAGAAGTGTTGCCATGCTGGTCTACGGTGACCACCATTTTTTCCATCGGCAGGCCGAGCTTTTTCGCCGTGCCCTGCATGATGCGAATATTGGCCTGATGAGGAATCAGCCAGTCAATCTGAGAAGCCTCCATGCCGGCTGCCTGCAGCACTTCGTTCGCCACTTTCTCCAGTACCGACACGGCCAGCTTGAAAACAGCCTGACCATCCATGTAAAGGAAAGCACTGCCTTGAATCGCACCACCCTGAACAGCACCGGGCACACACAGAATATCGGCATGACGACCATCGGCATGCAAACGAGTCGCCAGAACACCCGGTTCGTCGGCGGCGGAAAGTACCACCGCGCCGGCACCATCGCCAAACAGCACGCAGGTCGTACGATCATTGAAATCAAGTATGCGCGAGAAGACTTCGGCGCCGATGACAAGTACGCGCTTGTACATGCCGCCGCGGATGAAATTATCTGCCACTGACATGGCATAAACAAATCCGCTGCAGACCGCCTGAACATCGAGCGCTGCGCAGTCATTGGTAATGCCAAGCTTGCGCTGCACCACACAAGCGGTACTGGGAAATCCACCCAGAAAATCAGGCGTGGAAGTCGCCATGATGATCAAATCAATGTCATCGGGTGTGAGACCTGCCATATCAATCGCCTGACGCGCTGCGGCAGTACCAAGATCACTCGAGAGCATGCCATCATCAACAAAATGCCGTGCCGAGATGCCACTGCGGGAGACAATCCATTCATCGGAGGTTTCCAGACCTCTGGCGGAAAGCAGCTGGGTCATGTCGTGATTGCTCACGCGTCTGGGAGGCAGGCAACTGCCCGTCCCCACAATTCGGGTGTATTTGCTCATGCCGTTTTCTGTTCGTTGATCTCTCGGGGAGTAGCTGGTTGGGGCATCAGCTCTGCAATCGAGGTTTCTATCCTTGAGAGGACATCATGGCGGGCTGCTTCGTAAGCCCGCCGGATCGCCCATTCAAAACCGTACGCACTCTCACCGCCATGGCTTTTAAATACCAGACCGCGCAAGCCTAACAGGCTCGCGCCATTGTAGCGGGAGGGATTGAGACGTTGTGAAATTCGTTTGAGTGCCTGACGTGCAATGAGCGCGCCCAGCATCGTCATCCAGCCCTTGCGGAATTCGGTGACCATCACCCCTTTGATCAGTCGACCAAGACCTTCAGCCGCTTTCAGCGTGACGTTACCGACAAATCCGTCACACACGACGATGTCCGTCGTCCCTTCGAAGATGTCATTACCTTCGACATTGCCGTAAAAATTAATTAGACCTTTTTCGTGATCTGCACGCAAGAGCTGAGCTGTTTGCTTGACCAGTTCATTGCCTTTGATATCTTCCTCGCCGACATTGAGCAGGCCCACCGTTGGCCTCGCATGGCCCTCAACCGCCGAGACCAGCGCCGAACCCATTAGCGCAAACTGATGCAGATGCAAAGGCTCGCAATCGACATTGGCCCCGAGATCGAGCACATAGGTAGGGCCGTCTTTCTGGTTGGGCAGGATGGTGCAGATGGCAGGCCGGTCGACGCCGGCCAGGGTTTTCAGCAGGTAGCGTGAGACCGCCATCAGCGCCCCGGTGTTGCCAGCAGACACACAGGCTTGCGCAGCACCGTCTTTAACCAGCGCAATGGCAACGCGCATGGAGGAATCTTTTTTTCGGCGCAGCGCAACCTCCAGCGAGTCGTCCATTTCAACGACTTCTTCGGCATTCACGATGGAGAGTCTGGGGTGATGGGTGGCGCTCAGCTTCGCCAGCTCGGCGCGCAAGATAGACTCACGACCGACCAGGATGATTTCGACGTCGGGCACCTGGCGGGCAAATGCGAGCGCAGCAGGTACAGTGACCTTGGGCCCATGATCGCCGCCCATGCAGTCGATAGAAATTCGGACAGTCATGATCCGGAGCGCAGTTGAGCGGCCGGATTGCGCCACGAGTCACTCATGTGAGGACTGAACCTTGAGGAAGCGCTGGCACATGAAAAAACGGCGCGGGGCAAAGTCAGAGCGTGGTTCAATGTGCTGCTGGCCGCGTCGCGCCGGTTTTTGTGGAATTGCCGGGGTGACGAATTACTCGTCGTTCTTGGTCTGCAAAACCTTGCGACCGCGATAAAAGCCATTCGGGCTGATGTGGTGACGCAGGTGCGTCTCACCCGTCGTCGGCTCAACGGCCAGCGGTGGCGAGGTCAGAAAATCATGCGAACGATGCATGCCGCGCTTGGACGGGGTTTTCTTGTTTTGTTGAACAGCCATGACTTGCTCCTGATTCGGTGAATTTAAAATTTTAACATAGGGGACGCCGGTTTCTGCCATATGGCCAAACCGGCACCACTGCAACTATCTGAGCTTTTTCAGCACCGCAAAGGGCGATTCCGCCTTTTCCGTGTCGGCTGTCGGCACATCGCCAGGGCATTGTGCATGCTTGGGCGACAGCGGGAGCGCCAGCAATGCCTCATCTTCCAGCAGCACCATTAGATCCATCGATGCCGATCCGACAATGACATCCAGGCTCTCGTCGTCGAGGCGCGCTTCAATCTCATCGGCATCTGGCTCGTCCTTTGCCAGCACCAGCGTCGATTCAGATGACAGCCGGTGCGACAACGCCGACAAGCATCGCTGACACACCAGCACGATTTCTCCACTGACCTTCAGCGACAGCTGCGGCAACCCCGCAGCGTGCCTGCCGCCGGTGATGGACCAGTCGAGCATGCCGGCATTGTTAGCCAATTCCGCGGACAGCCTTGCAAATTCAGCAACCGGCGCCTGTCCGGTCAGCTGCTGCTGATGCTTGCAAAACTCGAAGCTGTCGACGTTCTTGGCGCTCATGGCGGCGGGGTGCTTCAGAAAACCGGCTATGATAGCAGGGTTTATGTCGGATTCCCATAGTGGGCAGTCCGGTTCATTCTGCCTCCTCGCCCCTACCTGTCATGTCATCGACGCACTCTCCCCGCCTGATCTTGGCATCGGGCTCAGCCTACCGACGAGAGTTGCTGTCGCGCCTGAGGCTTCCCTTTGAGGTTATGGCCCCAGACCTCGATGAGACGCCCGCTCCAGGTGAAATGCCACCTGACACCGCGCTACGCTTGGCACAGGCTAAAGCCGGCGTCATCGCACGGCAGGTCGGCGCGGCACTCATCATCGGTTCGGACCAGGTCGCCACGCTCGAGGGCGAACACATCGGCAAGCCCGGCGACCATCCGCGGGCCCTGGAACAGCTGAAAAAAATGCGCGGTCGGTCGGTGATCTTTCACACCGCACTGTGTCTACATGACAGCCGCCCAGGAGCAAAGCACCCCATACAAAGCGAGAATATTCAGACCACCGTGCAGTTGCGCGACCTTCCTGACGCCGAACTTGATGCCTACCTGCATATCGAGCAACCCTATGACTGCGCGGGCAGCGCAAAAAACGAAGGTCTCGGCATTGCACTGATTGAGAGCCTCCGCAGTGAAGACCCGACCGCACTGACGGGATTGCCACTGATCGCGCTGACCGGCATGCTACGGCGCGCAGGCATCCATTTTTTCAGAGAATGACGCGATGAGAGGCATCGGGTGAAAGGCACACTGTTTCTGGTCCCTAATGCACTGGGTGCAGGTGCGCTGGACCACGTACTGACCTCGGAGGTGCGGTCCATTACCGCCAGTCTCGACTACTTCGTTGCAGAAAACGCCAAGACTGCACGCGCCTTTCTGAATCAGGTCGCGCTCACGCATCCGCTGCAACTGAAACTGCAAGATATCGAGATACGTGAACTGAACGTCAAAACACCGGCATCTGCCCTGCCCGATCTACTGGCGCCTTTGCTGGCTGGCAGGCATGGCGGCCTGGTCTCAGAGGCAGGCGTACCCGCGGTTGCTGATCCCGGTGCGGATCTGGTTAGACTTGCGCATGAGCGCGGCATTCGCATCAGGCCACTAGTCGGCCCTTCCTCCATCCTGCTGGCATTAATGAGCAGTGGCCTGAGCGGACAAAATTTTGCCTTCAATGGCTATCTGCCCACCGATGTCGCCGAGCGCGCGAACCGCATACGCGGGCTGGAGCAGCGCTCCCGGCAAGAACAGCAGACACAAATTTTTATCGAGACGCCCTATCGAAATGAAGCTTTACTGCAGGCGCTGAGCACTCATTGTCAGCCGAGTACCCAGATCTGCATCGCGACTCAGCTGACCCTTGAGGATGAAGCCATACAGCGCATGTCAGCGCAGGCATGGAAGCAGGAAATCGCTGCCGGACGCCTGCCCGATTTCCGCAAAAAGCCCACGGTATTCCTGATACTGGCCACCTGAATACTCGTCGGAAAATCTCACCGCAGCTTGAAGGCTTCCACAGCAAAAATTTTCGCTGCCGATTCACCAACTGCCGCACCGAATTTCTTCAGCACCCTATCGGATAAACCTTCGCGAACAGTGTAATCAATAATATCTTCTGCTTTGAGTACGTCACGAGAAACACTGTTGACGGTACCCAGCCCGTCGGCCAGTCCGAGCGAAATCGCATGGCTGCCCGCCCAGAACAAACCGGAGAAAATCTCCGGTGACTCCTTGAGTCGCTCGCCCCGACCTGCTCTGACAGCGCGAATGAACTGTTGGTGAATTTCCTTCAGCATGGCTTGCGTGAACTCTTTGTGTTTGGGATTCTGCGCAGAAAATGGATCCATTAATCCCTTGTTTTCGCCGGCGGTCATCAGACGACGTTCGATGCCCAGCTTGTCCATTAATCCCTTGAAACCAAAGCTGCTCATCAGCACGCCAATCGATCCGACGATGCTCGCCTCGCTGACGTAAATACGATCAGCCGCTGCAGCAATGTAATAGCAACCGGAGGCACACATATCTTCGACCACGACATATACGGGCTTTTTCGGGTACATCTTCCGCAGGCGATTGATCTCTGCATTCACAATCGCGGATTGGACAGGACTGCCGCCGGGGCTATTCATGCGCAAAACAACACCCACCGATCCGGGATCATTGAAGGCCTCATTGAGCGCTGGCAGTATCGAATTGACAGAGGCATTGGCACTGGATGAATCGATCTCGCCATCGATCTCGATCAGAGCCGTGTGACGCGCACTGTCAGGTTTGGAGGCACCCCTGAAGTCAAACGCCGCCCACACCACGAATAACGCAACACCCACCCCGACAAAACGAAAAATATTTCGCCACCGTCGGCTGATCCGTTGCTCTTTCAGGATGTCATGCGCAAGCTTTTCAAGCGCTACATATTGAGGAGGTATCGGGGCTTGGGGGGGAGTCTCGTTATTGCCGTCAAGCGTTGGATCGTTCATTGTGCGTTATTGTCGTTGATTGATTTGATGAGATTACGAGGCTCTATACTGATTAAAATTGTTCACACCACGGTTCTCAGGCCCGGGCCGGGCCGATATTGTTGTCTGGCTGCCAGAAAATCTGATGATCCCGCTCCACCACACGCAGTGGCTGCAGCTTGCCGCCGCGGCACGGACCCCCGGCGCAATGACCCGTTTCTGGTTCATACAGCGCACCGTGGGTTGCACACATTAGATAAAGGCCACTAGACTCAAAGAACTCACCCTCGTTCCAGTCCAGCTCCATTGGCACATGCGCGCAACGGTTCAGGTAGGCGTAGGCCTGCTGCCCGTAGCGTATGACGAAGGCGGTTGCATCCTCGCCAAAGGCGGTGACAGGAAATCGCAGACCCTTGCCACCATCACTCAGCGCATCTGCCTTGCAAATGAAAATTTCCGTACTCACGCATGCTCCGTCAGCCAGCCATGAAGTGACGATACCGAATCGGCACCAAACATTGGACTCAGTGCTTCGAGTTCGTGCGCAGGATGAGCACCATAATGCACACCAATCGCAGCAGCACCCGCATTCCCTGCCATTTGCAGATCATGTGTGGTGTCACCGATCATCACCGTCCGCTTCATATCTTGTCCGAGCTCGCGCGTGATTTCCTGCAGCATCGCCGGGTGTGGCTTGGAAAAAGTCTCATCAGCACAGCGGGTTGAATCAAATAAGGACATCAGACCAGCTGTATTGAGCGCGCGATTGAGACCGACCCGGCTTTTGCCTGTGGCCACGGCGAGAAAATAACCCTGTGAAGACAAGTCGATCAGCATCTCGCGCGCGCCCTCGAACAACGTCAGGCTTTTATCCTGCGACAGGTAATGGTAACGATAGCGCTCGACCACCCGTGGATAGGATTTGGGATCAAGGCCCGGCAAAACCACCTTCATTGCGTCTTCCAGTCCCAGACCGATGACATAGGAAGCCGAGCGATGGTCTGGCACAGCGAGTCCGAGATCGCGCGCCGCTGCCTGAATGCTGGCAACAATGGTTGCCGTGCTGTCCATGAGGGTACCGTCCCAGTCAAACACGATCAGGTCAAATTGTTTTCTGGGCATGGGGCAAGGTTCGGACGGGGAAGTCAATTTTTGTAAGTCGGTGTTATGCAAGGTATAACGTAGCGCAACCGTCATCCTATCGGTTCGGGAGAGACTTCGCCATGACTTCCTAGCCCCTTGAGAAATTGTTGACATTCTGCCGGCAGCGCCGCCTCCAGCGCGACAGCCTCGCCGGTCGCGGGATGCTCGAATTTCAGACGGAACGCGTGCAGAAACATGCGCTTCAAGGCCGACCGCCCCGGTTCGGCTTTCTGCAACTGGCGGTTCAGGCTGAAATCGCCGTACTTGTCGTCGCCGGCAATCGGAAAACCGGAGGAAGCCAGATGAACCCGTATCTGGTGGGTCCGCCCAGTTTTCAGCTCCGCTTCCAGCAGGGCAAAACGGTCATATTGGCGCACCAGGTTGAAAATGGTGTGCGAGGGCATGCCATCGGACTGAACCCGAACGCGACGCTCTCCGTCGGGCGTGGTGTATTTGTGGAGCGGCAGGCGCACATGCTGGCGGCGGTTGGGCCAGATACCACTGACCACCGTCAGATAGCGCTTGTCGAGCAGGCCAGCGCGGATTTGCTCGTGCAGGCCGGTCAGTGCGCTGCGTTTTTTTGCCAGCATCAGAACGCCCGAGGTTTCCCGGTCCAGACGGTGAACCAGCTCGAGAAATGGCGCTTCGGGACGCGCGGCACGCAGTTGCTCGATCACGCCATAGCTGACCCCGGAGCCGCCGTGGACTGCCACACCGGCCGGCTTGTCAATGACCAGCAAATGACTGTCTTCGAAGAGCACGACGAATTCCGCACCGGGGACATGGCTTGTATTGGGCTCGGCCAGCCGCATGGGCGGCACCCGTACCATATCCCCCTCCAGCAAACGGTAGGTCTGCGCGATCCGTCCTTTATTTACTCGGACCTGCCCGGACCGCAGCACCTGATAGATATGACTTTTCGGTACCCCTTTGCAGATTCTTAGCAAAAAGTTATCGATGCGCTGTCCCGCCTCGTCTGGCCCAATCGTAACCAAACGCACGCAAACCTTCCCTAAGTCCTTCATTTTGAATATATAATCGATTCAGCGAGATTACTTCGCTGAATGTGCCTGAACAAAAAAAGCCATTCTACACAGGGGCGTCTCCATCGGCCTCGCCCGTTTTGCAAATTCGATGGAAAAGCTGTGTATGCATCGCTCCTGCGCCGTCAGGGTCGCACCCGAGATGTGATCGGACAGTGCGCTGGAGTGATAGAACAGTAAACCTGAAATGTAAGGATTAGTCTGGCAAGCCGCTCGTTATCCTGAGGCTTGCTGGCAGATGTCACTGATGGTATTTGTCAAACTTGCCCGAAACGATATTTAAACGCCCAATGGTCGTACTCAACGCACACACCAGCAACAGCCATCCCGCTGCGGCAGACTTGCGTGCGTATGAAGCTTCGATCCCGGCGCACATGATCGTCTAAAGCAGTCAGCAAGCACCAGTGTCGTCCGCGCCCTGTGGGCCTGCGCATTGTAGCTACTGCGCGTCACCCACGTCACGGCAATACTCCTCCCCAGGCTTCTTGTTCCCCGCATACATCCTATGACTTTGCTGCGTAATGAGGCGCTCGTCGCCTTGCGCTGCAAATAACGGCCCTGACCGGCCGCGGAGCCATAACAATGAAACGCATGCTGTTCAACGCCACGCAACAGGAAGAATTGCGCGTGGCCATCGTCGACGGGCAGAAGCTCATCGACATCGATATCGAGACCACCGGTCGCGAACAACGTAAATCCAATATCTACAAAGGCGTCATCACCCGTATCGAGCCTTCGCTAGAAGCCTGCTTCGTCAACTACGGCGAAGAGCGTCACGGCTTCCTGCCCTTCAAGGAAGTCGCTCGCAGCTATTTCCGTGAAGGCGTTGACGTCCGTAACGCCAGCATCCGCGATGCCCTGCGCGAAGGCCAGGAAATCATGGTGCAGGTGGAGAAAGAAGAACGCGGCAACAAGGGCGCTGCCCTGACCTCGTTCGTTTCTCTCGCTGGCCGCTATCTGGTACTAATGCCCAATAATCCGCGCGGTGGCGGCGTGTCGCGCCGTGTCGAAGGCGAAGACCGTCAGGAATTGCGCGAAACCATGGACAAGCTGGATCTGCCCCAGGGCATGTCCGTGATCGCTCGTACCGCCGGCATCGGCCGCAATGTCGATGAGCTGCAGTGGGACCTGAACTATCTGATGCAATTGTGGAGTGCGATTGACGGCGCCAGCAAATCGGCATCGGGCGCCTTCCTGATCTATCAGGAGTCCTCGCTGGTGATTCGCGCAATACGCGATTATTTCCAGCCCGACATTGGTGAAATTCTGATCGACACCGATGATATTTATGAACAGGCCCAGCAGTTCATGAGCCATGTGATGCCAGACATGGTCCAGCGCGTCAAACGCTACCGTGACGATGTGCCGCTGTTCTCGCGCTTCCAGATCGAACATCAGATCGAAAGTGCCTACTCGCGTACCGTACCCCTGCCCTCGGGCGGCGCGATCGTTATCGATCACACTGAAGCGCTCGTGTCAGTCGACGTCAACTCCGCGCGTGCCACGCGCGGCAGCGATATTGAAACTACGGCATTCAATACCAATCTTGAAGCGGCCGAAGAAGTGGCCCGCCAATTGCGCCTGCGCGATCTGGGTGGTCTGATCGTGATCGACTTCATTGATATGGAGAATTCCAAAAATCAGCGTGAAATCGAAAACCGTTTGAAAGATGCGCTGCACTACGATCGTGCGCGCGTTCAGATGGGCAAGATCTCCCGCTTTGGTCTGATGGAACTCTCGCGTCAGCGTCTGCGCCCATCGCTGTCCGAAGGCAGTCACGTGACCTGCCCGCGCTGCAACGGCACCGGCCACATCCGCGACACTGATTCTTCTGCGCTGCAAGTCCTGCGTATCATTCAGGAAGAAGCGATGAAAGAAAATTCGGCAGCTATTCACGTGCAAGTGCCGGTGGATGTTGCGGCTTTCCTGCTCAATGAAAAGCGCGGCGAGATTCTGAAGATCGAGACGCGCCATCGCGTCAGTGTCGTTCTGATTCCGAACAAGCACCTCGAAACACCGCATTACAAACTAGAGCGCATCAAGCATGATGACCCGCGTCTGGACGATATGCCAACCAGCTATGCGATGGCAGAAGAAGCCGACACCGATGTGGGCTACAGCAAGCGCAAGCAGGAAGAAAGCAAGCCCCGTCAGGAAGCGGTCGTCAAGAGCATTACACCCGACCAGCCTGCACCCATCGTCGAACGTAAAGAGCGTGCGCCTGTCAGCGCTGCGACTGATGAAGCTGCTGAGGGCTTCCTCTCGCGTCTGTTTGGCCTATTCCGCAAGAAAGCCAGTGCACCAGCTGAAGCGGAGTCTCCGTCAAAATCATCTTCGCGTGAACGCAGCGATCGCAATGGCCGTTCTGGTCGCGGCCGCGGGCGCGGCGGACGCAACCGTGACAAGCAGGAAGAACGCACGGGCGCTGAGGCAAAACAGCCGAGGGAGCCGCGCGAGCCTAGAGAAGCCAAGGAAGTACGCGAGCCCAAAGAAGCGGGCAATCAGCGCCAGCCGAAAGCTCCGCGCGAACCGCGTGAAAGTACCGGCGCTGGCGAAGTTCGCGAGGGTCGTCAGCGTCAGCCACGTGCACCACGTGAAGAGCGCAAATCAGCACAGCCTGATGAGAACGCAATCGTGACGCCTGTAACGGGTCTGGACCACGATGCGATTCAGTCTGATCTGCTGTCAACGCAGACTGAAGGTGCGGCTGTCGAGAATGGGGATGACGCACCACGTCGTCGTCGTCGTCGTGGTGGTCGTAACCGCAATCGTCGTGACCGCACGGATGGCGAAGCAATGCCGGGCGATCAGAATGGGGAGTTCTCTGAGATGTCGGATTCAGAAAATCTCGCCAACGAAGACTCGAACGTGGCCGGATCGGCGCCGACAGAGGTGCTGGCCACGCATGCGACGCCTCGCTACGAAGCGGACGTACCGGTTTCCGAAGCCGCTGCCGATGTCCCTGTTGATGCTCCGCATCGCCAGTCGCATCTGATGCCGGAACCCAAGGCTGCAGCGCCGCTGCCAACGCCGGAAGTTACCCATCAACCGCAGACCGAAGCCACCCCTGCACCGATGGTTCAGGCGGCACCCGTCATTGCAACGGATGCGCCAGCATCGACGGAGGCACTGGTTCAGACGCCGGCTGCTGCTTCTGCCCAGGTTGCCGTTGCGGCTCCGGAACCTGTTCCAGCCATGCGGCCAATGCCAGCACCGGCCACGCAGGCCAGCACGGCGGATATCGACAGCTTGTTGAGTGCAGCCGGACTGACGATGGCAGTGACCAATCCTGAAAAACTCCGTGCCGTGCAAGCGGCCAGTGAGCAGGTGACACCAGTGGCGCGTGCGCCTCGCGAGCGCAAGCCTTCACCACCCATGTCGAACGAACCCTTGGTTCAGGTGGAGACACAACGATGATCCGGTGCCCGTCGTGTCTGTCATCACCTCAACCACGGTGACAGATGCGCGAGCATCACGCCCCTTTGGGGACTAAGACAAAAAACCCGCTTGTTTCGCAAGCGGGTTTTTTTATGGTGAAGGCAGATATTTGTCCAGCCAGAACGCGGCAATCATGGTTTTGACATCTGTCACCTTACCCATCCTGATCCACTCGAGGAGTTCATCAAGGGGCAGCGTAAACACATCCAGAAACTCGCCTGCATCGAGCTGGCGCTCACCGGCAGTCAGTCCTTGCGCCAGATAAATATCCAGATGTTCATCCGAGTAGGCGATGGCATTGTGTATCGTGCAAAGAAATTGCCAATGCTTTGCCGTATAACCCGTCTCTTCACGTAACTCCCGCTTTGCGCACAATAGCGGGTCTTCGCCCGGCTCAAGCTTCCCGGCCGGGAATTCAACAAAGACCTGCGCATTGGGATAACGAAACTGACGCTCCAGCAAGACCGCGCCGTTTTCAAACAGCGGCAGTATCACGACAGCACCCGGATGTCGGAAGTACTCGCGATGGGCCTGACTGCCATCTGGCAGCTCCACGAGATCACGGCGCAGTTTCAAGAAGGAGCCGTCGTAGACAAGCTCGCTGCTGACGGGTGTTTCCCTCAGGTGCTTGTCATCCATGAGAACCGGCCTCCAGTGGTTTCGTCTGCCTCATCAGCATCAGAGGCATCAGCAGTATCAGGCGGACCTGCGGCGCAAATAGCGGAAAGTAAAACCGGGAAAGGCCAGCACCAGAAACAGGCAAACCGTCACCGCATAAAATTGCCAGCCCTGACTGAAGACATTGCCGGCATTCGACTCCAGCAATCTCGCGATACCCAGCACCACGAAATAAAGCAGGCTCAATTCAACGAGTCTGATAAAAAAGGATTTCTCCCCTGACTTGAGACGCCAGACGCCGAACAGGGATTCGGTAAGAAAGGGGAAGTTGGCTGAGACCGCCATCAGAAAAATGATGATCCAGCCGGCTGTGGAATTATTCAAGAGACAGATCCGTTCAGTGCGCAAGTGACTGCGAAATAGCGTAAAAACAAGCGGTCATCAGCGGCCCTGGAAGCACACCCAGCAAAACCACCGCGATACCATTGACAGACAACGTAATCTGCATGCTGCGGTCAGCGATTATGGGCGCGGTATCGGTCGGCGCATCAAAGTACATGAGCTTGACGATGCGCAGGTAGTAGAACGCACCGATCAGTGACAACAGCACAGCGACGATCACCAACCACAAATGGCCTGCGGCAAGCGCTGCCTCCAGCACCGAGAGCTTGGCAAAGAATCCAACCATCGGCGGCACACCGGCCAGCGACAGCAGCAAGACCATCATGACTGCAGCAAACCAGGGACTACGCTGGTTCAGGCCTTTGAAGTCGTCCAGTGTGTCCGCTTCAAAACCACTCCGCGAGAGCAACATGATGACAGCGAAGCTGCCCAGCGTGGTCAGCACATAGGTAGCCGCATAAAACATTGAGGCGCTGTAAGCATTCGCAGCAGATGCCGCTGTGCTGCCCTCAAAAACTCCCGAAAGCAGACCGAGAAGCATGAAGCCCATTTGGGAAATCGTAGAGTAGGCCAGCATGCGCTTGATATTTGTCTGCGCCAGTGCGGTGATGTTACCCACCGCCATGGACGCGACGGCCATCACGATCAGCATTTGCTGCCAGTCAGCGGCCAATGCCCCCAGACCTTCCACCAGCAAACGCATGCAAATGGCGAAAGCGGCCAGCTTGGGCGCGGCACCCAGCAGTAGCGTGACCGAAGTCGGTGCGCCCTGGTACACATCGGGTGCCCACATATGAAAAGGCGCAGCGCCCAGTTTGAACGCCAGACCGGCCACCATGAACACCAGTCCAAGCACCAATACCATTTTATTCGCCGTGTCAGAAGCGACAGCTGCCGCAACCTGGGTCAGGTTGAGCGAGCCCGTCGCACCGTAGAGCATCGACATGCCGTACAACAGAAAGCCCGAGGCCATCGCACCCAACACAAAGTATTTCATTGCAGCTTCGGTGGATACCGCATGATCCCTGCGCAACGCAACGAGCGCATAGAGCGACAGAGACATCAGTTCCAGGCCCAAGTAGATGATCAGGAAGCTGTTCCCGGAAATCATGATCATCTGGCCCAGTAGCGTCATCAGGGCCAGCACATAAAATTCGCCACTGAGGGTTCCGCCCAGCATGCCGCGCGCCATTGTGTACTGCCGCGCGTAGATCAGTGTGACGAACGTCGCAATGCAGGCAAACAGCTTGAGCAGCTGGGCCATCGGATCATTCACGAACATCTGGTTGAATGCATAACTGCGGGTTCCGGCATCGAAACCATCGATGGCAAAAGCCGCCGTGACCACAATGGCCAGCAGTGAAAGCCAGTGACTCAGAGGCTGGCTTTCTTCGCGCGCGAACAGGCCGGCCACCAGGATCGCCAGGATCGCTATCGCCAGGACTATTTCAGCCAGTGCCGGCATCAGATTCAGTTCATTCATTGTCGGCCGCTCTCGCCTGAAAATTATTGGGGTATTTTGCTATTCGCGACATGGGTGAGCAAATCACTCACCGAAGTCTGCATCGCATCGGTAAAGGGTGCCGGATAAACGCCCATCCAGATCACGGCCAGTGCGAGCACGCCCAGCATCAAAAATTCACGCAGACTGAGGTCCTGCAGTGTCGCGACCTCCTGATTGGCCACTTCGCCAAAGACGACACGCTTGACCAGCCACAGCGAGTACGCCGCCCCCAGAATCAGTGCTGTTGCCGCCAACACGCCTATCCAGAAATCGTATTTCACCGAACCCAGTATCACCATGAACTCGCCGATGAAACCCGAGGTTCCGGGCAAGCCTGCGTTGGCCAGCGAGAACAGCACGAAGAGTGCGGCAAAGCGCGGCATCGTGTTGATGACGCCGCCATAAGATGAAATTTCACGCGAATGCACGCGATCATAGAGTACGCCGATGCACAGGAACATGGCGCCCGAGACGAAGCCGTGCGAAATCATTTGCATCAGCCCACCCTGCACCGCCATGTCGCTGAACAGGAAAAAACCGAGTGTCACAAAACCCATGTGGGCAATCGAAGAATAAGCGACCAGCTTTTTCATGTCCGCCTGCACCAGCGCCACCAGACCGATATAGATCACGGCAACCAGTGACAACGCGATCATCAGACCGGACAGGCTGTGGCTGGCATCGGGTGCGATGGGAAGCGATAAACGCAGGAAGCCATAGCCACCGAGCTTGAGCATGATTGCGGCCAGCACGACAGAACCCCCCGTGGGTGCTTCAACGTGCGCATCAGGCAACCAGGTATGGACCGGCCACATCGGCACCTTGACGGCAAAAGCGGCAAGGAAGGCAAGAAAAATCAGCTCCTGCACATCCAGCGGCAATGGCAGCTGGTGCCAGACCAGGATATCGAAGCTGCCCGATTGAAAATACAGATAAATCAAGGCCACCAGCATCAGCAGCGAGCCGAGGAAGGTGTACAGGAAAAACTTAAGCGCTGCATACACGCGGCGCGGACCACCCCAGACACCGATGATGATGAACATCGGGATCAGTGTCGCCTCGAAAAATACATAGAACAGCACGGCATCGAGCGCGCAGAAAACACCTATCATCGCGCCGGACAAGATCAGGAAAGCACCCATGTACTGAGCCACACGGGTTTCGATCACTTCCCACGCCGCGATGACCACGATCACCGTGATGAAGGCTGTCAGAGGAAGGAACCACAGAGACAATCCATCAATGCCGAGGTAATAGTCGACATGGAAGCGCGTGATCCAGGCCGAGCGCTCGACCAGCTGCATGCCATGCGCTGCCGGATCAAACTGACTGACAACGGGCAGCGTCACCAGCAAACTGATCACTGCACCCAGCAGCGACAGGCGGCGAACCAGATCGGCACGACTGTCGTTGCCAACGGCCAGCACCAGCGCGCCGAAGGCAATGGGCACCCAGATGGCCAGGCTCAGATAGGGAAGTGTTGACTGCATAGTTTTTTTCGCGGGCCGCTGTTTTGGTTCGGATGAATTACGCGCTCATCAGCAAATAGCCCAGATACAGGGCCAGTGCGACGATCATCGTGAATGCGTAGTGATAGATATAACCGGTCTGGAAAGTTCGGGTAATGGTCGACAACCAACCAACAACTTTCGCGCTGCCATTGACCATCAGGCCATCGATCAGCGTACGGTCACCGATGGACGACAAACCAATGCCCAGCCGTCGCGCACCAGCCGCGAAAAGCCAGTCATTGATCTTGTCCATGTAGTACTTGTTATCGAGGAGCTTGTGCAGCGGGCTGAACGTCCGGTAGAACCAGGCAGGCACCGCCGGATTGATCAGGTAGCAGTACCAGGCACTCACCACACCCGCCAGTGCCAGCAGGAATGGCAGGGTCGTGAATGCATGAAGTCCCATCGCGACTGCGCCGTGAAATGCCTGCGACAACTCGGCCATGGCCGGGTGCTGATCCGCGACGAAAATCACGCCTTTGAAAAAATCGCCATGCAACATCGGACCGATCGCCAGAAAACCGATGACCACCGAAGGAATCGCCAATAACACCAGCGGCAAGGTAACCACCCACGGCGCTTCATGCGGTTTCTCGCCCGGAGCCAGTCCGTGATGTTCATCATCACGGGCGTCATGATGATCATGATGCGCTTTTCCAAACCGCTCTTCGCCATGAAACACCAGGAAGTACATACGGAACGAATAGAAGGCGGTGACAAACACGCCAGCCAGCACCGCGAAATTCGCGAAGCCACTGCCAGTAATCTGGGTTGCGTGAACCGCCTCGATGATGCTGTCCTTCGAATAAAAACCCGAAAAGAAAGGCGTCCCAATCAGCGCAAGCGAACCAAGCAAGCTGGTGATCCAGGTAATCGGCATGTATTTGCGCAGACCACCCATGTTGCGAACGTCCTGATCATGATGCATGCCGATGATGACCGCACCCGCGGCCAGGAACAGCAGCGCCTTAAAGAAGGCGTGCGTCATCAGATGAAATACCGCCACCGAATAGGCGGACGCACCGAGGGCCACGGTCATGTAACCGAGCTGGGACAGGGTTGAGTAGGCGACGACGCGCTTGATATCGTTTTGAATAATCCCCAGAAAACCCATGAACAGCGCCGTGATCGAACCAATGATCAGCACGAAGGACAAAGCGGTGTCGGACAACTCGAACAGCGGGGACATGCGCGCCACCATGAAAATACCCGCCGTCACCATGGTCGCGGCATGAATCAGTGCGGAGATCGGGGTCGGGCCTTCCATTGAATCAGGCAGCCAGACGTGCAAGGGAAACTGCGCCGACTTGCCCATCGCACCGATGAAAAGACAAATACAGGCGACGGTGATCAGCATCCAATCCGTGCCTGGCAATGTCAGTGTGGCCAGGGCCTCGCGCTGGGCAAACACCTCTGCATAATTCATGGAGCCCGCGTAAGCCAGCAACAGACCAATGCCGAGGATGAAGCCGAAGTCACCAACTCGGTTGACCAGGAAAGCTTTCATATTCGCGAAAATCGCGGTCGGCCGTTTGAACCAGAAACCGATCAGCAGGTAAGACACCAGACCCACGGCTTCCCAGCCAAAAAACAGCTGCAGAAAGTTGTTACTCATCACGAGCATGAGCATAGCGAAGGTGAACAGCGAGATGTAGGCGAAGAAGCGGTTATAGCCCTCATCATCCTGCATGTAACCGATGGTGTAGATGTGCACCATCAGCGATACGAAGGTCACAACACACATCATCATCGCCGTCAGGCTGTCGACCAGAAAACCAATTTCCAGCTTCAGACTGCCCACGGTCATCCAAGTGTAGAGCGTGCCGCTGTAGCTGGCGCCATCCATCACCTGCATCAAGGTCTGCGCGGAGATCAGGAAGGCAATCAGCACACCCCCTATCGTCACAGTATGTGAGGTCGTGCGGCCAATGAGATTGCCAAAGAAACGAGTACCGAACAATCCGGCAATCAGCGAGCCCGCGAGAGGCGCGAGCGGGACCCACAGCAGCAGGTTTGGGTTAAGTTGCCCAGCCATAAAAACCTTGTCGTTGTTTTGCTTTAACCCTTGAGACGATCAAGCTCTTCAACATTGATCGTATCGAGGTTGCGGAACAGCACTACCAGAATCGCCAGACCAATCGCAGACTCGGCAGCCGCGACAGTCAGGATGAAAAACACAAAAATTTGCCCGGCCGCATCGCCGAGATAATGCGAGAACGCGACGAAATTCATGTTCACCGCCAGCAGCATGAGCTCGATAGCCATCAGAATGACAATGATGTTCTTTCGGTTCATGAAAATACCAACGACCGCAATCGCAAAAAGGATCGCGCCCAGCGTCAAGAAGTGTGCAAGTGTCAGTGTCACGTTTTTTGCCTTTTATGATTTGTCGGCAGGCGGGTCAGCCACTTCGCGCGCTTCAGCCTGCATGCTGATAATGCGTATGCGATCTTTGGATTTCACTTTGACGGCGTCGCCCGGATTGAAATACTTGGTGTCCTTGCGCCGGCGCATGGTCAGCGCAACGGCGGCCACGATCGCGGCCAGCAGAATGATGGCTGCAATCTCAAACGCATACAGATATTGGGTATAAATCAGTTTGCCCAGCTCGCGCGTGTCGCCAATATTCACCGCCGCATCAGGTGCGGACTCCTGCGCGATAAAGCCACGCACCAGCACAGTGATCATTTCGGCTGCGATGATCGCGCCAATCGTCAGCGCCAGTGGCAGATGGCTCCAGAAACCTGCGCGCAGTTTTGCCATATCAATATCCAGCATCATCACGACAAACAGGAACAGCACCATGACTGCGCCGACATAGACCAGCACCAGCACGATGGCCAGAAACTCGGCTTTCATCAGCATCCAGATGGCCGCGGCCGAGAAGAAAGAAAGGATGAGGAACAGTGCGGCATGCACCGGATTGCTGGCCGAGATCACCCTCAGGGCTGCGAAGATCAGGAGCGCGGAAAAGACGTAAAAAAGGACGGTGGTAAATTCCATGAGGTATCTCAGCGATAGCGGGCATCAGCTGCCCGATTGGCCGAAATCTCGGCTTCGTATTTGTCACCGATGGCCAGCAGCATGTCTTTGGTGTAGTACAGATCGCCCCGCTTCTCACCGTGGTACTCAAGAATGTGCGTCTCGACGATCGAATCGACAGGGCAGGACTCCTCGCAAAATCCGCAGAAAATGCATTTCGTCAGATCGATGTCATAGCGGGTGGTACGACGAGAACCATCGTCACGCTGCTCGGATTCGATGCTAATGGCCAGGGCCGGGCAAACAGCTTCGCAGAGTTTGCAGGCAATGCAGCGCTCTTCACCGTTGGGATAGCGGCGCAACGCATGCAGCCCGCGGAACCGGGGCGACTGCGGTGTTTTTTCCTCCGGAAATTGCACCGTAATTTTGCGTGCAAACAGGTAGCGGCCTGTCAGCGCCAGCCCTTTGAAGAGCTCCCGCAGCATCAGACTTCCAAAGAAATCCTTCATCGCTTCCATGATTATTCAGCCTTTGCGTTTGATTCTTACGACCAGATGTTCCATGGGGTCTTCATCCATATCGCCACGATGACGAGATAAATGACGGTCAGCGGTATAAAGACCTTCCAGCCCAGGCGCATGATCTGATCGTAGCGGTAGCGCGGGAACGACGCACGCACCCAGATAAAGATGGAGACCACCAGGAAGGTCTTGATACCCAGCCAGATCCAGCCGGGAATGAAGCTCAGAATATCCAGCGGCGCGCTCCAGCCGCCGAGGAACATCAGCGTGGCCAGCATCGAGACCAGGATCATGTTCGCGTATTCGGCGAGGAAGAACATCGCAAACGACATGCCCGAATATTCGACCATGTGGCCGGCGACGATCTCAGACTCGCCTTCGACCACATCGAAAGGATGGCGGGAGGTTTCAGCGATACCCGAAATAATGTAGACGCCGAACATCGGCAACAACGGCAGCCAGTTCCATGAAAGGAAATTAAGTCCCATATCGGCAAATGTGCCGCGTGTCTGTCCTGCGACGATTTCCGACAGATTCAGACTGCCCGAGACCATCAGCACGATGACAAACACAAAGCCCATCGCGATTTCATACGACACCATCTGGGCCGAGGCACGCATAGCGCCGAGGAACGCATATTTCGAATTCGACGCCCAGCCGGCGATGATGACGCCATAGACCTCCATCGAGGTGATCGCCATCACGAACAACAAACCGGCATTGACGTTGGCTAGCACGGTCTCAGGACCGAACGGTATAACCGCCCACGCCGCGAGCGCCGGCATGATGGTCATGACGGGCGCCAACACGAACAAAGCTTTGTTCGCCTTGGCCGGCACAATGATTTCCTTGAGCAGCAACTTGAGCGCATCGGCGATCGGTTGCAGCAATCCGGCAGGACCGACTCGGTTCGGACCCAAACGCACGTGCATCCAGCCAATCAACTTGCGCTCCCACAGGGTCAGATAGGCAACACAGCCCATCAGTGGCAACACGATGGCCACAATTTTGATCAGGGTCCAGGCTACAGGCCAGGCCGGACCAAGGACATCCGCGCCGGTGGCAGTCAACATTGACAGCAGCGCATCCATCAGACTTTCTCCACCGAGAGCGCACCAAACATTGGGCCAAGCGCAGCGGTTGAGGGGTGCGCCGAAGCCACACGCACAACATTGTCCGGCAACCCATTATCTATGGCGCAATCAATCACGATCGTTGTCGTGCCCTGACTCACGCGGACTTTGGCACCTGCGATCACACCGAGCTTTTCAGCCATTGCAGCAGAAAGTACTGCACGCGGCGTATGCGCATCCGTGGATTCCTGCAGCGACCCGGCGCGTCGGACGATCGCATCACTGAAATAGACGGGCACGTCAGCGATACGCTCGATACCTGCCGACGCTGGCATGGCCTGGAGCGCGATCTTGGTATGGTTGTTCAACCGAGCGGTGAGATCAAGACCTTCCAGTGTTGAGACACCCAGCACCTCGTTGCGAATATCTTCGGAGCTTTCGTAAGCAAAGCCGTCCAGCGACAACAGATTGCCCAGCACACGCAAAACCTTCCAGGCCGGACGTGTTTCACCCAGAGGCTTGACGCTGCCATTGAAGCTCTGCACGCGCCCTTCTGCACTAATGAAAGTCCCTGCGGTTTCGGTAAACGGCGCAACCGGCAGCAGCACGTCGGCAAATGCCATGCCGTGTTTGAACGGCGACATCACCACCACCATGTCCGCCTGATTGACCGCCGCATGTGCTGTACGCGGATCCGCACAATCGAGCTCAGGTTCGGTGTGCAGCAAGAGGTAGGCTTTGCGCGCACGAGTGACCAAATTGTTGGCGTTCTCAGCCTTGCCCGGTAAAGCATTGGCGATGTAGCCGCCAACAGTGTTGGCGGCTTCGGTCAGATAACCGAAACTGGCATCGGTCTGTACAGCGATCCATTGCGCCAGCGCGTGCAGCTGGGTTGACTGCGGATGCTGAGCGACCGCATTACCCAGAAAAACAGCTCGCGGCTCACCTGACAGCAAGCTAGCAGCAATTTGCTTAGCAGTCGCCGAAGGCTGCAGATTCGACAGCTCGGCGGGGGCAGCAATATTCTTGCTCTGCGCGATCGCCACAGCGACCTCGCCCAGTTGCGCAACCCAGTCGCTGGGCGCAGCGATCAGCTTGTTCGCCACAGGCATCAGCAAGTCATCATCGACTGCGTGCAGGATCGACAAGCTTGCACCACGGCGAACGGCACCACGCAGTTTTGCTGACAGCAGTGGATGGTCTTTTCGAAGGAAAGAGCCGATCACGAACACGCGTTTGAGCTGGCTGACGGCTTCTACCGACATGCCGAGCCAGGGAATGAAGCCGGGGTCGGCGATGGTGTCGGTCTGACGAAGACGGAAGTCGACATTATCGGAGCCGAGTCCGCGTACCAGCTTCTGCAGCAGCGATAGCTCTTCGAGTGTCGAGTACGGTGTCGCCAGCGCAGCGATGGCGTCAGCGCCATGCTCATGACGAATATTGCGCAATCCATGGGCCACATACTCAAGCGCAGTTTGCCAGTCGGTGGTTTGCCACTGACCATCCTGCTTGATCATCGGCGCGGTCAGTCGTTCTTCGCTGTTCAGTCCTTCGTACGAAAAACGATCGCGGTCGGACAGCCAGCATTCATTGACCGCTTCATTTTCCAGCGGCAGCACGCGCATGACTTTGGAACCTTTGACCTGAACGATGAGGTTCGAACCCAGGCTATCGTGTGGACTGACTGACTTGCGACGCGACAGCTCCCAGGTACGAGCGCTGTAACGGAAAGGCTTGGAGGTCAGCGCACCGACCGGGCACAGATCAATCATGTTGCCGGACAATTCAGAATCGACGGTCTTGCCAACGAACGAGGTGATTTCAGAATGCTCGCCACGACCGAGCATGCCAAATTCCATCACGCCGGCAATCTCCTGACCGAAACGAACGCAACGCGTGCAATGGATGCAGCGGCTCATTTCTTTCATCGAGATCAGCGGGCCAACGTCCTTCGCATGAACAACACGCTTTTCTTCGTGATAGCGCGATGCCGATGGACCGTAACCCACCGCCAGATCCTGCAACTGACATTCGCCACCCTGATCGCAAATAGGGCAATCCAGCGGGTGATTCAACAGCAGGAACTGCATCACGTCTTTTTGCGCACGCACCGCCTTCTCACTGTGGGTACGCACGATCATGCCGGGCGTTACGGGCGTGGCGCAAGCCGGCAAGGGCTTGGGCGCTTTCTCGACTTCGACCAGGCACATGCGGCAGTTGGCCGCGATCGACAGTTTCTTGTGATAGCAAAAATGCGGGATATAAGTACCCAGCTGATTGGCAGCATCCATCACCATGCTGCCTTCAAGCACTTCGACTTTTTTGCCGTCTATTTCAATCTCAACCATGGCGATTCCGGTCAGAGGTACGTGGGCACAAGACAACGCTTGTGCTCGATGTGATATGCAAATTCATCAGTAAAATTTTTAACCATCGCACGCACCGGCATCGCTGCTGCATCACCAAGCGCGCAAATCGTGCGACCCTGAATGCCATCAGCAACGGTGTTGAGCATATCGAGGTCATCAGTCCTGCCCTGCCCGTGTTCAATACGATGCACCATGCGATACAACCAGCCGGTACCCTCACGACAGGGTGTGCACTGGCCGCAGGATTCTTCGTAATAAAAATACGACAGGCGCAGGAGCGATTTCACCATGCAACGAGTTTCATTCATCACAATGACGGCACCCGAGCCCAGCATGGAGCCTGCTTTGGCAATCGAGTCGTAGTCCATGTCGGTCTGCATCATCACGTCACCAGTCAGGACCGGCATCGATGAGCCACCGGGAATGACTGCCTTGATTTTTTTGCCGTCACGCATGCCACCCGCGAGTTCAAGCAGAGTGGCAAACGGTGTTCCCAGCGGCACTTCGTAATTGCCCGGACGAGCGACATCACCGGAGACAGAGAAAATCTTGGTGCCACCGTTATTAGGCTTGCCGGTGGCGAGATACGCTTCGCCGCCGAGATTCATCACAAACGGTACGGCCGCAAACGTTTCGGTATTGTTGATGGTCGTGGGTTTGCCGTACAAACCAAAGCTCGCTGGGAAAGGCGGCTTGAATCGTGGCTGACCTTTTTTGCCTTCGATGGATTCCAGCAAAGCAGTTTCTTCGCCGCAGATGTACGCGCCGTAGCCGTGGAATGCATGCAACTGGAAACTGAAATCCGTACCCAGAAGACGGTCGCCCAGGAAGCCCGCAGCTCGCGCCTCATCGAGCGCGGCTTCAAAGCGATCATAGACATCCCAGATTTCGCCGTGAATATAGTTGTAACCCACCGAAATACCCATCGCATACGCACCGATGGCCATACCTTCGATGACCGAATGCGGGTTGTAGCGAAGGATGTCGCGGTCCTTGAAGGTACCGGGCTCGCCTTCATCCGAATTGCAAACCAAATACTTCTGCCCGGGGAACTGGCGCGGCATGAAGCTCCACTTCAGGCCGGTGGGAAAGCCCGCACCGCCTCGACCACGCAGCGATGAAGCCTTCAGCTCTGCGATCACCTGCTCGGGGGTGATGTTCTCAGTCAGAATACGGCGTAATGCTGAATAACCACCGCGCTTGACGTAGTCGGCGAGGTGCCAGTTACTGCCGTCCAGGCCGGCCAGAATCAGCGGCTTGATGTGACGATCGTGAAGGCTGCTCATGGCTTCAGCTCCCCCAGCAAGGCATCGATTTTTTCATTCGACATGTGGCTGCACATCCGCTTGTTGTTCACGAGCAGCACAGGCGCATCGCCACACGCACCCATGCACTCGCCTTCCATCAGGGTGAACTGACCGTCGGCCGTGGTTTCGCGATAATCAATGCCCAGTTTTTCTTTCAGATAGTTCGCCGCCCTCTCGCCACCCGAGAGCGCGCAGGGCAGATTGGTACAGACTGTGATTTTCTGCTTGCCCAAAGGCTTAAGGTTGTACATGTTGTAGAACGTGGCAACCTCTTGCACGGCAATCGCAGGCATGCCGATGTAATCGGCGATGTCTTGCATTACCTCGGGTGCCAGCCAGCCTTTTTCGTCCTGCGCGATGGCGAGCGCGGCCATGACCGCAGACTGGCGCTGGTCGGCCGGGAACTTCGCCAGTTCGCGATCTATTTTTTTATACGCTTGCTCAGTTAACAGCATCGTTTTGCCTTGTGGATGAATACGTACTTCAGCGATCGATTTCGCCGAACACGATGTCCTGGGTACCAATAATCGTTACCGCATCAGCGATCATGTGCCCTTTGGCCATTTCATTAAGCCCCTGCAGATGCGCATAACCGGGAGCGCGAATCTTCAGGCGATAAGGTTTGTTCGCACCATCGGAAACAAGATAGATGCCGAACTCGCCTTTCGGGTGCTCCACCGCCGCATAAGCCTCGCCCTCGGGGACATGGAATCCCTCGGTAAACAGCTTGAAATGGTGAATCAGTTCTTCCATGTTCGACTTCATGTCGACACGCGAAGGTGGCGCCACTTTGTGGTTATCACTGATGACAGGACCCGGGTGGTTGCGCAGCCATTCGATACATTGTTTGATGATGCGATTGGACTGGCGCATTTCTTCGATACGCACCAGATAGCGATCGTAGCAATCACCATTGACACCAACAGGAATATCGAAATCCATCAGGTCGTAGACTTCGTAGGGCTGCTTCTTGCGCAGATCCCAGGCAATGCCCGAGCCGCGCAACATGGGACCGGTAAATCCCATCGCCAGCGCTCGTTCGGGTGACACGACACCAATACCCACCAGACGCTGTTTCCAGATACGGTTGTCGGTCAGCAGGGTTTCGTATTCGTCGACATAAGTCGGGAACCTGTTGGTGAAATCCTCAATAAAATCAAGCAGGGAACCCTGGCGATTTTCATTCAGACGGGCCATCGCCTTGTCATTGCGAATCAGCGAAGCGGTGTATTGCGGCATGCTCTCAGGTAGATCGCGGTACACACCGCCCGGTCGGTAATACGCTGCATGCAAACGCGCACCCGAGACCGCCTCATAGCAGTCCATCAGATCTTCGCGCTCGCGGAAGGCATACAGAAATACACCCATCGCGCCCACGTCAAGCGCATGCGCGCCCAACCACAGCAGGTGATTCAGCAGCCGCGTTACCTCGTCGAACATCACCCGAATGTATTGCGCACGCAGCGGGACTTCCAGACCAAGCAATTTTTCGATCGCCATCACGTACGCGTGCTCGTTACACATCATCGACACATAGTCGAGACGGTCCATGTACGGCACGGACTGTAAGTAGGTTCGTGTTTCCGCCAGTTTCTCGGTCGCACGGTGCAGCAAGCCAATGTGCGGATCCGCGCGCTGGATCACCTCGCCATCGAGCTCCAACACCAGTCGCAGCACGCCATGTGCGGCAGGATGCTGTGGGCCGAAATTCAGGGTGTAGTTCTTTATCTCAGCCATTTATTTGATTCCGTAATGCGCTTCCCGGATAACGCGAGGCACGTTTTCACGCGGCTCAATCGTCACCGGCTGATAAATGACGCGTTTTTGCTCAGGGTCGTAGCGCATCTCGACATAGCCACTGACCGGGAAATCCTTGCGGAACGGATGCCCGATAAAACCATAATCGGTCAAAATGCGACGCAGATCATTGTGACCTTCGAACAAAATACCAAACAGATCAAACGCTTCACGCTCATACCAATTGGCTGAGTTCCACAACTCACTCACGGAGGGAACCACAGGCAAATCGTCGTCAGCGGCAAAGGTGCGGACGCGCAGACGCCAGTTGTGAGTAACGGACATCAGGTGCGACACGACGGCAAAACGCGCGCCATCCCAAGCACCGTCGCCATACGATTCGTAATCGACGCCGCACAGATCCAATAGTTGTTCAAAACGCAGTGCCGGATGATCACGCAGCGTTTGCATGGCCAACAAATAATCGGCCGAGCCAACCACGACGGTCAGTTCGCCAAGCGCTACTGACATCGTGCGGAGACGATCACCCAAGACTTCTTTCAGTGCCGCTTCCAGTGTTCCGAGTTTGGTTGTCATAAGCCGGGTTTATTTTTCAGCGAGCGATGGTGTTGGTGCGCCGGATTTTGTTTTGCAATTGCATGATGCCGTACAACAGCGCCTCTGCGGTTGGCGGGCAGCCAGGTACGTAAATATCCACGGGAACGATACGATCGCAGCCGCGCACCACCGAATAGGAGTAATGGTAGTAGCCGCCGCCATTGGCGCAGGAACCCATCGAAATGACCCAGCGCGGCTCCGCCATCTGGTCATAGACTTTGCGCAGCGCGGGCGCCATTTTGTTGCAGAGTGTTCCGGCAACAATCATCACGTCCGACTGTCGTGGCGATGGTCGGAACACGACGCCAAAACGGTCCAGATCGTAACGGGACGCACCCGCATGCATCATCTCCACAGCACAACAAGCCAAGCCGAACGTCATCGGCCACATCGAGCCGGTACGAGTCCAATTGATCAGCTTGTCTGCTGTCGTGGTGACAAAGCCTTCATTCATGAGTCCGTCAATCGCCATCGCTTATTCCCAATCCAGAGCGCCTTTTTTCCATTCGAAAATCAGGCCAACGACCAGTACACCCAGAAAAATCATCATGGCCCAGAACCCAAGCATGCCAATGTCCGACATCGCGACAGCCCAAGGCACCAGGAAGGCCACTTCCAGGTCAAAAAGAATGAAAAGTATCGCAACAAGGTAGTAACGCACGTCGAATTTCATGCGCGCGTCTTCGAAAGCTTCAAAGCCGCATTCATAAGCGGAAGTTTTTTCTGCGTCGGGCTGATGGGGTCCCAACAAGCGACCCAGTATTTGGGGCGCTACACCCACTGCAATACCGACTCCGATAAAGAGCAGTATTGGAAGGTAATTTTCGAGGTTCACGATTTCCTCAGTTCAAAGCGATGATTGTGTTTATAACAAATCAATTTTTAGCCATAACGACAGGCTTGCCATTTCAGCAAAAAGCCAGCTCGGGGCATCCCCTGCTGGCCTGCTCGGAATCACAGCGATTCCTGTTCCTGTTTTGACTGGTGCCGACGGCGAGACTCGAACTCGCACAGCTTGCGCCACTACCCCCTCAAGATAGCGTGTCTACCAATTTCACCACGTCGGCAAAAGCACAGCATTTTAACCCGCTTTGATGTCCGATCTCAATGCAGATTTGACAGCATTGATTACCAAAACATTATTTCGGGATCTCGCTCGCCTTATTCTCGGTGTTTGAGGGTCCAGAAGTGCCCGGAACCGTCGTGGCAGGTTTCGCCGGTGTTGTTATCTGATCCATCACGCCTGCGCCTGAGCTGCTCGCCGGTCTGCTGCCGATGTAACTCAGGGCCAGTGTCGCCGAAAAAAACACGGCGGCAGCGATACCTGTGAACCGAGAGAGGAAATTTGAAGAACCGCTGGCACCAAACAAGCTGCCGGATGCACCCGAACCGAAAGCAGCTCCCATGTCGGCACCCTTGCCGTGCTGAAGCAGCACCAGTCCAATGATCATCAGCGCCGTAACGACCTGAATGACGATGATTATCGCGAGTAAGTTATTCATGTTGAAGGATTTTCCATTTCAATAATAATTTGTTGCTCTTTTTTAAACTGCAGCGCATTGGAGTGCGCAATCACCAGGATGTTCACACCGATCGAGCGATCGCTAGAAAATCCTCAGCCTTCAGCGCAGCTCCACCGATCAGCCCACCATCGATATCGACCATGCCGAGCAGGTCGCGTGCATTGTCAGGCTTCATGCTGCCACCATAGAGCAGCCGAACCCCGGCGCCTGCTGCCGGATCCGCCTTGAGCAACAAGGCACGCAATTGCGCATGCACTTGCTGAGCCATCTCGGGCGTCGCTGTTTTGCCAGTGCCGATCGCCCATACAGGCTCGTAGGCAACAACGATCTTCCCCACCGCATCCACAGCAGC